>CAZLTV010000031.1:0-31834 GCA_964562545.1 uncultured Mycobacterium sp. | reverse complement strand
CCCGGGCCAGGACCAGGGCGAAGTCGTCGACGACGGCCAGCGCGGCCGGCTCGCCCTCGTGAGCGCGGCGCACCAAATCGGCGGCCTGGCTTTGTCGTTGCCGACTCTGTATCCGGGCCAAACCGTTGAGGGGGGATTCGGCGATGGCGTCGAGGCCAAGGACTTTCGCCCAGAAGATCTCACCTGCCGCGCCCTGGACACCGCGGTAGGGCTCGCCGTTGACGAGGATGCCCATCCCGTTGTGGACGCCTTCGAGCATCAGCCACAGCATGTGGTCGGCCCCGACCGCGGCTCCTTCGGACAGTTCGGCGAGCATGGCGAGGATCGCGTTGTTCTCGACCACCACCGGACAGGTGAACTCTCGGCACAGTTCGTCGCGCAGGTCGACTCCACGCCACTGCTTCATCGACAGATCGGCGGCGACGATGCCGTCGTCGTCGACGTTGCCTGGAGTGGCTATCGCCACGGCGCCGATGTCGCCGGCATCCAGCCCGACCTCGCCGAGCACATCGGCGATCGCATCCCGGGTCAGTGCGAGCCGTTCGTCGCGGCTCGGTTCGCCGGAGATCAATGTGACGGCCTTGCCCATAGGGCGACCACGTAGATCGGCGACGTGCACGGTCGTGCGGTCGTGCTCGACGTCGACGGCCAGTACCGCGCCGGATTCGGGTCGCAGCTCGAACAAGCGGGCCGGTCTGCCGCGACCGCTGGCGTGCAGTTCCTGGCTGGGGACACGCACCCAGCCGTCGTGCGCCAGCGATCCCAGGATGAGCTCGACGGTGCGTCGGGACAGCCCCGTTCGCGCCGCCAGTTCGGCCAGGGAGATCGCCCCGGGTTCGCGGTAGAGAATCGCCAGTAGCGCGCTCGCGTTGGCCTGGCGCATTCCCTTGGCGTCAAGACCGGTCATCGCTGCCCTTGCCACCTCCTGCCTCAGCTCATCGAAACCGACATTGCGACAGGAAGATCCGCCGAAGAGAACCCGATCCGCAGTTCGAAGTCGCCGCGTTCGTAGGCCCATCGGTGCGTCGCTGTGTCCCAGTGTGCAAAGGCCCGTGCCGGTATGTCGATCTCGACACGCTCTGTCGCCCCCGCCGGGATCCGCGCGGCGGCGAATCCGGCCAGCCACAGCGCGGGACGTTCGACCGTCGAGTCCTGGCGTGACAGGTAGACCTGCACGATCTGCTTGCCCGCGCGGTCGCCGGTGTTGGTCAGTTCCACGCCGACGTGCACGACACGGTCGGGTGCGGTTGTCGGGGCGACGGTGACCTCGCCGAGTGCCCAGGTGGTGTAGCTCTCGCCGTGTCCGAACGGATAGGCCGGGCGGCGGTCCATGCGCAGCCAGTTGCGGTAGCCGACGTGGATGCCTTCGTCGTAGCGGACCTGGCCGGCCACCGGCTCGATCGCCAGGATCGGGACGTCGTCGTTGCGTGCCGGCCAGGTGGTCGGCAGCCGGCCGCCCGGTTCGGCGGCGCCGGTGAGCAGATCCCCCAGGGCCGACCCGGCTTCCTGGCCGGGGAACCACATCTGCAGTGTGGCGCCGACCTGGTCGGTCCACGGCAACAGGACCGGTGCTCCGGCGTTGACGACCGCGACGGTGCGTGGGTTGGCCGCAGCTAGCGCGCGCACCAGGTCGTCTTGTCGGCCGGGCAGCCGAAGATCACGGCGATCGCTGCCTTCTGCCTCCATCGCGGCGTTGGTGCCGACCACGACCACCACCAGATCGGCGGTTGCCGCGGCGGCGACGGCCTCGGCGATCAGTTCGTCGTCGTCGGTCGCGGGTGGCAGCAGTCCGAACCGCACCCCGAGGGCGTTCTGCATGCCGGTGCGGGTGGTGGGCAGATCGATGCGCAGCAGGAGTTCGACGTCTGTGTCGGCCTGCGCAGGTATCACCGCCTCGGTGATCGGTGAGGCCAGCAGGGCCGCACCGAGGTCGGTTCCGACGGGGTCGACCTGTTCGTCGAGCACGGTCACGCCGTCGGCGCTGAGTTGTACCCGTCCGATGGCGCCGATACCCAGCCGCAGGTCACCGCCGCTGTCGGGGCGGAACCGGGTGGCGATCTCCACGGTCGCGGCGTCGGCGATCGGGGCGTCGCCGCCGAACCAGACCAGGTTGGTGGCGCGCCGGTCCTCGTGGTGTAGTTCGGCGCCCTCGGCGTCGAGGAAACGCACCTGCAGGCCGGGCTCCGCCGAGCCGGGATTGGTCAGCTGGTCGAGCGGCAGGAACGCGATACCGTCCTCGACGATGGGGCCGTGGCAGAACTGGACTTCGGCACCGGGGAAGGCGGCGCGAATACCGTTGAGGGGGCTGACGATGTGGGCGGGCACGACGGTTGCGCTGCCGCCGCCCTGGATGCGCGGGGTGCGGGCGGCGTATCCGACGACGACGATGCGGTTGACGCCGGCAGGGTCGACGGGCAGCACCGACCGGTTCTCCAGCAGCACCGCCGCCTCGGTGGCCGCGGTGCGCGCGAAACCGGGCACGTCGATGTCGGCGCGGGTTCGGGTGACGGCGGGGGCGACGCCGTCGAGGCGGCCCAGGCGGGCCGCCAGCAGCAGCAGGCGCAGCACCTTGCGGTCGACCGCGGTTTCGGGGACCGACCCGGAGCGTACGGCGCGCACCAGTGTGTCTCCCCACGGCCCGTCGGGTCCCGGCATCGCCAGATCTTGTGATTTCCTGGCACTTTCGAGTGATCGGACCCCGGTCCAGTCGCCGATCATGACGCCGTCGAAACCCCATTCGGAGTTCAGCGGTTGTTCCAGCAGGTCGCTTTCGCTGGCTGTGGTGCCGTTGACGGCGTTGTAGGAGCTCATCACCAGCCATGCGTGGGCGTCGGTGACGGCTTTCTCGAAGGCAAGCAGGTACACCTCGCGCAGGGTGCGTTCATCGACGAGCACGTCGACGGTGTAGCGCTCGGTTTCGAAGTCGTTGCACAGATAGTGTTTCGGTGTCGCGGCCACTCCGTGTGACTGGATGCCGTCGACGTAGGCCGCGGCGAGTTCTGCGGTGAGCACCGGGTCCTCGCTGAGGCATTCGAAATGTCTTCCACCGCCGGGGGTTCGGTGCATGTTGATAGTGGGGCCCAGTACCACGTCGACGTTTTTGGCGGTGGCTTCGCTGGCCAGCGCCGCACCGTAGCGGCGGGCGATGTCGCGGTCCCAGCTCGCGGCGAGCGCGGATCCCGAGGGCAGACTGACCGAGGGGTCGCGTTCGTCCCACACCTGTCCCCTGATTCCGGCCGGGCCGTCGGAGAACACGATGGGGGTGAGTCCGATTCGGCTGTTGCCGTGGGTGGACCAGAAATCGCGGCCCGTCAGCAGTTCGACCTTCTCCTCCAGGGTCAGCCGACCGAGAAGCTCGACAAGGTACGGGTCTGACGGGTCGGAGGGACAGGGCGACAGCGCACAAGTGGTGACAGTCATGATGCTTTCGTCGGTAGTGGCGGCGCGGGGAGCTACTTGATCCCGGTCGCGGCGATGCCCTGCACGAAGTGGCGTTGCAGGAAAAGGAACAAGGCGATGATGGGCAACACGATGACGGTGGCCCCGGCCAGCAGCAGGCCGTAGTTCACCGAGTTTGCGCTGGCCGAGATCATGGCGATCGCCACGGGCAGGGTGTAGCGGTCCTCGGTCTGGGCGGCGACCAGCGGCCACAGGAATTCGTTCCACGTGGTCAGGAACTGCAGGATGGCCACCGTGGCCAGCGCGGGCCCGCACAGCGGGAGCACGATCGTGAAGAAGATGCGGAACTCACCGGCGCCGTCCAGCCGAGCCGCTTCCAGCAGCGAGTCGGGGATGCCGGACATGAACTGGCGCATGATGAACACACCCAGCGGGGTGGCCAGGAACGGCAGGATCAGCGCGCCGTAGCTGTTGACCAGGCCCAGTTTTGTGACGAGTACGAACAGCGGGATGAACGTCACGACGGTGGGCACCATCAGCAGCGTCATCACGGTGCCGAACAGCATTTTTCGGCCGGGGAATTCCAGCTTGGTCAGCGCATAGGCAAGCATCGGGCAAAACAGCAGGTTCCCGCCGACCACCGCGATGGCGACGATGACGCTGTTGGAGAAGTACTGCAGGAAATTCACTTTGGTGAATAGGTCGGTGAAGTTCTGCAGTGTCGGGTTCTGCGGGATCAGCTGGAATTTCCCGGAGAGGACCTCGGCGCTGGGCTTGAACGCACCGCTGATCATCCAGACGAACGGCAGGATGGTCGCCGCGAACCCAAGGATCAGGGGCACATAGAGGTACCAACGGTCACGTCCCCGCACGGGCTTTTCGTGGATCGGCTCGGTCATCGTCCTCAATCCTTGGACCGCAGCACGCGGAACTGCAGCAGTGTCACCAATCCGATCGCCAACGCGAGGACGTAACTCGCCGCTGAGGCGTATCCGTAGTTGCCGTAGCCGAATTGGTTATAGGTGAAGTAGGTGATCGACAGGGTGTGGTCAAGCGGGCCGCCGCCGGTCATCACGAAGGCCTCCTCGAAGAACTGGAAGTAGTAGATCGAGATGAGCACGCAGCCCAGCAGCAGTGTCGGGCGCAGCAGCGGCAGGGTGATGTCCCGGAAGCGCTGAAAGGTGTTGGCGCCGTCCATCCGTGCGGCCTCGTGCAGTTCGGGTGAGATGGTCTGCAGCCCGGCCAGGAAGACGATCATCAGGGTGCCCATGTTGCGCCACACCGCCATCAGGATCAGCGAGGGCATGGCGAAGCTGGTGTCGTGCAGCCAGTCCGGTCCGTGTATGCCGATCGCCGACAGTGCCTGGTTGAGCAGCCCGTCGGGCTCGAGAATGTATTTCCACACCACGGCGATCGCGACGATGCTGGTGACCACCGGGGTGTAGAACCCGACGCGGAACACCGAGCGGAACCGCTGGATTCCGTTGTCGAGGGCTAGCGCGATCGCCAGGGCGACCACCACCGTCAGTGGTACACCGACGAGCACGAAGTAGGCGGTGTTCTTGATCGCGGTCAGGAAGGTCGGGTCGGAGAACAACGCCACGAAGTTGTCGAATCCGACGAACTGCACCGCGAGCGGACTGCGCAGGTCACGGTTGGTCATGTCGGTGAACGACAGCGCCAGCGACGCCACCAGCGGCCCGACCATGAAGACCAGGAACACCGCCGCGAACGGCAGCGCGAACATCCAGGCCACCACCGCCTGCCGCCGGCGCCACGGAGAAAGACGGCGAGGCTGGGGCGTCGCACCGTCGGTCTCCGGGCCGGCGCCGGCCGGCGTTGGGGCCTGATCCACAGAGGTCATCGTCATCCGGTCAGCCGCCGATGCCGATTCCGCTCAGGTCGTTCTGCAGTCCGGTCGACGCCTCCTCCGGGGTGACGGTGCCGCGGGCGAGTCGCTCGCCGTAGCCGGCGAAGACGGTGGCGGCCTCGTTCCAGGTTGCGATCGCCGGGGTCAGGCCGGTGCTTTCCAGCTGCTCTTGGAACACGGCTGTGGTCGGGTCGTCGTTCAGTCCGGCCGGCTCCCATGCCGCCGTGACGGCGGGAAGGTCACCGGTCAGGCGGGAGAATTCGGCGGCCTGATCGGTTTGGGACAGGAAGCGCAGGAACTTCCAGGCACCCTCGGGGTTCTTGGCGTCGCGGAAGACCGCCAGCTGTCCTCCGTCGAGCCAGCTGGCCCCGCTGACCGGTCCTGCCGGCAGGGTGACGACGCCGATCTTCTGCTCGTACTCGTCGCCGAGAAGTTCCTTGAGGGCCGGAACCAGCCAGGGGCCCTCGATGGCCGAGCCCACCTCACCGGAAACCATGCGCTGTTCGACCGAGCCCCACGGTTCGTAGGTGCCGGTGCGGCTGGCGACTCCGTCGTCGAAGAAGGACTGGTATTGCGCCAGGCCGGCTGCCGTCTCGGGGGTGTCGAGGGTGAATTCGGTGCCTTCGGCGTTGAGGATCTCGCCACCGGCTCCCCAGATGAACGGGATCAGCACCTGCTCGGTGAATCCGACCTCGCCGGTGGGCAGCAGCATGCCCTCGGCGGCTCCGTTCGACTGCAGTGCACGGGCGAAGCCTGCCCATTCCGCCCAGGTCTGCGGGGGTTCGACGCCAGCGGCTTCGGCCATGTCTTTGCGGTAGAACAGGGTTCGGGTGTCGACGTAGAGCGGGACGGCGTAGGAGCTGCCGTCGATTTCGGTGGCGGCCAGTGCGTTCGCGTCGAAGGCGGCGGCGTCGATCACGCCGTCGGGCACCGTGGAGAATCCGCCGGTGGACACGAAGGATGCCAGCGCCGACGGGTTGAGCAGGGTGGCGTCGGGGGTTTCCCCCGACGCGATCGCGGTCGAGATCTTCGTCGGGGCGTCGTCCCAGGGCACGGCGGTGATCGTGACGTCGGCGTCGGGGTTGTCGGCTTCGAACGCTTCGGCCAGAACCGGCAGCTGGTCGCCTTCGACGCCCATCGCCCACACCGTGATGTCGCCGGTCGCGGGGCCCTCGGATATGGCGCTGATGTCGCTGCTGGAATCGGCGGCGGGCGCGTTCTCGTCACGACCGCACGCGGTCAGGGCGAGTGTGACGCCGAGCGTGAGCACCAGCGCGCGACTCCAAGAACGTTTGGGCATGACTAGACCTCCGGGTGATTTATGCGATCGTGTACGAAAATGTGCTGATTTGAAGCAGTAGTGAAAGTTGCTCAGATGCGTTGGCCCGAGCTCGCCGAGAACACATGCAGCCGGTCGGGTCGCGGGGCGACGCGCACCACGGTGTCGAGCGGGGGTGGGCAGCGGCTGTCGACGCGGAAGGAAATCTCGACGTCGGGCGCCGTCACCTGTTCGAGGCGGCCGTAGACGTAGGCGTCGGTGCCCAGGTCTTCGATGTTGAGGATGCGCACCGCCAGGCCGTCGGTGGCGAGTTCGAGGTCTTCGGGACGGATGCCGATCGTCACCGTCGTGTCCCCGGATCGGGTCGCGGTGTCGAACTGCGGGCGTTGCAGCGCCAGCGTGAAGCCCGCCGCCATGGCGCCGCCTTCGACGAGGTCGGCTTCGAACAGGTTCATCTGCGGTGAGCCGATGAAGGAGGCGACGAAGGTGTTGACGGGGTGGTCGTAGAGTTCGCGCGGCGTGTCGAACTGTTGCAGCACACCACCTTCGAGCACGGCGATCCGGTCGCCCATCGTCAGCGCCTCGGTCTGATCGTGGGTGACGTAGAGGGTCGTGGTGCCGAGTCTTCTTTGCAGGGTGGCGATTTGGGCGCGGGTCTGCACGCGCAGCTTGGCGTCGAGGTTGGACAGCGGCTCGTCCATCAGGAACACCTGGGGTTCGCGGACGATGGAGCGGCCCATTGCGACTCGCTGACGTTGCCCACCCGAGAGCGCCTTGGGTTTGCGGCCGAGCAGGGGTTCCAGATCGAGGATCTTGGCGACTTCGGTCACCTTCTTCATCCGCTCGGCCTTGCTGACGCCGCCGATCTTGAGGGCATAGCCCATGTTGTCGGCTACCGTCATGTGCGGGTAGAGCGCGTAGTTCTGGAAGACCATCGCGATGTCGCGGCGTTTGGGTGCCAGGCCGGTGATGTCCTTGCCGCCGAGCAGGATGCGTCCGGCGTGGACCTCGTCCAGGCCGGCGACCATGCGCAGGGAGGTGGACTTGCCGCATCCGCTGGGCCCCACCAGGACCACGAACTCACCGTCCTCGATTTCGAGGTCAAGAGCGTCGACGGACGGGTGGGCCGCGCCGGGGTGGATACGGGTGGCTTGGGCGAAGGTCACGCTCGCCATGGGTTGGTCCTCTCGGGCAGGAAGTTGGGCCGCAAGCATCTGGACGGGCTCAACGCTTTCACCATAACTGAACTTTCTAGCGGCGGTGAGCTGCGTTACACAGAATTTACGATACTTCATTCGCTAAATGAATTCCACAGTTCAGGGCACTGATGACCGCCTGGCGGGGGGCGCTCCCCGATGAGATCACCGCGGACCGTCGCGCCAGAATCAAGCAGCATTGAATTACGCGACGGGGCCGACCCGCCCTGACCCGCGCTGACCCACTCGGACCCACTCGGTGCCGACACGCTGCCGACACGGCCCCGTTCGCCCGTGCGCAGCCGGACAGCTCCCGACCCTCGGCCTAACTGCCTGCTCGGCGGCAACCCCGCGTCAGCGAAACCGGGCCGGGGCAAGATAGACCCATGTCACCTTCGGAGCACTCCGGGCAGGCCGCCGAAACGATCTTCTACGGCGGCACCATTTTGACGATGGACGACGACCTTCCGCAGGTCGAGGCGGTCGCGATCGCTGACGGCCGCATCCTCGCCGTCGGCGACAAGGCCGCGGTGATGTCCACCGCCTCAGAGGCTACCGAACTGACCGATCTCTGCGGTGCGGTGCTGATGCCCTCGTTCATCGACGCCCACGGCCATTTCGCCAACGCTCCGCAGCTGGTGTCCTGGGCCAACGTGTCCGGACAGCCGGCGGGGCCCGTGGCGTCGATTCCCGACGTCATCGACGTGCTGAATCACCATGTCGCGCGACGCGGCATCGGCCCCGGCCAGTGGATCATCGGATACGGCTACGACCCGACCCTGCTCGCCGAGCAGCGCCAGATCACCGTCGACGATCTCGACCCGCACTTCCCCGACAACCCGGTCATGCTCATTCACGTCTCCAACCACGGCGCGGTGCTGAATTCGCCGGCTTTCGCCCAGGTCGGCATCAATGAGAGCACCGAGACACCTGCCGGCGGAGTGATCCTGCGCAAGGAGGGTTCCCAGGCTCCGGCAGGGCTGATCATGGAGGCAGCGTTCCTGCCGGTGTTCACCGCCATGCCGCAGCCCACCGAGTCCGCTCTGCTGGACGCCTTCGACGAAGCACAGCAGATGTATGCCCGGGCCGGCACCACCACCGCCCAGGAAGGCGCCACGGCTGCACGCGATCTGGGCCTGATCCGCACCGCCGCCGCCACGGGATTGCTCTACCTCGACATTGTTTCGGTGCCGCTGGTCACCGAAATTCCGGCACTGGTCAAGGAGTACTTTCCCGGCTTCGAAGGCACCGGGGTCGAGCTGCCCGACGACGCGGCGGACTCGTTCGGGACCTACCGCGACCACCTCAAAATCGAGGGGGTCAAGCTGGTTGTGGACGGTTCACCCCAGGGCAAGACCGCGTGGTGGACCGAGCCGCTGCTCACCGAGGGACCCCAGGGCGAGCCGAACTGGCGCGGAGGGCCCGTCGTCGCTCCGGAGGTGATCAAAGAGATCGTCGCCGAGCTGCACCGCAAGAACATCCAGATTTTCGCGCACTGCAACGGTGACGCCGCGATCGACCTGATGATCGACGCGGTCCGCGAGGCCGGCATGAACGCCGGGCAGGATCACCGCACTGTCGTCGTGCATTCGCAGTTCATGCGGCCCGAACAGCTCGACGCCTACACCGAGCTGGGCATGACACCGTCGTTTTTCACCGTGCACCTGTTCTTCTGGGGTGACGTCCACATCGAGAACACCGGCCGCAAGCGTGCGTCATTCATGAGCCCGATGAAGGCCGCCCAGGACCACGGACTGCACTTTTCCAACCACAATGATTTCTCGGTGACACCGATTGAACCGATGCGCATGGTGTGGAGTGCAGTCACCCGCACCTCGCGCTCCGGCGAAGTCATCGGACCCGACCAGCGCGTGGATGTGCTCACCGCGCTACGTGCACTGACCATCGAAGCCGCCTGGCAGATCCGCGAGGAAGACCAGAAGGGAACCCTGACCGCGGGCAAACTCGCCGACCTGGTGATCCTCGACGGCAATCCCCTGACCGTCGAACCGGACGCCATCCTCGACATCGAGGTTGTCGAGACGTTCAAGGAAGGTAGGAGCGTCTATCGCCAGGCGGGGTGACGGTGGGACGGACACACCGGGCCGACAACCCGGTGGTCGCAGTGCCGATCAGAATGCCGATCAGTACTTGGCGCACTCCTGTGCCATCATCGCGACGACGCCTACGAATTGAGCCGCTCCGGGAACCTGCTGCATCTGAGCGGCCATCTGGATGCGCTGGTCCCGAGGTGCCGCCAGGTACTGCTGCATGAACACCTGGGCGGGCGGCGAACCGTGGAATTGCGCCGCGGCGACCGGATCGTTCGCGTCGAGCGCCGCCACCGCCTGCGCGTAACTGCAGTTGGTGTTGATGATCGGCTCCAGATTCTGCGCGTGAGCGACGCTGGTCGCCGCGGTCGACCAGACCAGCGCCGCACCGCTCAGCGAAACCATCCATGCCAGCGTTTTTCGCAATGTCATAGCGTCCCTTCCTGTCGCTGTCCCTACTGTCGCCTGTTTTATCGGCCGTCGCGTCGGAACGCTAAAGGTTTGTCGAACCTGATGACCGGGAATCGGCCCGACTCACCGTGTTTTCACGAGATCGTCATCTCCGACCGTCTCAGCTGAGACGACACCAGGGGGACGTTTGGGGGATGAACGACGACCACGACACCATTTGTGAGCGGAAACAATTGCGCGGCTGGCCGCACTGAGCCCCAGCGAAACCGCAGGTGAGCGAGATACGGATGGACCGTCCACCCGTACGCAACAACTCAGCTTGCGAGGAACAGCATGTAGTGTCCGGATTCCGTTTCGTAGCAGTAGGAATGACCATTGCCGCTGGTGTTTGCCTGCTGGGCCGCGGCCTCGCACTCGACCTTCTTTATCCCGTAGTCAATCTGTTCATCCGCGCCAGCCACAGCTGCGCCGACCACAGAGACGGCGGCGGCAACACCGCCAGTAAGGGCCAACTTCTGCCAGAATTTCATGGGCGCCCTCCGTCGAACTGTGCAGGCTATTGCCTGGGAAAATTGTGACATACGTGGAGGAACCGATCAGCGGATTCTTCCGATACCGCCTTGCCGGCAGGGACCCAGGCGCTCGCCGCAACGGTGACGCTGCTCCCCCGGTTGAGGTTAAGGCGCGAGCCTCGCTGCGCCCATGACGCCGACGACAACCTCACCGCCGTCAGTTAGCCACCACGACTTGGAACCCAACAGGTGGGGCAGGTCAATCTGGAACCCGAACGGTGGGGCAGGTCAAGATGTCACCTATCCGTGCAGCAGACCCACCAGCATCAACCGAGGCAACACATTCGATGAGTGGGGCGGGCGGGGCTCGAACCCGCGACCAATGGATTATGAGTCCACGGCTCTAACCGACTGAGCTACCGCCCCTGGCGCTGTGCGCGGCCACTATGGTCGCACATACCGACATGCGGGCGGCTATTGCGCCTGGCTGACCGAGGACATGTGGAAGTCGGGGATTCGCAGCGAGGGCATCTGCGCGCGGGTTGCCCAGTCCCCCCACTCCCGGGGCAGGGTGATCTCGCTGGTCCCGGCCTCGGTGGCGCGGCGCAACAGGTCCAGCGGGCTTTCGTTAAACCGGAAGTTGTTCACCGCCGCGGTCACTTCACCATCTTCGACCAGGTAGACGCCGTCGCGGGTCAGTCCGGTCAACAGCAGCACCGACGGATCGACAGCCCGGATGTACCACAGCGTGGTCAGCAGCAGCCCCCGCTCGGTGCTGGCCACCATCTCGTCCAGGCTGACCGGGCCTCCGGTCATCAACAGGTTGTCGGCGCCGACAGACACCGGCGCACCGAATTCCGTGGCGGCCGCGCGCGGATAGGCCAGCGCGTTGATGACGCCCTCGCGAATCCAGTCCACCCGGTCGATACCCATGCCGTTGTCGAACACCGAAGCCCGCTCCGAGGAACTGGTGGCGGTGACGAACGGCGCGCACTGCAGCCCGGGGGCGCACGGGTCGGAGTACAACGTCACCGGAAGTGACGTGAGCTTCTCCCCCACCCGGGTTCCGCCGCCGGGCGCGGTCAACGCGGTGCGCCCCTCCTGTGCGCCCCGTCCACCCATGCTCCACGCCAAATAGATCATCATGTCGGCGACCGTGGACGGCGGCATGATCGTCTCGTAGCGCCCGGCGGGCAGTTCGACGCTGTGCCGCGCCCAGGACAACCGGGTGGCCAGGTCGTCGAGCATCGCCTCGGTGGGCACGCCGACGAAGTCGGGTGTGCTGGTACCCGCCCAGGCGCTGGCGCCGCCGCGCTTGGCGTTGATCTCCACCGACCCGGTCGGCTGGGTGAACCGTCGCCGCAGTCCGGTCGAGGTGGCGACGAACGTCGTTTCCATCACGTGCCGGGCGTAGCCGAAAAGGGTGTCCTCGCCGGCGAATCCGCGCACCAACGCATCGGCGACGCCGCCGAAGACCTCAACCCCGGTGTGGGGAGTCGGGGCGCCCCAGTCGGCCGGCTCGCCCTCACCGGGCAGCGCCGGTGCGTCATCACGAGCCGACGACGCCGCCGCGGCGGCATGCTGCGAGGCGAACACCAGGTCCATCAGAACCGCCGGCGCGACAGCGCTGGAGCGCATGGAGCCGACGTGGGCGCGTCCGCCGCGACGCACGATCGAGATCACGGTGGTGGTGCGGCTGGTCGATTCACCGTTGGTGGTCATGGTGTTGTTCGCCCAGCGCAGCGACGCTTCGACACGATCGGTCACCAACACGATCGTCTCGTCGGCTTTGCCCTGCCGGCGTGCCTCGGCCAGCACGATATCCACGACTTGTTGTGCCTCGATCACCGGTTACCGTCCGCCTTCTTCGCGCGTGTTGAGCACGTTGATCCCACGAAACAGCGCCGAGGGGCAGCCGTGGCTGACCGCGGCGACCTGTCCGGGCTGGGCCTTACCGCAGTTGAATGCTCCACCCAGCTGCCACGTGGACTGCCCGCCAACGGCTTCCATGGATCCCCAGAAGTCCGTGGTGGTGGCCTGGTAGGCGACGTCGCGGAGCTGCCCATCGAGTTTGCCGTCGCGGATGCGGAAGAACCGCTGTCCGGTGAACTGAAAGTTGTAGCGTTGCATGTCGATCGACCAGCTCTTGTCGCCGACGACGTAGATTCCGTCGCCCACGCGAGCGATCAGATCGTCGGTGTTGACGTCCTCGGGCGACGGCTGCAGTGACACATTGGCCATCCGCTGGATGGGCACATGATGGGCCGAGTCGGCATAGGAGCATCCGTTGGACCGCGTCTCGCCCAGCCTCGGGGCGAATACCCGATCGAGTTGGTAGCCGACGAACACGCCGTCACGGACCAGATCCCAGCTCTGCGCGCGTACCCCCTCGTCATCGAAACCCACTGTGGCCAAACCGTGTTCCACGGTGCGGTCAGCGGTGACGTTCATGACCTGCGACCCGTAGCGCATCGAGCCCAACTTCTCCGGGGTGGCAAAAGAGGTGCCGGCGTAGGCGGCTTCGTAACCGATAGCCCGGTCGTATTCGGTAGCGTGACCGATCGACTCGTGGATGGTCAACCACAGGTTGCTCGGGTCGATCACCAGGTCCGTGGGCCCGGCAACCACACCGGGCGACTTAAGCTTCTCGGCCAGCAACCACGGCAGCTCGGTCAGCTCGTGGGTCCAGTTCCACACCTCGTCGCCGGCGACGGCCTCCCAGCCTTGGGCCGTCGGCGGCGCCAAGGTTCGCATCGTGTCGAAAGTGCCGGCCGAGGCATCCACAGCGACGGCCTCCAGGCTGGGTAACACCCGCACCCGCTGCTGGGTGATCATCGAACCGAAGGTGTCGGCGTAGAACGTCTGCTCCTTGGCCGCATACAGCCAGGCCGACACGTGGTCGATGCCATCGGAGGCCAGCAACCGACCGGAATAGTCGTCGAGCACGCCGACCTTGTCCGCGGCCGGCACCGTGAACGGGTCGATCTGATAATCCGAGGACCAGAACACGTCCCGGTAGACCGGCTCGTCAGCCAGCTCGATGCGCTCGGCGTTCAGCGGCGCCAGTGTGGTCGCCACCCGCACCGCCCGCCGCGCCGTGGAGGCTGCCGCGGCTGTGTCGAGCTGTGCGTGCGAGGCGAACCCCCACGTGCCATCCACGATGACGCGCACCGCAAGGCCGATCTCGTAGTCGGTCACCGCGTTCTCCAGCGCCCCGTCCCGCAACTGCACGGTCTCGGTGGTGATGGCGTGTATTCGCAGATCGGCGTAGCTCGCGCCGGCCTGCACCGCCGCGGTCAGCGCCGCATCGGCCAGCTCGCGGCGCGGCAAAGCGAGGAAGTCGGCGTCGATAGGTCGGTGCCCCGTCACACCCTCACCGTAACGGCTATGTCGGCTCTCAGCGCCTGACGCCGCTGGTGCCCAGGATGGTCAGCTCCAGTGCCAGCGCGGTCCCGCACACCGCGACCACAACCGCGAACGCCACCCAGTCGCGGCGCTTGGGGCGTGACGGCGCGGCCGAAATCTGCCCGGTGCCGCCCCGGGCAGTGATCGCATCGCCCATCTCGTCGGCGCGGCGCAGCGCCACCGTGATTGCCGCGGCCAGCAGGTCGATCAACTCCGTCGCCCATCGTCGACCGCGGGCGTTGCGACCGTTCTCGACATCCGGCGGCCGCAACCGGCGCGCCGCGTAGAGCACCCTGAACTCGTCGATCAGCATCGGGAAAGCACGCAGCGCCAAGCCCAGCGCCACAGCCCAATCCGACACCGGAATCCGCAGCATCCGCAGCGGACGTCCCAGCGTGGCCACCGCCGGCGCCACCTCGGCGACGTTGGTCGTCCACGACACCATGGCGCCCAGACCCAGCAGCACGATCGACAAGGCGGTGATGCGCAAGAAGTTGAGCAAGCCGCCCAAGCCGATATCGACCGACCCGACCGAGATCACCGGGCTGCCGCCGGCGAACGTGGCGGTCAACGCCCCTAGCCCCACCAGCACCCACAGCCAGACCGGGATAGTGGGCAGCACACCACGCGGAATGCGCGCCAACAACGCGGCCACCACGACCAACAGCGCCACCGAACCGATCGGCACCCAGCCCGGGTAGAAGGTCAGCAGGATCCCGATCGCTGCGACGATCGCCAGCTTGGATCCGGCCCACAGCTCGTGGATGACGCTGGTGCCGGGCACCGGGCGCAGCAGCACCGCCTGCCGGCGTGGTTTGCGTCGTTCGGTCACGACATCCCCCCGGCGGCGGTCGGCGCCGCTGCCAGCGCCCCGTCCTGCAAGTGCAGAATGCGCGGGCACAACTCCTCCAAGCCCGCGAAATCGTGCGAGATCACCACGACCGTCAGCCGCTTGCGCCGGCGCAAGTCCACCAGCAACCGGATCAGGCCCCGCTGCGACACCGCGTCCAGGCCGGCCAGCGGCTCGTCGAGGATCAGCGCCCGCGGCGAGCGGGCCAGCAGTCCGGCCAGCACCACCCGGCGCATCTGCCCGCCGCTGAGTTGATCGATGCGCCGGGCGGCCAGCGTCGGATCGAGGCCAACCATGATCAGAGCTTCGGTGACCTTGGCTTGGTCGTAGATGGAGAACCCCGCCAACGAAGCGATTTCCAGCGCCACGTGGCTGCGCATCAGCTGAAGCCGCGCCGCCTGAAACGAGATGGCGACCGCGCCCACCTGATCGGAAACCGGTTTGCCGTCGAGTAGACAGCTGCCCGCGGTCGGTTCGGTCAAGCCCGCCATGATCCAGGCCAGCGTGGACTTCCCGGACCCGTTGAGCCCGTGGATCAGCACACCGTCACCCTCGTGCACAGCGAAGTCGATGCCGCGCAGGGCAGGTTTGGCCCAGGGCGTGCCGACGCCGTACTCGTGGCCGACACCGTTGAGCTCCAACACCGGCGCACCGGGATGCGCGCCGGGAACCGCCGCAGCGGCGTGCACATCGGCGGTCTCCACCATGGTCTCCGCCGTGGCCGTCTCCACCATCGCGGCGTTGGTGTTGTCGGCGGCGCCGCGGCCGGTCAGGTGCACAGTGCGGTCGGCGGCGTCGGCCTCGTTGTTGTAATGCGTGATGTGCACCAAAGCGGCGCGGTGCCTGCCCGTCAGACCCGACAGCACCGCCATCACCGCGTCGCGACCGGCCTGGTCGACCATGCTGGTGACCTCGTCGGCGATCAGCAGCGACGGATCCCGCGCCAGCGCGCCGGCCACCGCGAGACGCTGCAGCTCACCGCCCGACAAGCCGCCGGTGTCGCGCTCGCCGAAGCCGTCGAGCCCCACCTCAGACAGCAAATGGTCCACATCGATGGAGACGCCCGGGGGCAGACCCCACACGACGTCGTCGGCGACCCGGGTGCCCAGCACCTGGCTCTCCGGGTGCTGCATCACCACGGCAGTCCCGCCAAGTTTGCCCAGCCCCACCGATCCCGGCCGGTGCACCGTGCCCGCGGTGGGTTGGCGCCCCGAGAGCACCAGCATCAACGTTGTCTTCCCGGACCCATTGGCCCCGGTCACGGCCACGTGCTCGCCGGGCTGCACATCCAGCGACACCGGCCCCAGCGCGTCGTGGACCGAACCCGGGTAGCGGAACCGCACGTCGCGCAGCCGCAGCGGCACCGGGGCGATAGCGCCGGACTCGTCCGGGGTTTCCAGCTTGTGCACATCGGGCACACCGGACAGCCGCATCAGCACCTTCGACAGAGCCCACCAGCCGACCATGGTCACCCACGTGATGGACAGAACCCCGACCGTGAAGAACAAGACCGGCCAGTAGTCCAGCGCCGTCGCGAAGTCACGGGTCATACGCTGGGCGAAACCCTCCATCTGCGGGATTCGGGCGATCACGGCGGCCAGGCCGGTGACGTTGGCGGTCACCGACTCGAACATCAGGTGACGCAGCCTGCTCAACACCGCCAGCGCCCCAACGATGACCAGGCCGAACAACGCCCCCGCCAGCAGCGCCGACACCAACACCGTGGGAGTCCCGCGGCCACGCCGTTTGACGATGCCGGTGAGGCCACCGATGTAGGCGCAGTTGAACACCGTCATGAAGCCGCCCACCCCGGCGATCAGGAAAGCGATCAGACCACCGGCAACCGTGGCCGCGATCAGCACACGCAGCCGGTAGCGGTAGGCCAGCAGACCCATCGGCACCGTGCCCAGCAGCGACAGGGCCGCCGCGAACGGGACCACGACAGCGATGATGGCGATGGCCGCCGACAGCGCAGCCATGACCGCGGCCTGAGCCATCTCCACCGGTCGAAGCGAGCCGGTCCGTCGAGGCGCGCTCTTCGGGCCGGTCGAGGTCATTTCACGATTCTGCCAGTCGGGGGCCGCATGGCCTGCGTTCCGGGTCGCTGTCCGGACCCGCCCGGCGCCGCGTTAGTCATACATAGTAAAACTATGTAACTATGGTTGGCATGTCCCCCACGCTCGGTGCTGATCTGCTCGCGGTGGTAGCCCGGATCAACCGGCTCGCCAATCAGCGTGTGCGAATTCCCATCCCGTTCGCGCAGGCCCGCCTGCTGTCCACCATCGAAGACCAAGGCGAGGCACGCATCTCCGACCTCGCCGCGCTCGACAACTGCTCCCAGCCGACGATGACCACCCAGGTGCGCCGCCTCGAGGCCGCCGGGCTGGTCGCCCGCACCCCCGACCCCGGCGACGCCCGAGCGGTACTGATCCGGATCACCCCCGCCGGCGTCGCCGCACTGGCCCAGGCCCGGCTCGACCGCGGAGCGGCCGTCGACCCCTACCTGGAGCGGCTCAGCGACGCCGACCGCGAATGCCTCACCGAAGCCGTCGTGGTCATGCGCCGGCTCCTACAGGACGCCGGCGCGCCCGTGCCGGCCCGAAGGTGAATCCGCCCACCCCGCCCTCGAGAACCCAGAGACCCTCGAGAACCCCCAGGCCCCCGAGAACCCCTAGGCCCTCAAGTAGGCCCTCAAGACCTTCGAGGACCCCCAGCAGAGAAGGAGACCACCTCGCCATGTGGCGCCAACCCAAGGCCGTGTGGGCCGTCGCGTTCGCCTCGGTCGTCGCATTCATGGGGATCGGGCTCGTCGACCCGATCCTCAAACCGATCGCCGACAACCTCGACGCCTCGCCGTCGCAGGTCTCACTGCTGTTCACCAGCTACATGGCGGTCATGGGCGTGGCAATGCTGATCACCGGCGTGGTGTCCAGCCGTATCGGCCCCAAACGCACCCTGCTGCTCGGCCTACTCATCATCATCGCCGGCGCCGGACTGGCCGGGATGAGCGACACCGTCGGCGAGATCGTCGGCTGGCGCGCCCTGTGGGGCCTTGGCAACGCCCTGTTCATCGCGACCGCGCTGGCCACCATCGTCAGCTCGGCGCGCGGCTCGGTCGCCCAGGCGATCATCCTCTACGAGGCCGCCCTAGGCCTGGGCATCGCCGTCGGCCCACTCGTCGGCGGCGTCCTGGGCTCGATCTCCTGGCGCGGACCGTTCTTCGGCGTCTCGGCGCTGATGACCATCGCGGTCGTCGTCACCGCACTGCTGCTACCTGCCACCCCGCGCGCGCAACGCGCCACCACGCTGGCCGACCCGTTCCGGGCGCTACGCCACCGCGGCCTGTTCGGGGTGGCGGTCACCGCGCTGCTCTACAACTTCGGATTCTTCACCCTGCTCGCGTTCACCCCGTTCCCGCTGGATATGAGCGCCCAGGGCATCGGGTTCATCTTCTTCGGCTGGGGAGTGGCGCTGGCGTTCACCTCGGTGGTGGTCGCGCCACGGCTGCAGCACCGCTTCGGCACCGTGCGCACCCTGCTGGTCAACCTGATGTTCATGACGGCAACACTTGCCGCGATGGCGGTGTGGACCGATCACAAGGCGGTGCTGGCCGCCTGCGTGGTGATCGCCGGCCTGTGGATCGGCATCAACAACACGCTGATCACCGAGACCGTGATGAAGGCCGCGCCGGTCGAGCGCGGGGTCGCCTCGGCGGCCTACAGCTTCATGCGTTTCGGTGGCGCCGCCGTCGCCCCCTGGCTGGCCGGCGTACTCGGCGAGCGCATCAACGCCCATGTGCCGTTCTGGGTCGGCGCGGGCGCCGTAGCGGTGGCAGCGGCAGTCCTGGCCGCCACCCGACCGCACCTGAGCCACATCGACGACGACGAGCCCGCCCTCGAAGAGCTGACCGACCAAGCCCGAGCCCTCACCGTCGGCGAGTGAATCGGGCGCGCCTAGCCACCCGGGCGGTGCACTGGCGCGCCGGATTCGCCGTTGAGGTTTACGTTTGCCCGCCCCCTTCGAGGGCTACCGTCCAGATATGACCACCACCGCCGAGCATCTGCGCAACTGCCTGGACGGACGCTTTCGGGACGTGAAGAACCGAATGCGCGCCGAGCTCCGCGACGACGTGTTCCGGCCGCACTACACACCGAACACCGTCATTGCGCGCACCAAAGTGGACGAGCAGATGAAAATCATGGCCTCGCGTGGCGCCGCCGAGGACGGCTTCAAGAAAGAACACGGCGGCAACGGTGACGTCGGTTCCGCGGTCACCCAGATCGAGATGCTCGCGATGAGCGACCTGTCGCTGATGGTCAAGGCCGGTGTGCAGTGGGGCCTGTTCGGCGGGGCCGTCGAAAACCTCGGCACCGAACGCCATCACCGTGCCTACGTGCCGAAGATCATCGGCCTCGAGCTGTTGGGCTGCTTCGCGATGACCGAAACCGGTCACGGCAGCGACGTCCAGGCCCTGGAGACCACCGCCACCTACGACCCGGCCACCGAAGAGTTCGTCATCGACTCCCCGACCCGCACCGCCCGCAAGGACTACATCGGCGGGGCCGCCCAAACCGCCCGTGTCGCAGCGGTTTTCGCCCAGCTGATCACCCCCGACGGCACCAACCACGGGGTGCACTGCCTGGTGGTGCCCATCCGCGACGACGACGGCAACGACCTGCCCGGCGTGACGACGTCGGACTGCCACTACAAAGGCGGTCTGCCCGGCGTCGACAACGGCCGCATCCAGTTCGACCACGTGCGCGTGCCGCGCGAGAACCTACTCAACAAATACGCCGATGTCGCCCCGGACGGCACGTACAGCTCACCCATCGAGAACCCCAACCGCCGGTTCTTCACCATGCTGGGCACCCTGATCCGCGGCCGGGTCACCGTCGCCGGCAGCGCCGGCGCAGCGGCCAGAGTCGGCCTCGACATCGCCACCCGTTACGCGTTGCAGCGCCGCCAGTTCGACGCCCCAGGCGAGGACACCGAAGTGCTGTTGATGGACTACCTGGTCCATCAGCGGCGGCTGCTGCCGTTGATCGCCCGCTCCTATGCCCTGCAATTCGCGCAGAACGAGCTGGTTAGCAAAACCCATGAGCTGCAAACCGCCGACGACCCCGACCCCGAGGAGCAGCGCGAGCTGGAATCGCGGGCGGCCGGCCTGAAAGCGGCCAACACCTGGCACGCCACCAACGCCATCCAGGAGGCCCGCGAGGCCTGCGGCGGCGCGGGCTACCTGGCCGAGAACCGGCTGATCGCACTGAAGGCCGACACCGACGTGTTCACCACCTTCGAAGGCGACAACCACGTGCTGACCCAGCTTGTCGCCAAAGAGCTGCTGACCGCCTACGCCGACGACGTCAAAAGCATGAGCCCGGTCGAGTGGGTGCGGTTTGCCGCCAACTTCGCCGGCGAGCGGGTGATCAAACGCACCGCCGCCGAGACGATCATCCAGACCATTCTCGACAGCCGCCAAGACAACGAGGAGGAAGGCAGCCTCTTCAACCGGGGCACCCAGGTGCAGATGTTCTGCGACCGTGAGGAGTACATGCTGGCGTCGGTCGCCCGCCGCCTACAGGCCAAGTCCAAGGAGATGAGCGCCTTCGAGGCGTTCAACGCGGTTCAGGACCACGTGCTGCACACGGCCAGCGCCCACATCGACAGAGTCGTGCTGGAGGCCTTCGTAGCGGGGATCGACACCTGCGAGGACGAGCAGGCGCGCGAAATTCTGTGCATGGTGTGCGACCTGTACGCCCTGTCGGTCATCGAAAGCGACAAAGCCTGGTTCGTCGAGCACCGGTTCCTGTCGACCGAGCGCGCCAAAGCGGTCACCCGCGGCATCAACGACCGCTGCCGGCGGTTGCGGCCCTACGCCGAAACCCTGGTGGACGGGTTCGGCATACCCGAACAGCTGCGCTACGCCGAAATGCTGCACCCGGAGAACATCCCGGACCAGTGAGCCGTCACGGGCCCGGTATCGGGTCGAGGATCGTCAACCGGCCGTCTTCGAGAGTCACTCGCGCAGTGCCGATGCCGGTCGGGCAGCACGGCTCGTCGTCACCCTGACGCCACTGGTATTGCACGACGGCGTCGTGGTCGCCCTGCGGCAACACCGAGATGTAGGGGCGCGGTTCCGGCGTCGGGGAACCGACCGGGTTCTGCCCGGCGAAAAACAGCACCTGCTGAGGGCTGTCCGGCTGCGAACCGGCATCGACCACCACCCAATGCAGCCGGCAGTCGGCACTGTTGCCGCGTGAGCTTTCCTGCCACGGACCCGGAGGCAGCAGCGCGAACTCGGCAGTCACCGCGTCGGCCGCCGGGCCGGGCCCGCAGTCGACGCTGCTTGTCGGCGGCGCCGCCGGCGGGCTGAACCCACAACCCACGACGAACAGGCCCGTCGACACCAGCACGGCGAAACGTCGCATGCCGGTCAGCTTACGGCCGCGGAATTCGGGCTAGCCGCAGCCTCCACCCCACGGAATAGCCCCACACGCCGGGACGGCGATGACTTCCGGACTGAACGACGACTCCGCCAGCGACAGCTCAGCGCCGGGCCCGGCCTTGGTGGTTTCTCCCGCGCCACCGATTTCATAGGTGCTGTCCTCGGGGTAGGTGCCCGCCTGGGCAATGTTGGCGCCTAGCGCGGCCGTGCAGGCAGTCAAGCCGACCATCGCCGCAACCCCTTTGATTCGTGCCGCCATCCCGCTCCCTCCGCACGCATGTTTGCTGCGGCACAGCCTAACGTCGAGGTAGGGGCATTTCCCGGCGAGCCGAAGTGCACGTGGCGTGCTAGAGGCGGCGTCGGACGCTCCCTCGAGGGATTTCGCCACGGGGGCGAGACACTGCGCCACAGGGGCCTATGCGAGGGCATCGGGACCGAAGGCCGGCCCAGCCGCGTTGACCGGTTCCGGCCCAGCCGGCAACCCCGCCACGAACGCGGCGGACAGACCACGGCCCGGGGAAGGTCCGCGAAAACCCGTAAGAACCGGCGAAAACCGTTGACCTTCTGGCCAATCCGGGCGGGCTCGCGCACTGACGTTATCGCGCACCGACGTTATCGCGCGCCGCCATCCGCACATCCTCGCCGGCGCCTCAACACCGCCACGCCGGCGGGATCGGGCGGGACGATCAGGGAGGGGCCATCGCAAGTGACGTCGTGGCTCCCCCGGCTGGACTCGAATTAGCTACCTTGGTTGGTTCCCCGCACAGCCTGTAGCAGCCATTTCAATGCTTCTACCTGCTGATACGGGTAATGTACACTCATGTCAGCAAGTGCCACACGATGCCATCGGGAACCACCCGGATGGCACACAGATGGCACGGGGATTGGGTGACTGGATTTGGTTGGGAAGGCCGGCAGACGCGGTTGGGGACGCATTCGCCAGCTCCCCTCATCGAAGCGATACCAGGCGAGCTACGTCGCCCCCGACCTCACCCGACACAATGCCCCATCGACCTTCACCAGCAAGCTCGACGCTGAATACTGGCTGGCCGATGAGCGCCGACGCATCGAGCGTGACGAGTGGAGCCCGCCCGCCCAGCGGGCAGCCGAGAAGAACAACCGCGGCATCACCCTCGGCGAGTACGGGCCGACGTGGATCGCGCAGCGCACCACCCGCAGCGGCCAACCCCTGAAGGCCCGCACCCGCGCCCACTACGAGGACATCTTCAAGAAACACATCGAACCCACCTTCGGGAAAGTCCCCCTCAAGCACATCACCAAGGAGACGGTTCGCACCTGGTACGCCCGCACCCTCACCGACAAACCCGTGATGCGTTCCCACACCTACGGGCTGCTTCACGCGCTGCTGGCAAGCGCCGTAGCCGATGAGCACATCGGCGCCAACCCAGCGGTGGTCAAGAACGCGATGCGCGCCGAGCGGACCCGCGAACCGATCATCTTGTCCGTGGACGAGGTCGCCCAACTCGCCGACAACATCGACCCCCGGTTCCGAGCATTCATCCTGATCTCCGCGTGGCTGGGCACCCGCTACGGGGAAACCATCGAACTCCGCCGCAAGGACTGCTCGAAGGATCTGTTGACCATCACCGTGGCGCGTGGCGCAACCCACCGGAAGGGATGCCGGGTCGACACCCCGAAGTCAGGCCGGGGTCGCACCGTGGCGGTCCCCCCACACATTCGCCCCGACCTTCAACACCACCTGAAGACCTACGTCGTCAAAAACCCCGATGCGTTGCTGTTCCAGCCCGCGCGCGGTGGATGCCATCTCAACGACAAGGTGTTCCGCGAGTACTTCACCACCGCACTCAAGACCATCGACCGAGAGGGTGTCCGAACGCACGATCTTCGGCACTTCTCGGGCACACAAGTCGCCCGCGTCGGCAACCTGATTGAAACGATGACCCACCTGGGCCATTCCACGGTGGGAGCATCGCTCCGATATCAACACATGGTGTCAGGCCGTGACGCTGCCATCGCCGAAGGACTGTCCAAACTCGCTACGGAGAAACAGCAATGACCGATCGAGTTCCCGACGCGACCGACTCCGCGATCGTTCAGCGCACCAAGATCACGGTGCACGTCGGCGGCCCCGACGGCACGGCGCTGGGAACGAGCTATAGCGCGGCCTACAACATCGGACCGTGGCACCGGATCGCCGAAGGGTCTATGGACGCCGATCAGGCGGTGCAATACCTAGATCCCGCGGCCGGGTTCTTCTCGCTCACATGGCAACTGTTCAATGACTGGCGGCATCTTGACCCCACCGACACACCCGAGCGTCGGGGCCGTGCCCGTGGCCCGAAGAACAAGACCTACTCGCATCCGGCGCAGTGGCACTCGGACAATGCCAGCGATGTCGTGGGACTGTTCACGGAGATGTACAACAAGGTCGCCGACGTGTGTGGGGAACCTGGACTCCAAGGGTCCGAAAGGGCGCGCATGGCGATGGCGGTGCAGTACCTCCACGAGAAGGCCGATCTTCTCCCCCGCGCGTTCGACGCCGAGTTCATCAAGCGACTGATCGCTTCTCACTTGCGTCTGGCCGACGAACTCGGGCTACTGATTGACGGCGACCAACCGACCGACGTTCGGTGTCCGAACTGCAACGAACGGTATCTCTCAAGGCCCCCAGGGGTTGCGGGTGAAGATCACCCGACTGCGCGGATGGATATGCGGGTCAGGTGTGAGTGTGGTTTCAAGATCGACGAGGATGGACTCGACAAGCTCTCCGCGACTCAACACGCGACGCCGCCTAGCAGGCAGCGGCGGACACCGACCACCCGCAGGCGACCGAACACGACGGCACGCACTTGCCAGGAGTGCCAAACATCGTTTCAGGGGCGAGCCGACCAACGGTTTTGTTCGGCGAAGTGCAAGCAGAAGGACTATCGCCGCCGTCGGTCAACGGGCGCTAGCTGAGTTCTCACAGTTCCTGTCATGTCATGTTGACAGGGCTCTCCAATAGCGTTACCGTTCGTTCCAAGTCATTTGTGCTGCCCAAAAACAATCGAATATCAACTAACCCCCGTGACCATCTGGCGCGGGGGTTTTCTCATGCCCGAAACAACCTGGAGGTCACCCACATGGGCAAGAAGATCACCGTCGCCGACGTTGTCAGCGACTACGGAATCTCCGAGCGCACATGCCGACGCTACATCGCCGAAGGCCGGTTGGTCGCTCGGCGCGTAGGCCCGCGCATGATCCGACTCGACGCTGACGAAGTCGAAGCTGCCCTCTTCGGCACGAAGGTCAACAGCAACAGCGCCTAAACCAGAACGACCACAACCGAATACACGAAAAGCCAGACTCATGCAGCCGCCCACTTGGGCGGTTTTTTTATGCCCTTTTCACCCCGGAAGGAACTATGTCCAAACAAAAAAGTGGGCCGGCCCCCGCCAAGAAGCCGGTCCCCACACCAACCGATGATGACAGCCAGTCTACCGTCTCACGCTCAGATTTCGACTACGACCGCAGCATCGTCGACCGAGTCGACGAATCCATCTGGCGAGCCGTGTACAACGGCGAATTCAGGCTCGCGGTCAGATGTTCACGCTGTGGACGTTGGCTCTGCGATGGCCGTTCGAAGCGCGCCGGAATGGGGCCGCGCTGCGCCTCCAAGGCGGTGGCGCAGTGACGGGATCTCAAGAAATCTGTTGGTGGAGCGTCCACCAGTTCATCACCGCTCTTGTTGCCCAGGGCAACAACGACTCCTTGCCGTGGGCCGGTACCCCGGAATGGGCGGCCTTGTCCGACGGCGACCCACGGAAGTTGTTGTCGTTGGCGGTCGCCGGTGAGCACTGGACGTTGCGTGTCCAGATTGGACAGGAGCAGCGCGCACAGGCCGCCGAAGACGTATGGGGCGGTGAGGACTGGCGCCAGGTCGCGCAGCAGGTCCAACGCCGCCGCGAAATCGATGAGTTGCGGAGGATCGCATGAGCGAGAACAACAACGGAGCAGAAGTTCTAGATGCCCTGGCCGATTGGTACGGCCGGTTCATCGCGGTCACCGACCCCGACGACTTATTCATCCTCGCGTTGTGGACAGCCCACACCTATCTCGTGGAAGAGCTGTACACGACACCGCGGCTGCTGGTGGACTCCACAGTGTTCGGGTCGGGAAAGACCACGGTGCTGGACCACCTCTGCCACCTGTGTCTCAACCCGGTACAGGCCGCTCAACTGTCGTCACCGGCGCTGCTGCCGAGAATGCTTGAGTCGGCCATGCGGACCGTGCTGCTCGACGAGGTCGACCGCTCACTCAGGCCAGACAAGCCAGGTGTAGAAGATCTCATCGCAATCTTGAACTCGGGGTACCGGTTCGGCGCTGTGCGTCCGGTATTGGTGCCTGTTAAGGGTGGCGGCTGGGAACCGCGGGATATGCCGACACATGCCCCGGTAGCGATGGCCGGCAACAGCCCCCACCTTCCCGCCGACACCATGTCGCGGTGCCTGCGCATCCTCCTTATGCCTGACCTCGATGACCAGATCGAAGAATCTGACTGGGAAATCATCACCGAGGAGTCCCAGGAGTTACGCGCCCAAGTCGCACAGTGGGCCGATCACGTGCGCGGTGAGATCAAGGGCCTCAAGGTCGAATTGCCGAACGGGTGCATCGGACGCTCGAAGGAGAAGTGGCGGCCACTGAAGAGGATCACTGTCGTCGCGGGCGGTCGTTGGCCGGAGATCGGCGACCGGCTCATCGAACGCAACCTTGCCGAGGACGCCGACGAGCGGGACGCAGGTCTGAAGGCACAGCCTCCCGGCATGGTGCTGCTCACCGATCTCCACACGGTCTGGCCGAAGGGTGAGCGCGAGCACGACCTGATTCCGACCAAGGAACTGGTGTCGACGTTGATCTTCCACAACCCCGAGTTTTGGGGTGCGGGCAGCCCCTACGGCAAACCCCTGACGGAGACCCGGTTCGGCCGGCTGCTGTCGCAGTCGGCCAAAGTCACCTCCCAACGCCCAGGGGGTGCGGGGCCGCGCGGATATCTACGGAGTCAGTTCGTGCAGGTGTGGCACCGGCTCAATATCGCCCGTATTCAACCCGGTGAACCCGGTTATCCCGGTGAACCTGGCGGCCGTAACCGGGATAACCGGGTTAGCCAGCTTCACCAGGTTGAAAGGGACACCCCTGAACCCGGCGATGACCAGGCGCCGATAGGAGCACCGACGGATCACACACCGGGGATGACACCACGGGTTCGAGCCGCGCTAGCAAACGCTGCCACGAAGTCGTTGTGCACCCAATGCGGTCGGGCACCCGCCCGCACCGGCAGCGACATCTGCGATCTCTGCACAGCCCGACGGGATGCGGTGAACACGGCGGCGGCTCGGCTCGACGGGGGTGCCGAATGATCGGTGAAGACCTGTTCGGTGCACTGGCCGGCATCCCGGCCTTGCCCGGCGCAGCGTGCATCGGGCAGTGGAAATTGTTCGATCCACGTGGCGATGACGAGTCCACAACGTCATGGCACCGACGCCGAGATCTGGCCCTCACCGTCTGTGAACAGTGTCCTGTGCTCGGCCCTTGCGGGGAGTGGGCCGGCAGCTTGAAACCGTCGCAACGCCCAGCCGGTGTGATCGCGGGGGCCGCATGAC
This sequence comes from uncultured Mycobacterium sp., assembly GCA_964562545.1. GTDB lineage: Bacteria > Actinomycetota > Actinomycetes > Mycobacteriales > Mycobacteriaceae > Mycobacterium. The sequence continues at coordinate 4,795 of CAZLTV010000031.1, read as the reverse complement.
GACCCGACGCCGCCACCCACGCAAGTGCCTGCTGTGCGGCAACTGGAGCACTCGGCACCCCAGCCGGATCTGTCGAGACTGCCGGCCCCGCGCCGGCTCCGCGGTTGTGAACCTCAGCCGCGACATCGAGAAAGGAAAATCATGAAGGAATACATTCGGCTAGTACCACTCGACGGCACAGACGGCGTCGATGCCGCTGTCGTCGGGACGGCCGACAAAGTCGGAATCGCCCTGACCATCGACACCGGCGCCGAACGATACGCAATCGGGTTAGACCACGACCAGGCCGCCTCGTTGGCGACCACTCTGGCCCAGATGCTCGCGGCGGGTCCAGAAGAACTCAGCCGCGCGATCACCGATCACCAGTTCCGCAAGATCACCGAGGAGATCCGAAATGACGACAAGTGAGAACACCACCGACGCAACCACGGGCATGTCGACCGGAGACGAAGGGGCGGCCACCGACACGGACACCCCCGAGGTTCCTACTGGCGCCGATGACAAGCAGGACCGCCGCGACGAACGCTACCGGCAGCGGCTCCGCGAAACCGAAGCCCAACGCGACACCCTCCTCCAACGCGTCGAGCACATGCAACGCAACGAGGTTCAACGCCTCACCGCCGACCGCCTCGCCGACCCCCAGGACCTCTGGCGCGAAACCGAACTCGGCGACCTCCTCGACGACGACGGCCACATCGACACCACCAAAGTCGACGGCCGGGTCGGAGCCCTACTTGAGGAACACCCCCACTGGGCCACGCCGACACCGAGGACAGTCAACGCAAACGCGTTGAAGTCTGGAGCTTCGGCACCTGAAGGGCCACGGAAAGATCCGTGGGTCAGCGCGTTCAGCCCCAACCGTGGCGGCGTCCGCCGCGACTAAGGTAAACTGGACGACAGCGCACGAAACCGTCTGCGGGTCGCAGACATTCAAGCGCACACTCTCCCCGCCGGTGGCGGGCACGGTGATGGCGGGTCGCCAGCCGCGAACAAATCTCTGATTATTCGCGCGGCACCCCCGTGTCGTGCCCGTCCCGAAAGGGTTTGATCCACATGGCAACAATCACTACCGGAACCGCCGCATACCCGTGGCGGCCCGACGAAACGTTCTTCCCCGCAGCCGACGTCGTCCCCGAAGCTCTCATCCTGCAGACCTCCACGGTGGCTGGCTCCATTGACGGTGACCAGCCCGCAGTCCGGGTCGCCTATGTCGACGACGACGAGAGCGCCGACTACTACGCCGAAGCCGAACTGATCGACGAGGCACCGCCGACGCTGGCCGAGCGGGTGATCCAAACCAAGAAGCTGGCCCGCCGAGTCGTCCTGTCCAATGAACAGTTCCGCCAGGAGATGACCGCCCAGCAGGTGGCACAGTCCGTGGCCCGCGACCTGATCCGCAAGGCCGACGCCGACTACATTGGCGGCACCAGCCCCCTCGTCGGCATCGCCAACATGGCAGGCACCGTCGAAGCGGGAAGCGTCGGAACCGACCTCGACGGCATCGTCGACCTCATCGCCGAACTGGAAGCCAACGGTGCGATGCCCACCCACGTCGTGGTCGACCCGCTCGGCTGGGCAGCCCTACGCAAGATCAAGACCGACAGCTCCGACTCCAACCAGTCACTACTCGGCGCAGGAACCAACGACGCCCGCGCGATGCTGCTCTCCCTGCCCGTCCTGGTGAACAGGTTCATCCCCACCTACACCGGCGTCGTGGTGGACAGCTCGGCAGTCGTCTCAGCAGTCGGCCCCGTGTCCATCGCCACCAGCGAGCACGAACAGTTCTCCAAGGACTCCGTGGTCCTGCGAGCCATCTGGCGCATCGGCTGGACCATCACCCGCCCGGACCGGATCGGCAGCTTCGATCTGGAACCCGGCAGCTAAGACGTGGGTCGCGCGCCGCACGCGCGTACTCCTTTCCGCGCAGCGAGTAGCGCACCCACAACGCCTGCGGTCCCGGCTTTACATGGCGGCCGGGACCGCAGGCAACCCAACCAAGACAGGACACCCATGACCCGAGCCACCGACCGCGCCAACCGAAAAGCCTGGCGACAATGGCGCGCCGACATCCTCGCCCGCGACAACTTCCGCTGCCGCATCCGCAAACCAGGCTGCAGCACCATCGGCAACACCATCGACCCCCAGCGCCACGTCACCGTGTGCGAACGCTGCTGCACACCCGCTGATGAGTAACCCCCTGGGGGTACACCCCCACGACCCCCTCCACGCCCGCCCGGTTGGCATAGTGGCTCGGTCAGAGCGCACTGCGCGTGAATTTCGGGGGTGGCGCACCCAAAACCGCCGTCAAGCACTGGTTTCGTACTGAAAGGACCGTCCGAAATGACCCCGAAATTGACCGCTGGGCGCCGGTTGCGTCAGGAGATGGATGCGGCGCTGAAACGTGCCGGTGAGGCCATCGGCCAGACCCTGGAGTGGGATGAGGCTGAGGAGTTGATGCTGGTGCGGGCCGCCGCAGCGGCCGATCGGGCTGAGGAGTTGCAGCGCACCTACGATCGCGAGCTGGCTGGGGAGGCGCGGGCGACGATGCTGACGCGGTTGTCGGCGGAGATGCGCGCTCTGGATAAGCAGACTGTGGATCTGGTCCGCAGCGTGCATGTGGGCGTTGGTGTACCGAAGTCGGTGAACCATCAGAAGGCGGCGCGGTCTCGGTGGGATCGCCAGCCGGGGCGGGGTGCCTGATGGCGAGGATCGCGGCGGCGCCGGCCGCACAGCATTCCGGGTTGTATGAGTGGCTGCGGGAGCGTGAGGAGGCCCGTGTGGCGCGCTGGGGCCGCAACGACGGGACCGCGTTTCCGTATCCGAAGCATCGGATTGATGCGTTGCGCGCGGGGGCGCCGGTTGAGGTGCCGGGGTGGATGTTGCCGCGCCAGGTGCGTCAGTCCGCGGAGTATCTGAAGCATCACCGGCGTGTGTATCCGTCGGGGCCGACGGTGTGGACCGCTCAGACCGCCGTGGTGTTCCCCGACAACCGGGTGGTGTATCGGCCGCGGACGGCGCGGGAGTTGCTCGACGACGACGGGATGCTGCACGACGAGGACGCGCACCCGGAGTGGCGGAACTACCAGCGGTCCCTAGATCCCGGCGACGAGTGAACTAGGGCGTTTCGATTTCGCAGGCGTTGACTTCGCCGCACGTGTTTACGTCGGTGCCCCATTCTTCCGCCTTCTGCCGTAACCGCGCCCGGGCGCCAGCCTCGGTGGTGTGGAGGCTGACGTAGACAGAGCTACCGTCAGTCGGCATGGCGACGACCGCCCATACGTCATTCGATCTGCCTTCGATGTTCCCGCTGCTGTCGTATGCGGCCCCGCCTGCGTCGGCGGCCTTAATGAATTTCACCATCGGTCGCCTACATCGGGTCTTTGTCGGTCATATCGAGGACGGTGGCCGATGCAGCGTCTCGTTTGATGGACTCAATCGAGTCGAACGCGCTTTGCTTTCGCGTGTATGTCTCGCTGGTGACCATGATCTCGTTGTTGCCGCCGCGATAGTAGAAGTAATACTGATTGTCTTTGCTTCGTCGGACGACGAACGTCCCCGCCATTGGCTCTCCCCCTAGATGGTCCGTGGTTTCAGAGGCTATGCCCCGGCTTTGGGGGTTGTCAGCGGAACCACTGAGTTTCGAAGCCGACAGCTGTAGTTGATGTGCGCCCCGGCCGTTGTTCCGACCGAGGAGCGCATTTCGGAATTCCGAAGTCAGGCGTTGGCCATGATGCGGTCGAGGTGTTCGCGGAGCGCTGTGACGTCGGCGGCGTCCATCTGATTGACCGCGGTCGACACTTCGAGGAGTTGTCCCAGGAGTTGCTTGCGCTGTTCCTTGAGTAGCCAGTCGTGCCGCACTTTCAGGCAGTTGACGCATTCGCCGTCTTCGGTCCACCAGAGGCCGGTTTCGACGTCGAGGTTTTCGTGTTCGGTCTGCTCGGGGTCTGCGAGCTGGGTGGGCTCGATCATGGCGGTGATGTCTCGGCCGTTTTCGCGCACCTCTTCGGGCATCGGGAGGGGTTCGCCGCACATGGCGCGGAACCAGGTCTTGCCGGCGGCCCGCGCCTCACGTTCCTGCGATTTCCACCAGCGGTGGTTCACGAACGGGTTGCGTGGGAACTGAGCGAAGTACTGCTCACGTAGTCGCTCCCTGCCGTCTTCGGTGACGTCGTAGGTGTAGGGCGACGGGCCGCCGAGGACGTAGGTCCTGATATCTCTCGGCGAGGTCGGACAGGTGTTCTTCGGCCAGCAGCGCGTGCCGTGTGCGCTCGCCGCAGTGGGAGCACTTGAGGGTTCCGGTGTCGAACCATCCCCGAGGGTCACTGAACAGACCGCCGCCGCTGTTCTCGTCGCGGGGTGGGTAGTAATTCCGTCCGAACGTGCGCAGGTTGCCGCACTGGCAGCACAGGGCCTGCCGGGGCGTGCTCGCCAGGGCCTTTATCGCCTGTAGATCGGGGCTGGCTAGAACGACGCGCCGCGAATGGGGCAAGTCGAGTTCGCGCCCCTTGCCGCGGTGGGTGCGGCACGGCTGGCCGGGCTCGGACCCACAGAACGGGCAGCGATGGGCCAGTGCGCGGTGCGGCTCGGTGGCGGTCATGGTTGCTGGATCTCCTTGCTCAACTGGGACATTGAGCGGAGAACCGACTGTGGTCGCCGAATGAACACATTGAGCGGATGGCACGGAGATGGCACATGGTTTGCCGGCAAAACCTACAAATGGCTTCTACCTGCTAGGACGTGTGCTCCCCCGGCTGGACTCGAACCAGCAACCCTTCGGTTAACAGCCGAATGCTCT
>CAZLTV010000030.1:0-32641 GCA_964562545.1 uncultured Mycobacterium sp. | reverse complement strand
CACGGGTGGGGAATTTCGATGAGCGTCAGTGGGGAATTTCAGTGAGCGCGGTCACTGGCAGTGTCGGCCGGCGCGAACGTGAAGACCGCGCAGCGGATGATCGGCCACGCGAAGGCGTCCGATGACGTTGGACGTCTGCGCGGACCTGTTCGACGAGGATCTGGATGGCGTTGCGGACCGCCTCGACGCGGCGATCAAATCTACTGCGGACGGACTGCGGACGGCCCGATAGCAGGAATGGCAGGTCAGTCGCCTGACCTGCCATTTCTCTGTGGGCCTAAGGGGACAACTCTCGAACCCGCGCACGGCCGACATCATCCGACGTCTGACTACTCATTGACAGCTCACTTATGTCTTGGGACAGTCGGATAGGCTAAGCGCAACAATTCCGTTGTCAGTCCCTACATACATGGACCCCTCAGCAATCGCCAGGCTGCGTACTTGTAGAGGTCGCAAGTCGTAAGCAGCAATCATTGGGACTGCTGAATTATCTAGCCGCCATAGGTGCACCGACCCTCCTGCAGCGCAAGCGAGGACAGTGCGATCGTCAGGAAGTCGAGCAATGGCGACGGAAGTTCCGGTGGAGCCGCTACTAGAGTTCTTTGTGCCTGTACGTTCTATGGTGAAGTGTCCAAGTTGGGCGCCAGTAGCCGCGTCCCAGAGGTTCACCACGGCGTCACCCGTAGAGCGGTGGCTACTGGCAGCGAGCAGAAGTCTGCCACTTGCTAGCGCGCCGAACGCCACGGAGTCTGGCCAATCGGACCCCAACCGTGTCCCAACTGACCTGCCTGAAGCAGCGTCCCATCGCTGCACATATCCGTGCGGAAGGGCGCTTACAGCGCCGGCTAACAGAGTCCGGCCGTCTGGCAGTGCGCCAAAGGCCAGCGACGTCGGCGATCCGGCGTTTTCGGCAACTGGTCTTCCGAACCGCTCTCCAGTGGAGGCATCCCACAACTGCACTCTGTCGCTGCCATCTCGGAGGCCGCCGTGGCTACCGGTGGCAAGCACAGGCAGGGTTCGACCGTTCTGATGGACTGTCCCGAGCGCCAGGGAATAGATGTACTGCTCGCCAGTCTCTAAGGTCATCGTCGGTACCCAATTCGTCGCATCCCAGATCTGCACTTTGCCGTAGCTACTCACCGCTAGCGCGAGCTTACCGTCAGGCATCATCCCAAACGTCGAAGCAAACACGTGACCAATGACGTTCAGGGGTTCCCTCGCTCGCGTTCCGGTATCGGGGTCCAACAAGAACAACTGGCGACCGCGACTCGCCACCAGCACCGCGCTGCCATCTTTGTTTGCTGCACATATCACATTGCTTAGGACCTCACCCGTCTGCTTCGTATTTCCGGAGAGGTTCGACGGGTCCCAGAGTCGCGCTGCGACTTCGAGGCCGACACCGCTGGCTAGCAGTGTTCGCCCGTCGGGCAGCGTCCCGAAAGCAACAGATGACACTTGGCTTCCATGGCCAGCGAATTCCCCGACCAGCGTGCCAGCTGTCGGGTCCCACAAACCCACCACTCCGTCGTCGCCACCGCTGGCTAGCAGAGTCCGACCGCCGGGCAGTACCCCAAATGCCACCGATGACATGGAGTCACTCCGATAACGCGGTTTATTTAGACTGAGCGGCGCTCCGAACGGCTTTCGGGTCTTAGCGTCCCATAACCACACCTGAGGCCCGCCAACAAGGGGGCCGCCACCAGCGCCGGCTAGTAGGGTCCGACCATCTGACAGTGTCCCAAATGCCAACTCCATCACGTTTGCGGGTACCGCATCTCCGAGCGAGCTGCGGGTCCTAACATTCCATACTTGCACTCCTTCAACACCAGCACTGGCGAGCAAGGTCCGCCCGTCGGCCAGTGTCACTAACGCGACCGATGATGTGCGTTTGCCGTCGGAGTGACGGAACGGTTCTGCGAACGGTGTGGCGGTGGCTGCGTCCCACAGCCACACCGCACCTTCACTGGTGCCGACCGCCAGTAGAGCCCGTCCGCAGGCCAACTTCCCCAAGGCCACGGAAGATATCTTCGCGTCGTGGCGCAAAGGTTCTGCCAACGGCTCCCCGGTGGCGGCATCCCACAACTGCACAACGTGCCCGTTGCCGCTAGCGAGTAATGTACGTCCGTCGTACAGGGCGCCAAAGGCCAGCGTGTCCCAGGAGGTCGGTCCCGCTAGCGGATCTCCGAGTACGGCACCAGTTGTCGGATCCCAGAGGCGGATGGTGTTGTCCCGGCTAGAGGTAGCGAGCACAATGCGCCCGTCCGGTAGCGGACCGAACCTGACTCCCACTACGCCTTCGCTATGGGTGAGCCGGATGTGAGGAACCATGCGGCCTACCTGGCTCCACCGCAACAAGGGACTAGTAAGACCGACGTCTGTCTGTCCTAGCAGCGCAGCGCTTATTGCACGTGTCAGTTGTCGCTGCTCGGAACTCGGGCTGTCGAGTTCTTCGCGAGCGATCATGGTAATCAGCACCGTGGCCGGCGGCGTGCTGCCGCGTCCGAAGAACGTACGTGTAGCCTCGAACGCTACCGAGTTGGGGTCGAGATTGTCTAGTAGGGCGAGCCTCTGTCCGAGTCGGTGCCACTCGCCGTCGGAACCGACGTGTTCCGTTAGGTAGCGCCGAAGATACGGAGATAAGCCGGCGTCAACGGCAGCCTCCTCTTCCGCGTGTTCAAGAAGACGATCGGTCAGTTGCACCCGTAGTATGCCCGCGCGGCCTGAGCGCTCATCTTCTCGTAGGTACCATTCGGCGAAAGTCCGGTGGGCGAGCCGGTATGTGGTGGAGCCGAATTCGGTGTCCTGCATGATGAACGGTGCGGCCAGTTTGAGAATGTCTCTGACCTTGGTATCACCAAGGGGCGCGTCGATGAGCGCTGATGCGGCGATCTGCCAGATACCGCCGGTGCGGGGGAAGCCGTTACCGCGGCTGTAGGCCAGCGCGTGTAAGAGGGCCTCGACCTGTGGAGCGTCGCGCCGCAGTCGTGTGACGGCGTGGCCGAAGATCCCGGAGTGACCTCCGTCGAGCATCCGCGCAAGTCTGGCCCAATCACGCGCCAGTTGCGGCTCTGCGAGAATCTCAGCAACGGCGAGGCGCGCGAAGAGGAACGGCTGGTTGCGTGCAGCGATCGCGGCGGCCAAGTCGTCAATAGTGCTAGAGTCCAGCGCGAGTGGAGGCGTCAGCGTGTCCTGGCGCGGATGGTTGAGTCGCCGAGCGACGTAGCGGTGCACCCCGTCGGTTTCGCGTGGCAGTTTCCGGACTTCGCTTGGGCCCAGGGCGTCCAAGATAGCGCTGTCGGTGGGTATGGGGTGGTCGGGGTCTTCGTGCATGGACTGGCGGGTACCGACGATGACGCGAACCTTTGGCACTGCGGCAAGTCGGCGCAGAGTTGCCGCTATGGTTAGGGGATCGCGAGATTCGTCGAGCGCATCGACGAGCACGGTCAGGCGCCCCCGGTCACCACTGCGCAGTCCTGCGACTAGAGCGTCGGCGTCGTCTCCGGTGTCGAGATCGAACCCGTCAGACAGGGCTGTCGTGGCCTCCTGCACCGTTCGACCGGTCAGATGAACAACGGCGTCGAAATTTACACCAGAGGGCCGCATCTCATCGGTGACTGGCTCGCAGCCCAGGTCGGGCAGCAGGGTGACAAAATTGGCGTCGGAGGTTGCCAGTATCATTCCCAGCAGCGCGGACTTCCCTGACCCTGCGAGTCCGGAGATGACGAACATTCCACCTTCAGCTTCTCGCAGCCACGTGCTGACTTCGGTTCGTTCCGTTTTTCTGCCGACGAAATGCCATGCGAGTTCGCCAATCTCGGCACCTTGGGCTTTGGCGTAGAAATGGTTGCGGGCCTGCGGTGCCGCAGATTGCAGAAATTCCTCTATTTCGTGGTAAACATCAACCGTCGCTTGAACGTGGGGCGACGCATCGCTACGTTTAGCCAGTCGAGCCGACGACCAGAAGTCGCCGAACACCCGCTTGTAGGGCTCGTCGCCGAAGTGGTCTTGGAGTCGGCGCAGCAACTCCGTCAGCGAAATGGCGTCGTCATTGGCCGTGAATCCCCTGAGAACCAAGTCCAGATCGTCAGCCAGTCGCCCAGCGAAATCGGCGCCCTCAGATCCAGCGATAATCGCAACATTCGGAGGCGGTTGACGGAACCGCCTGTAGACTTCCCATGCTCCGGATGCCGATCCGCAGGTGTCCAAGATCAGCAGCAGCCAGCGCTCCGAGCCGGCGTGCTTTCTCGTCCAGGCCCGCAGTGTATTGAAAATGTCGCCATCCTGAAGTGACCGCGTCTCACTAAGGGGAGAGGTGCTGTCGGCTAGCGCTGCCATGTAGCCGTCATCGGAATACTCACCGTGACCGACCCAGTAGACAATGCAGCAATCCTCAACCCCGCCCCGCAAGGTTTCAAGGAAGTCGCCGATGTCGCGGCTGTTGGCTGAACCGGTCCAATCCTTGGCGGTGGCCGCGTGACGGGTGAACAGTTTCTCTACTTGGGCACGGCTGTTCTCGGCCTCGGGTATATCCCAACTTGAGTTGTTGGGGTATCGGGCGAGCCCGACGCTGAAGAAGGTGACATGCACTAGCCATCGACCGCCAGCATCAGGTCGCTCACTGCCGAATAGCCCCCGCCTTTCACTTCGACACGGTGGAGCCCGGGCCGTAGCGCGTTCACCGCGTAGCGTAGATCATCGCCGTCTCTGGAGATATCGGCCCACGTGATGGGTCTACCTGTCTCAAAGTCGGTGCTCAGTACCGTGATTCCGACTGGATCTCCATCCCCGCCAGTGATTCGGATCTCGGTGCGGCCGCCGGCAATGGTGACATCGGGGATGTCGGCGCCCAAGGGGCGGGTTCCCAGCGGCGGGCCGGTGTCGGCGCCGGTCAGTTTGTCCACGACGAATGCGAGCGCCTCGCTGCTCTTCGCCAGGGCACCGTGCCTTTGCGGCAACGGAAACGCCGTGACACCGACCGGCGCGGCGGACTGCCGGTATACCGTGGAATCACCGCCGTGATCTACGCCGTTCAAGGTATTCAGGAACTGGCAGGCTCCGTCCGCAATGCGCACAGTTTGCAGCGTCGGTTGTTGGACCCCCACGACCGCCATGGGCGCCAAGCGGAAGTTCGACGCATCACCGGTCAAACCCAGGCCCGCCCAACGGTCAGCGGCGTCGCGGGCAAGACCGCGGTCAGCCCCAACAGCTGCAGCATCATCGGGAGTGAAATGGCGAACGTTGCCCGGATCAACAGCGTCGACGATGCATCGATACCGCGGCAGCAGGTCGTACAGGCTCGGGCAAGTAATCGCGAACTCACGCGCTGCTCGCTGTGGGATAGGCGTGCCTTCCCCTGTTGCCAAGGTTTGAATCGCTTTGACAGCCCCGAAATATGGGGTACCGAGGGTAATCACACGCCGGATTAGCTTATCCATGCCAGGTAGCGCCATCGCCGCCCTGGCGACCAGACCACCCATCGAATGAGCGACGATGACCACCCGGACCTCATCAGGATCCGCGTAGCCCACGGCGCCGACGACTTCGCGCCAGGTTTCCAGGTGCTGCTGGCAACGAGCTGCAAGATTCTCGGCAGAGTGAACAACAGGAAGGCGCCAGTCATAGGCGAATTCACCAGCTGCCCTCGGATCGACAACCGTCTCGGTCACGCGCCGTAGCAGGTCGGTATATGGCTCCAGGCCGCCAAACATCGGCAGATAGGCCGGTACGCGCAACATCCGCGTGGGTCGAAGTCGTCCGCGACCGTCGAGATCCTCGTCGTTGACCAGGAGTCGACGTACGGAACCTGTGAGCCATGCCTTGGCGAGTACATCCGGTCTAAAACCCCAAACCACGTTGCCCTCGGCATCGGCAAGCTCACTGCCCATTATCCCCGGAACAACTAAGACTGCATCCCGGCATTGCGGCATCATTGTCAGCTTCGCCCCCCCACAGCGACCTCCCAGCGCGTGATACGAATATCTTCCACTCTCTCATTCAGCGGCAATCCGCGCCATCGCCATAGCCTGTGAACACCAAAGCCGCTGCAGTGCTGGGTGCTTGCGCCGGGTGCGCTACGGCAAGGTAGTCCGCTAGCACCTTCTGTTAGCCCCTCAGTCGCTCGTCGTTCTCATGCGCACCCTGCGAATAGCACACCATCTCGCACAAGAAGGGACAAAGAGAGCGCTTGCTGAACAATGAGCTTGCACAGCGAATGCTCGCCATCTGGCCCACAATATTCGGGACGCCCCGGCCACCAGTTCCAGTCCCGGGTCTCTGTTGCGGGTCTACGTGAAACTTGACCCCGGCAGCTACTCGGTCAAATTCCTTCACCCGCCGTCGACAGGGACCGATTGATCTGGCCCCCGCTCGGCAGAGACGCGCACTTCGTGGACGACCCGTCGCCGATAACAACGGCTACAATGACAGGTCATACAGCCTGACCGCTGGTGATTGCCGACGGGGTTCGACCGTCAGACCTTAGGTGTCCTAAAAGTGGAGCTAAGGGGAATCGAACCCCTGACCTACTCGATGCGAACGACCGCACCTGCGCGTTTACGGCATCACACCATGTTCACGGTGTCACGAAAGTGCAGGTCAAGAGCGTTCACCGCGTACGCCTGATCACACGGTTGTTGAAACTACTGCGGACGATCTGCGGACGACGCCGGAGGATCGCCCCCATTCACGACATTTCGGCGAAGAAATGTTCGACCAGACTCGCCGACCGATTGACGTCCAGTGGCATCGATTGGCCGATACGATCGCCATCCGGAGGGGAGTGAACTGATTGGCTGGCTACGGGTACCGCCTCTGGGCCGTTGAGCTGCACCACGGGCGAAAGCATCAGCTGCATCCGTTTGGTGCTGCTCAGTTGCCGTTCAATACTGACGACGAGAGCGAGCCTGCGGGGAGCGGAGTCCGCGAGGTCGATTACATCGCTGAATCGCAACGTGATGTGGGCGCCGCAGCAAACCGGACGCACAACTTCGGACTGAAGAAGGGTGACGACGACGAAGGCGCACCAGCCGCGAAGGGCGCGTCCATCCGTTTTCTTTCGGCCGACCGGGAGCAGGGTGGCGGGCTGCGATTGAAGTTCGAATACGGGGTCCGACACGCGGATGGAACACTCATCGATCCTGACGACCCCGACGCCCCTGACATTGCCCTCAAGGACAAGTCGACGTTGCACCCGTACAGGGCATCACTAGTGGCGCACCCCGAGCACACCCGCGGGCTGCTTGCAGTCGAAGCCCGCGGCCGAAGCTGCCCTATGGCGTCTGTGGTTCGCGGCCTGAACCGAGTGAGTGCAAACAACTGGAGGTTGCGCGCCATCTCACACCTGGCAGGTGAAGCAGCCACGATCGCCTACATCGCTCAGTGCGACATCAAGCGAGTCAACTTTGACCAATGGACCTACCAGTCTGACGGCGCGCGAAACCGTCATGAGGTTGCGATGGCTGTGCTCACCCAACTCGAGAGTGAGCCCGTCAAGCAAAGAGTGGTGCAGTGGGCACGAGAGTATTTCGGCTTCCAGAAGGAGCACGTGACCGACAAGGAAGTCGAGCTGGCAAACTTGCCAGATTTATCGACCATGACGCCCGACGAGCGCAAAGAAGCGAGGCGCGTTCGGCGTGAGCAAATCCAAGCAGAGAAGGCGCGCGCAAAAGTGGCGCGTCGCCTCTCTGCTCGCAAGGTCGCCGCGGACGAAGCCACCGAGCTGAAAGAAGCGGTCTTCGCCCATCGAGGCGAAGAGGTAGACATCGATTTCACGGATGTCAGTGTCGAGTTGGACAATGGCGGTGCATCGAAGACGTACCATCCGCTGAGCGACTTCGGACGCTTCACCTACGGTATCGGCGATCGATACCCGAGTGACCAGGTCTTTTTCTCGCAAGCGGAGGCAACGGCGCTGAGTCTCTTGGAGCTGGTGCAAGGGCTACAGCTGAAGTAGGCTGGCGGTTTTAGGAGGGGTCCATGTCGAGCACGCGCATACCGGACAGGCTCAGCCTCCGCACGATTCGCCTCGACTATTGGCGATCACTCAACAAGTTTGACAGCGGCGACCGCGATACGCCCGCGATCCTCGCGATCTTTGGTGTGCCGGTAGTCGCTGGAACCCTTGCCATCTTCCCGTTCAAGATGGTGATCCACACCCCGATCGCCTTACTTCCGGCTGTCAGCTTGCTCGCGGGTGTGTTGCTCGCCGCGGCAGGACAGACCATCACGCTGCGTGCCCGAATCGCCGATTCGTTAACTCTCTCGTCTGACGAGCGCGTAACTGGCTACATCAGGGAAACCCTGAGCGGATTGCTGCTTGCGGCCGTCGCCGCGCTGTTTGATGCACTGTTGCTCGGTGTGCTTGCCGCGATCATGACGGACGACCCGCGATGGTGGCACATCGCTCTTTCTGGCGCCGTGATCGCGGTAACCGCCTACCTTGCGATGATGTTCATCGTGACTGCCCGGCGGTTGTACTTCACCTATCTCGAGGTGTTCGAGGGCGGCTCTCCCCTGCCGAAGCGCCGCGGCTAGCGATCGGCGAAGCCGAAAGGCCCGAGTCGTTCGTGCACTTGCCATTGGCGTTCGGGCACCTAGCAGGAACTAGAACCACCCAAGATCAATTGGGGCATCACACGCAATCGGACCAGAGTGGCCGGACATTCATCCGCCGGATGATTGGCGACTAACGTTGCGCCGCAACGCGAGAGGCGGATTCAGCCCACTACTCACCCGTGGCAGCCCGCCCAGAGGCCCGTTTCCGCGGCCGCGGAAAAAAATATTCCTGGCTACCCCGTGGGAAGTCAGGCACCCGGGGTGCCAGATATTTCTGGGTAGGGCGTCTCCGCAGGTCAGGTAATGCGGCGGGTCAGAATCCGCGCTGCCACTCAGGCATGCGGCCGACTGAGTTACCCGGTGCGGTCGACAGTGGCGGGGTCGGCCCGAGTGGGCACCTGTTGGTGTGGTCGTTGGGGTTGAAGGACGGCGTTCCGCAGCGGCATCGGCTCAGATCGCGCGGGAACTCCGGTCGTGTGGTGGGGGTGCGTCGGAGACGGGCGAGGGTTTGGGTGTCGAGGGTGGGTTGGCGGCTACCGCTGCTGCGCTGTGACACCACGGGACGTTGTCCTCCTCGCCGGGGTGGGGTGGGTCGGTGCGGTGCGCCCGGCCCGCGTGGGCGAAGGAGGACCCGGCCGGGCGCACCGCGTGCCGGACCGGACTCGGATGGCAACCCGTTAGATGATCCTGGTCCGGCGATCCCCGGGCGCGCGGACCGCACACCGTGCGGGCATGTCCCAGGGGGTTTGGTGGGTCAGTAGAACCACGCGGCGGGTTTGGTGAGGTCGCTGCTGACGTCGCCGCCGAGTCCGATCTCGGTGAGTGCGACCGCGGTCTCGTCGGGCACCGCGGCGAGGACGTCGGCGACGTCGGCCATGGCGGGATCGGCCTCGATGAGGGAGACCCAGTGCTGTCGCCGGGGGCGGTGATCTTGCCCTTGTCGATGGCGTCGTCGACGGCGGCCTCGACCTTGGCGCGGGCTGCCGCAGCGACAGCTTGGCGTCCGGCTTGCGCGTCGCGGCGCAGTGCGTCAGCGGTGGCGGTGTCGATGACCTCCATGCCGTGCTTGGCCGCGGCAGCGGCGACATCGGACGGCTTGGCGTCATCGGCGGGCGGGAGCATGGGGTCGCGGGTGGCGTCCTGCACGGTGTCGATCACCAGTTGGATGTCGGTGGTGTCCTCAGGCAGTCCGAGCAGCGTGAGCAGTACCGCGGCCTGTGTGTCGTCGAGTTCTAGAGCCATGGTGTTGGTTCCCTTCTGGTCTAGCTGCTGAGCGCGATGAGCTTCTTCACCGCATACGGCCGGTCGACGGCAAACGCGGGCACCGCGAACGCTTGCACGACCCACGACCGGGTGGCCTTGTCCTCCCACACGTCGACGGTCAGCGGAGCTTCGAAGGCGATGGTGCCGACCTGCCCGGACTGCACGACGTAGGTCGCCCCGTCGGCGACGCGCGGGTTGGACACCATCGTCAAACCAGCGGATTCGAGGACGGCGGCGAGGTCGCGGCCGTGGGCGGTGCGCAGCGCGCGGGCACCACCGGGCGAGACGATCAGCTTGTCCAACACCACGCCCATCTCGTCGAGGTCGGCGAGTTCCTGCGCCTCGGCCAACGACGCGGTGGGCAGCATTTGTGATCCGGTGAGGGTGGTGGGGTCGCCGACGGTCACCAGTTCGTCCCATGGCGTCATCGCGGCGACCGCATCGGGTTCGGCGGCCTCGAGTGTGGCCGCCTCGAGTGTGGCGACAGCGCGGGTGTCGATCTTCCTCGCGATTGTGTTCGCCAACTGGGTGGTCTGTTGGTCGAGGTAGTTGACGTCATTGCGGATCACCCGCTCCACCGGGATCACGACCTTGCCGCCCCAGTCTTCGACCGGCGCGAGCCGCGGTTCTGGTTCCACACCCTCCACGACCTTGTACTCCGCGCCGGGGGCGCGCTTTTCGATCGCGGTGGTGTACAGGTCGGCCGAGGACAGGACGCTGTAGGCGAGCGCACCGCCCTGCAGGGGTGCGCCGTAGCCGCGGAACAGGTGACCCAGGATCAGTTGACGGTCGGCGAGTTCGGCGATGCGGTCGCGGATAATCGTCGGCTGCTTCAGCGCATAGTCGACGGTGAGTTGGCGGCCGTTGAGTTCGGGCAGCAGCGCGTTGGGCATGGCGGGGTGTCCTCTCGGTTAGGCGTAGAAAGCGATCTCGGCGAGGGCACCGTCGGCGGTACCGGTGACGGCGAAGCCGACCGCGACGCCCGCGGCAGCGGTGCTCACCGCGCCACCGGCAGCCACCTGGACGTCCGCCCCGGCGGAGATAGCACCGGCTGCAACGACCTTCACGACACCGCCGCGGGCGACGTGCACTAGTTGCCCGGTCGAGGCGTCGTCGGCGGCGACACCGAAGGCGCGGCTACCGGCGGTTGCCGGGGCGACGGCAAGGTTGCCTCCCGCGGTCCGGTTCCCGCTGATCTTGACGAACCGGCGGCCGGTGACATCGGCGGTCGCTTCGGCCGAAATGTTGGCCCCGGGGCTGTAGCTGTACGGGTTGGTGACCGTGGTGCTCATGCGGGTGTCCTCTCGTGGGAGACGGTGCGGAAACTGCGGGTGCGGCGGGCGCGTGCGACGGCGACGGCGCGGGCGCGGTGGTCGGCCGGCCTACCGCCGGGTGGTGCCGCGGCGACCACGACACGGCGCGCGGATGATGCGGCTACCCCGTGCAGGTCGGTGATGTCGGCCAATGTCTCGATGCCCGGCGCGGTGCCGCCTAACAGGGCGACGGCCTGGATCACCAGCGGCCACACGGTGCCGTCGGGTGCGGTGTAGTCGATCAACGCCTCCACTGACCGGGACGGGTAGGAATGCGGCAACAGGGAGGCGACAGCGGCGGGGACGTCGACGAAGTCGCCGACCAGGGTGCTGCCGCTATCGGTCACGCGCAGGTTGTCGACGCGCCCGAGCGCCGGGCCGCCGTCGAAGCGGGGATCGGTGTGCCCGATCTTCAACCGCGGCCGCGGCAGCACACCGGCGGCATGCGCGGCCACGGCGGCGCGTAGGTCGTCGGCGGTGACCGTCCACGCGCCGGTGCTGATGTCCCAGGTGCCGACGCGCACCAACTCGACGCCGCGGATGGTGCGCAGGTTAGGCACAGCGGTCACCGCCCGCGTGCGGCCCGCCGTTCGCCGTGGGTGGCGACATCCGCCGAATCGAAGACCCACCGAGTGCCGGAATGCCGAGCCGGAAGCCGTTTCCGGCGCGCTGCGTCACGGACGGCGTTGGGCGTGATGCCGAGGTAGCGTGCGGCCTCGCCGGTGCCCATTTCATGAGGCCCACAGTCCACCGAGTCGCGTTGGGTGTCACGCACACTGGCGGTTCCCGCTGGTGATTCTTCGCTGCCCTTATGGTCAGCGGCCATTGCGCGGGCCGCCATTGAACCGCCAGTGCGGCGCAACCTTGACGCGGTGAATGCGATGAGCTGTGGTGGCGGCCGCGATGGTGCGTGATTGCCAGTGCGTTCCCGCATGAGTTGTGCGCATTGCTCCAGCGCGGTGGCGATGAGGTCGACCTCGGCCGGATCGAGGAGCACCGCGCCGGGCGGAATCCGAATCACGGCAGACCCGCCAGCGTGAGCAGTTGCGCGCGGAGGCGGTCCACGACGTCGCGGACGGCGAAGGTTGCCGCGTCGGCAGCAGCCCCGGCCAGTTGGTCGACCGCCTCGGGGGCCGGGCCGCTGAAGTCGGGCAACATCGCGCCGGAACCCGCCGCTTCGATGCTCGCGACGATCCCCGACCACACCGCGACAGCGATCCCGTGCACGCACAGCTCAGCGAGTTCGCGGGCCTGATTGGGTTGAGCCGCGACGCGCGCCGCGAAGCGTGCCAGTTCGGGGTCAAGGGCGTCGAACACCGACCGCCCGTGCCGGGAGGGCACCCGGTCGAGGATCACCCGCGCCACACTCGACGGTAGGTCAAGGGCTACGACGGTCGGCTTGCCGTCGAGCACGGCGTCGATCGCGTCCGGGACCGCCGCCCCGCAGCCCGCGCGGTGCAGCACCGCGACGGCGATCATCGCGGCGTCGCGGTCGGCAATTAGTCCCGCACGGACCTGGCGGGGGTTGCGCTCGACGATCGGCAGGAGACCTCGCGCGGCGCGGATCGCGTTGACGCGCGCCACCGCGGCGTCACCTATCGGGTCGCGGCCGCTTGGGTGGCTCATCATGACCCCCATGCGGCGGGGATGCCGTCGTGGTGCGCGCAGGCGTCGCCCGGCAGCAGCACGCGGGTGCGGCAGAGACGGTCGGTGCCGTTGCGGGGACGCCCGCAGCGGGGACGCCCGGCATCGCGGACGCGTGCTATCCACCGGCGCGGAAGCGGGCCGCGGCGTTCATGTTCGGGCACCCGTGGATCGTCGTCGGCGAGAAAGTCGATGTCGGTCATTGGATCTCCTTCGTGGTTGTTGCGGTGGTCAGCATTCGGGCGCGCTGAGGCGCAGTCTCACTTCGCTTTCCGCGGTGGTGGCGGTATTGGCCGGATCAGCGGCGGGCGGGGATTGCGTGCGCCGATCGTGTGCACTGGGCCGGGCAACAGACCGGACAAGGTCTCGCTCAGCCATCGGGCGGTGCGCAGCGCGTCCTCATAACACGTGCGCGGCCCGTCGAGGCGTAACACGACGTCGAACTGACCCGGCGCGACCTCCACGACGTGCACACCCAAGTCAGCCCGCCTGGCAGCGATCAGGGCACCGATGGCGGCAATCAACGGCGAGGCATGGCGGCGTGGTTGCGGCGCAGAGGCAGCCGTCATGAGTTGTTCTGCTCGTGGATCGGCTCGGTGATGTCCCTCGCCGGTGGCGTTGTGGTCGCTGCACGGTGGTCGCACCGCACCGCCGGGTCCACCGGTGTGAGGTCAGCGCCGAGACGCCAGCCCGAGGGGTCGCAGCAGCGGCAGGCGCGGATAGCCTGCACCCGCGCCGCCCGGGCCGCCTGCTCGTCAGCGCTGCGCCGGTTCACGGCGCGCCCGCCTCAATCGCCGCGATGACCTCCCCGAGGCTGCGTTCGACACCTCGGCCGCCTCCTCGGGATACCAGCGCCGCGCCGCGGCCAAGCATCCCTCGTGATAGCCCGGCGTGCCCCATACTTCGGCACCGGAGTTCGGCCCCATCACCGGCCGCAGGCAGATCAGGCACGGCTCGAGAAGTGCGAGCAGGTCGGCTTCGACGTTGCGGTCAGTCACGGGTTGATCTCTTTCGGTTCGTCGGGGTAGTAGAACGGGTCGTAGTCGAGTCCGTCGGCCGCCTGATGGCGGGCGATGGAGCGTTTAGCGGTGGGCGATCCGGGCCGGACGCCGGGTGTGGACATTCCGGTGGCTAGCCAGCCGTCGATTTGGAGCGTTGGGCGGACGGTTCGGCGGGTGCCAGCAGCGCCTTGACCGCCTCGGCGACGAACATCGGCAGCGCGTTCGGCCCGACGTCGGGCTTGGCCTCCCACCGCCGGATCGTCTCGGCCATCACGTCGCCGGACACGCCGTCGCGGTTCATCAGTTCGGATGCCTTGAGGCGCAACGCGGTCAGCACTGTCGGCGGGTATTCGGCGCGGAGGGTGGTGTGCACGATCCGCGATGCGGAGGGTGGTGTGCACGATCCGCGATGCGGAGGCGGTGACGGGTTCGGACAGGCCGCGTTCGACGTCGTTGGCGACCGGCTCAGCCCAGAATGCGTCGGCGTCACCACCGGCGGTGTTAGCTGGCGCGGTGTTAGCCGTCGCCGACACACCATCGCGTTCAAGGTCGGATACGGGCCTGTGCGCCGCCGCGTCGTCGCCCGGCGGCCGCGCTTCGGGCGGTGTCGGTTCGCGCTCGCGGGCGCGCGCCGCAGCGCTCTTTACCGAAGAAGAACCCGAAGAAGAACCCGAAGGGGGGGCGCTCTAGAGCGCCAATTTCGTGGCTGTAGAGCGCCAATTTCGTGGCTGTGCTGCGCTCTTTATCATCAGTAATTGGCGCTGTGGAGCGCTCATTGTTGGGGGTAATTGGCGCTGTGGAGCGCTCATTATCAGGCATGGTCAGTTGGTATTCGGCAGCCCGCGCAGCCCCGCCCTCAGCCGGTGGCCTTCCTCTGCGGGGTTTGCTGACGACAGCCCAGAGGCCGTGTCGTGCCGCAGCGGATGGAGCGCGCCGCACCGTATCCCTTTCGACCCCCAGCTCGGCCATCACCCGGTCGGTGGACATCCGCGCGCGTAGCCCGTTCCTGTCGGCCGTGTCGCCAATGTGCTCGATCACTAACCGCTGCGCCGCTGGTATCGCAGTGCATCGCCGGACTCCGCCAAGCCACGCGATCTTGGCGAACGGCGGGCCACTCATTCGCGCATCCGGCTTGGCCTCAGCGCCGAGCCGTTCGGTGTCGGCCATTGCGGCGGACTCCTAACTAGTCGATGCGTGCAGTTACGTTGTGTCGCATCGCTTAATCGACGCCGCCGCGCTTTGTTGACACCTCCTGTGTCGCGAGCCACGCCTCCACGGCCCGGCGGCGATAAACCACGCGGCCGCCGCGCAAGAGCTGGAAACAGGCCGGACCGACACCGCGGCTGCGCCAATTACGAAGGGTTCCGGGCGGAACACCGAGCCACGCGGATACCTGGGCGGTGTTCAGAATCTCGGCATCGTTTGCCAGTGGGCGGTGCGGGGGCATGTCAGTCTCCTCGTCGATCCGGTAGGTCTGTTCCCTGTCAGGGCTCGTCACACGATTACACACACCCACGACAACATGGAACACCGATATGACGCTGTCTAACAGCGGATTTCGGTGTCAACAACACCACGGTGCGGTACCTCTGCAACCATCCCCCGAGCTTCGCCCCTACGCCCAACCGTCCTGACGTGCGAAGATGCGACGCGGTTGTTCACCATTGCGTTGCGCACATCGGATAGCAAATCGCTCCGGTCGCCACGCCCGGTAAACGTTCGATAGTGTCATAGGCGACGCCCTGCGTTGACCAGACGGTCGATCCATTGGTGCACAAGAACGTTGGCTTCGCACCACAAACGTTGCATGATTATCGAACGACACACGCGGACGATAGGCGGGACATCATGGCAACCAAACGCAACCGGCGGACAGGCATAGAGGACCGCTGGAACCGCACCGTCCGGCTACCCGACGGCACCACCAAGACCGAGCCGAGTGCCAACCACGGGCGAGGGGCGAGATGGAGAGCGCGCTACGTCGACGACGACGGCCGCGAGCACGCGAAAGGCTTCGCGCGAAAGTCCGACGCCCAGCAGTGGCTCGACACCGACGTCACGACGAGGTTCGTCACCGGCACCTATGTCGCG
Source organism: uncultured Mycobacterium sp. (assembly GCA_964562545.1). GTDB lineage: Bacteria > Actinomycetota > Actinomycetes > Mycobacteriales > Mycobacteriaceae > Mycobacterium. The sequence continues at coordinate 16,776 of CAZLTV010000030.1, read as the reverse complement.
CCCGCGGCGGGCCGGGCCACCGTCGGCGATGTCTACCGATCCTGGTCGGCATCGCAGGCACACATCGCGCCCAAGACCGCGCAGTCCCGACGCAGCACGTGGGGATCACGCGTCGAAGAGAAGTGGGCCGACGTCCCGGTGGCCGATGTGAAAACCGCCGCGGTGCGCGCATGGGTCGCCGCGCTTGTGGGCGACGAGGTGGGGGTGCCGACGATCGAGAACGCGTTCGGGCTGCTGCGGCAGATCATGGGCGCGGCCGTCGAGGATGCCCGCGTGCCGCGCAACCCTTGCGACGGTGTGAAGCTGCCCAAGCGCAAGCACGCCGACCGCGGCTACCTCAGCCACGCCCAGGTCGCCGAGCTTGCCGGTGCGGTCGAGCGGAACCCGGAGGTGGTCCGGTTCCTGGCCTACACAGGCCTGCGGTGGGGCGAGATGGCCGCGCTTCGGGTTCAGGATTTCGACATGCTGCGCCGTCGCATCAACGTGTCCCGGTCGGTCACCGAGTCGGGCGGTCTGGTGTGGTCGACGCCGAAGACACACGAGCGGCGATCGGTGCCGTTCCCCACGGCGCTGGCCGACGAGTTGGCCGCGCTCATGGTCGGCCGAAGCCGGGAGCAGCTGGTGTTCACCGATCTGCGCGGCGGGCTGCTGCGCAACTCGAACTGGCGGGCGCGGGTGTTCGACAAGGCGGTGACGGCGGTCAAGGCGGCTGCGGTGGCGCAGCGGGCCAAGGAGGTCGCGGCCACCGCGACAGCGACAACTCCCGGCACGGCGAGCACACCAGAGTTCCCGACGATCACGCCGCACGACCTGCGCCACACGGCGGCGCCGCTGGCAGTGTCGGCCGGCGCGAACGTGAAGACCGCGCAGCGGATGATCGGCCACGCGAAGGCGTCCGATGACGTTGGACGTCTGCGCGGACCTGTTCGACGAGGATCTGGATGGCGTTGCGGACCGCCTCGACGCGGCGATCAAATCTACTGCGGACGGACTGCGGACGGCCCGATAGCAGGAATGGCAGGTCAGTCGCCTGACCTGCCATTTCTCTGTGGAGCTAAGGGGAATCGAACCCCTGACCTACTCGATGCGAACGAGTCGCGCTACCAACTGCGCCATAGCCCCTGATACCGCTAAGCAGGTTACCAGTCGCCCCGACCCCGACCGAAATCGCGAGGTGGCGGCCTACTGACCGGCCGCGCGGGGCAGGTCGAAGTGGCGCGCGAACGCGACGTGCTCGAGGTGTTCGAACTCGGGGTCTTCGTCATCGATGTCGAGTACGACGGCCCCTGGCCTGCGCAACCGTGACGGCGTGACGTCGAACTCGGGGTCTGCGGTGTTCTCCACGCCCAGGCGCGAGCGGGCCATCCGCTGGGCCCGGCGACGCCGCAGCTGTTCCTCGATGCGCGTCTGGCGGCGCAGATAGGCCAGGTAAAGCGCGGCGACAACACCGACCGAGCCGCACACCCACCACATCGTCGAGGACCAGAGGAACGCTGCGATCGCGCTGGTGAGCAGCAGCACCCCCATCACCGTCAGGGTTCTGGCCCGGAAGCGGTACTTGCGGGCCGTCACCGCGGCTGCGGTACTCGATTCGAGACGGCGGCGGCGCGAGGCGCTGGCCGACTCGGCGGGACGTGGATCGGACTCCGACGGCGCTTCCAGGCCCGACGAGTCGTCGACATATTCGTACTCGTCGCCCTCGCCGCGCTCAGCGGCCTCGGTGTCTTCGGCGATCTCGTCCTCGTCGACTTCGTCGTAGTCGTCGCGCTCGACAACTTCTTCGGTGTCGTCGACTTCCTCGTACTCATCGCGCTCGATGGCTGCTTTGGCCTCGGCACGGGCCATCGACTCTTCGGCCGGTTCTGCGACGGGCAACTCTTCGGGAGCTTCAACGATGTCGACGTCGAGGTAGTCAGGCTCGCCGTCCGCGGTCGCCGGCTCGGCAGCCACCATCACCACAGAGCGGCTCGGCGCCTCGCCGGCGTCGGCCTGGTCGTCGGAGTCCTCGTTCGAGGGCTGCCAGTGCGGATCGCTGCGATGCCCGGCCGCCGGACCACGGCGGCGCAGTCGAACGGTGCCGCTGTTGAGCACGCGGGTCGCCAACGCGACATCGCTGGTGCGGCGGACCGCGTCACGCTTGCTGATCAGCATGGGCACCAGCACGAAGAGCCACAGCACGACGAGTGAGATCCAAAGAAGAGATTGGGGGATGCTTGGCATTGAGCCTGCTCCTTTCCCCATCAGGCTAGGTCCGTGACCAGCGCATCCGTGAGCGGCGCGCCGAGGTCAATTACACACCTGTAATTCGTTCGATACAAGCACCACGAGTCACATGTGTCACATCAGCAACAGGCCCTGTGTGCCGAGCAGACGCAAACTCGCACAAATGGGGCCCCAAAAGCGCGAGTTTGCGTCTGCTCGCGCAATTGGGCGCGCCGAAGAGTCAGGCTCACGCCCACGCGGCGCGACCCGAATGCACCAGCGAGGCAGCCACCGACCCTTCTAGCTCCTCGATCGTCATCGCGACCAACAAATGATCGCGCCAGGCGCCGTCGACCTCGAGGTAGCGCTTCAACAGGCCCTCTTCGCGAAACCCCGCCTTAGCCAGCACTGCCCTGCTAGGCGCGTTCTCGGGCCGCACCGTGGCCTCCACCCGGTGCAACCCGACCGGGCCGAAGCAATGATCCAACCCCAGCGCAAGCGCGCCAGTCGCCACCCCACCACCGGTGGAAGCGCTCGCCACCCAATAGCCGATCCACGCCGAGCGAAGCGCACCATGGGTCACATTGCCGACCGTGATCTGACCGACGAACTCGCCGTCGAGCTCGATCGCGTACGGCAACATCCGCCCCCGTCGCGCTTCGGAACGAAGCCCCGAACACACCGACGGCCACGCCGAAACAGAATGCCGGACTTCCCAATTGAGCTCAGTCATCGGCTCCCAGGGCTCCAGGTGAGCGCGATCGGCCAGACGAGCCCGACTCCACTGCGCGGCGTCACGCAGCCGAATCGGACGCAGCCCGACCACACCTGCCGCAACCCGAAGCGGGCCAACCGACAACGGCCACCCCGGATGATGCTGCGAACGCGAACTCCACAAGCTGATCACAGCCGCCCGAATCCCGACTCAGCCGCGCTGAGCCAAGAACGCGACATCGACGACCTCACCCGTGCGGATCTGCTCAGCCTCGCCAGGCACCACCACCAAACAGTTCGCCTCGGCCAGGGTCGCCAACAGATGTGAAGAAGCGCCCGGGGCCCCGCCGAGCGCCTGCACCAGATACTCACCGGTGTCCTGGTCCCGCATCAGCTGACCCCGCAAAAAGCCCTTCCGGCCAGCCACCGACGTGATCGGCGACAACGCCCGCGCCTGCACAACCCGCCGCATCGCCTGGCGCTTGCCCAGCGACAGCCGGATCAGCGGACGCACCATGATCTCGAACACGACCAGGGCGCTGACCGGGTTGGCCGGTAGCAAAAACACCGGCACGCCGTCAGGGCCGAGCTGGCCGAAACCCTGCACCGATCCCGGGTGCATCGCGATCCGGGCGACCTCCATATCGCCGAGCTCACTGAGCACCGAGCGCACTCCTTCGGCGGCCGCGCCACCTACAGCACCGGCGATCACCACGACCTCCGCCCGGTTTAGCTGGCCCTCGACCGTCTCGCGCAGCTGTTTGGGTTCGGTCGAAACAATGCCCACCCGGTTGACCTCGGCCCCGGCGTCACGCCCGGCCGCGGCCAACGCATACGAGTTGACGTCGTAGACCTGCCCATTTCCCGGGGTCCGACTGATGTCGACGAGCTCACCACCCACACACATCACCGACAGCCGCGGCCGCGGATGCACCAGCACGCGTTCCCGGCCGACCGCCGCCAGCAGACCCACCTGCGCCGCTCCGATAATCGTCCCGGCCCGCACGGCCACATCCCCTGGCTGAACATCATCTCCCGTGCGACGCACGTACGCCCCGGACCGCACCCCGCGCATCACCCGCACGCGCGACTCGCCGCCGTCGGTCCAGCGCAACGGCAGCACCGCGTCGGCAAGTGTCGGCATCGGCGCGCCGGTCTGGATCCGCGCTGCCTGCCGCGGTTGCAGCCGACTCGGCGTGCGTTCACCGGCCTCGATCAGGCCCATCACCGGAAGGCTGATGTCGCCGTTGTCCAACGCGCCGCCCGCGTCGTCCTCGTCATCGTCAGACGAACCAGCGGTGCCGAGCACGTCGACGCTGCGCACCGCGTAGCCGTCGATCGCCGCCTGGTCGAAACCGGGCATCGGGTGCTCGGTCACCACCTCTTCGGCACACATCAGGCCCTGTGCTTCCGCGATGGCCACCCGCACCGGACGTGGTGCCACCGCGGCCGACGCTACCCGAGCCTGCTGCTCCTCCACCGAACGCAAAACATGCCTTTCTCCGTCAGAACACCCAGCCGGCGCCGACCGGCGGCATGCGCATGCGCTCGGCGAAGCAACCGCTACTGCAAAGTCGCCGCGGGTGCGAGCCCCAGCCGCTCGATCAACCACCGGCGCAGTTCTGGCCCGTAGTCGTCTCGTTCCAACGCAAAGTCAACCGCAGCCTTCAGGTAGCCACCGGGATTTCCCAGATCGTGTCGAGATCCGCGGTGCACCACCACATGCACCGGGTGACCCTCTTCGATCAGCAACGCGATCGCGTCGGTGAGCTGCAATTCGTTGCCCGCGCCACGCGGAATCCTGCGCAATGCGTCGAAAATGGCCCGATCGAGCACGTAGCGTCCGGCCGCGGCGAACAGCGACGGCGCGTCCTCGGCCTTGGGCTTTTCGACCATCCCCTTGACCTTCAAGACGTTGGGGTTAGCCGCATCGGGGACGGTTTCGACGTCGAACACGCCGTAGGCACTGATGTCTTCCGGGGCGACCTCGATCGCGCACAGCACCGATCCCCCACGCTTGGCCCGCACCTTGGACATGGTTTCCAGCACCCCGGTGGGCAGCACCAGGTCGTCGGGCAGCAGCACGGCGATCGCATCCTCGTCGGGCGCCAGGCTCGGCTCGACGCAACTGATCGCGTGGCCCAGACCAAGTGGTTCGGCCTGAACGACCGACTCCACCTTGATCAGTGCGGGCGCGCGGCGCACCTTTTCGAGCATCAGATGCTTGCCACGCGCTTCCAACGTCCCCTCGAGTACGAGGTCTTCGACAAAATGCGCCACCACGCCGTCTTTGCCCTCGGAGGTGATGACTATCAGCCTCTCGGCGCCGGCTTCGGCAGCCTCGGCGGCGACCAGCTCGATGCCCGGCGTGTCGACAACCGGCAGCAACTCTTTGGGCACAGTCTTGGTGGCGGGAAGAAAACGAGTTCCCAATCCCGCGGCAGGCACCACCGCGGTGTGCGGAATAGAAACTTCAGGCCGATTCATCGTTCACACACTAACCTCTCTGCGTTGGTTGTTCTCTTCCTTACCCGACCTGCCGAGGACTACACGGTGCAAGACGCGAAATCACAGGTACGCAGCAGAATCCTGACTGCCCGCCGGTCGCTGAGTGCACAGGCACGCGAGGACGAAGCGGACGACCTCACCCAGCACGCACGCGCGCTGGCCCCAACCAGCGCGACGGTCTGCGCCTACGTCCCGGTGGGTTCCGAACCCGGATCGCTGGCGCTGGTCGACGCGCTGGCCGACCACGGGGTCGAGGTCCTGCTCCCGGTGGCGCGCCGCAGCCTTGAGGACACTCCGCTGCCGCTGCAATGGGGCCGATATCGACCGGGTGAGCTGGTAAAAGCCCCGTTCGGCCTGCTCGAACCCGCCCCGCCATGGCAGCCGCCCGACGCGGTACGCCGAGCCTCCGTGGTCCTGATTCCCGCACTGGCCGTCGACCGTCGCGGCGTGCGGTTGGGCCGCGGCGCGGGTTTCTACGACCGCAGCCTCGAGCTCGCCGCGGCGGGCGCATCGTTGGTCGCGGTGGTTCGCGACGACGAGCTGGTCGATCAACTGCCCGCCGAACCCCACGACGTGCCGATGACACATGCTCTGACACCGCGCCGCGGACTCGTGCAGCTTGGGGAATGAGGCGACCCGCCTGGCGGTTCTAGCACTTAGGCAGGTAGAGTGCTAACAAGTTTGACAGTCTCGGAGGTTTTCGTGCCTACGTATTCCTATGCATGCACTGAATGCGACAACAAGTTCGACCAGGTGCAGGCGTTCACCGACGATGCGCTGACGGAATGCCCGCAGTGCAACGGCCGACTGCGCAAGCTGTTCGGCAAGGTAGGTGTGGTCTTCAAGGGCAGCGGGTTCTACCGCACCGACAGCCGCGAGGCCGAGAACAAGAAGAAGAGCTCTAGCAGCTCGAGTAGCTCCAGCAGCTCGGAGTCCTCGTCGACGAGCTCGTCGGGCAGTTCGCCGACCAAGTCCAGTTCCTCGGACACGTCCAGTGCGTCGAGCGGTTCTGCGAGCAGCTCGTCGGCCCCGGCGGCGGCCGCTTCCAGCTGACAACGCGTTATCCACAGCCCCTCGATTCGGGGCAGACTGCGTGCCATCGCGCGTTTTAGCGTGCTCGCATGGGGGATTCGCTGAACCCGTCGCCATTGAGCCGGTTGAATCGGCTGCTGCGCCCTGATTGGTCGCGCACCGCCGCCGCCCGCCGCGCAGTGGCCGCAGCCCTGGTAGTTCTCGCTGCCGTTGCCGCGTTGCGGGATGATCCTCGCGGCGACCGAACCGATGTCGTCGTCGCTACCCGCGACCTGAGCCCGGGCACCGAACTCGCCTTCGACGACGTGAAGCTCGAAAACCGTATCTCGACAACAGTTCCTGATGGATCATCGGGTGATCTCGACGCGGTTGTCGGGGCAACCCTGGCGGGACCCGTTCGCCGCGGCGAAATCCTCACCGACGTCCGCCTGCTCGGACCGCGACTCGCCGAGTCCATCGTCGGGCCCGATGCGCGAATCGTGCCGTTGACACTGGCCGACGCCGCGGTGCTGGAGCTGCTGAGACCCGGCGACGTGGTCGATATTGTGGCCGCCCCACACGATTCCGGCGCCCAGGCCCGACTCATAGCGACGGGCGCCATCGTGGTGCTGGTGTCGGCCAAGACGACAGGGATCGCATCCGGCTCTCATGCTCGCGTTGCGCTTGTCGCGCTACCCGCCCCCGAAGCGCGAACCGTCGCTGCGGCTGCGCTCGTCCAGGCCATCGGCCTCACCCTGCACTGAAACCGAGCACAAAAAAACTGCCGCCTCCGGAGAACCGGAGGCGGCAGCGGAAACCAGTCAGATCACCAGTCGCCGATGGGAGGTCCCACCGGGTAGGCACCTTCGAAGGCCGCCGCCCTACCGCCGACCACCGCGTGTGTGGTGTCGCGGACGTCGCCGAACGCGTTGATCACACCGGCATCGGCGAGGCGCGCTTCGGAAACGCTGCGCGCAACGCCGTAGTCGTTGATGCGGACAACCGCGTACGTCGAAGCCTGACGGCTCGTGACGGTCGGGCTCGGGCCGATTTCATCGATGTCGGCGCTGGCCGTGCCACTGCCGAGACCGACGGCAGCGGCGGCGATCGCGAAGGAACCCAGGCCCACGAGGCCTAGCTTCTTCGAACCGCGAGTGAGGGCTTTGGCGTGAGCAGCCATCAGCGTTCCCCTTTGATTGAGGAGATACAAGATCTCCATGCTTGCAGGCCTCTACAGCCTAGCAGTGAGACGTTCGCCACGCCCGACAAGATCAGTCGGGCTCACCGCGGCAATCGCCCAGTTCAGAACGGGTTTACCGAACTAGCAGTGGTCGCTCCAGTCCTCGAGGCAGTTCCAGTCGTCCGTGGCGGCCAAGTCGGAAATCTGCGGGGTCGCCTTGGTACCGGGCACTGCCTTCATCGAATTGCGAACCACCCCTTGGTCCCCGGACTCGCGAAGGTCACCCTGGACCGCGTCTGGCCGGATACCGCCGGCGGCAACCGGACCGGCCGATGGCGTGGCCGGATCGGCCTCCAGGTTGTCCGCCCAGGCCGCAGGGCTGACGAGCATTGATGCACTGACACCAATCACCGTCGCGCCGATCGCCGTTAGCACCCACCGTTTGTCCTGAGCCACGAAACGCTCCTGCCTGTTCAGCCAACCACCGAACCCCCTGCACATTCGATGCTAGGCAGTCGACCCCGCACACCGCCCTGCACGACAGCGACCTCTGCTGGCTCCGGGGGAAACCTCACAGGTTGCGCGGCGCGGGCTATGACCGACGACCTGAGCCGGTCAAGGCGCTACCGTTCTGGTGACCTGGCATTCGACCTGGCCAGACACTGAATCAGAAAGGGTGCCCGCCATGCTGAAGGGGTTTAAGGAGTTCCTCTCCCGTGGAAACGTCATCGACCTGGCCGTCGCGGTGGTCGTCGGCGCTGCGTTCACCGGACTGGTGACTGCGTTCACCGACAACGTCGTGCAGCCACTCGTCAATCGGGTGGGGGCCGACCCGCAAGCGGAGTACGGCATCCTGAAGATCCCGCTGGGCGGAGACCAATTCGTCAATCTCAACGCGGTGCTGTCAGCGGCGATCAACTTCGTCATCGTGGCCGCGGTGATCTACTTCGTCATCGTGGTGCCGTTCAAGAAGATTAAGGAACGGGACGTCAAGGTGGAAGCGGCCGAGACCGAGCTGACGCTGCTGACCGAGATCCGGAATCTGCTGCGCGACGGCGCCGACGGCGAAGCAGCGGCCAAGCTCGCAGATCCGTCCGGACGGCATTCGGGCACCGAAAAATCTGGAAACTCCGGCTCTGACTGAGTCGGCGCCGACTGGATCTACCCGAAGGAACCGACTGGATCTACCCGAAACGAAATCGGCCCCCGGCGATCGCCGGGGGCCGATTCTCTGAGAACCGAGGTGTCAGTTCATGTTCCAGGGCTCGCCGTAGGTGGTGACGCTGTCACCGGTCGACGAGATCAAGCGAGCGAACGGACGCAGCAGCACACCGCCGGCCGCGCCGGTCACCGTGCCGTGAGCGTTGGACACCGCAACCGCACCGCCGGGTCCTGCGACGTCGACGGAGAAGGTGGCGACCTCCTGGATACCCGGGCCGTTGCCCAGGTCAGCCGAGATCGACACACCGGGGAACAGCGGCGGCGTCACGATGCTGTCCACCAGCCCTGCACCGGGCAGAGCGGGATCAGCGTCGAAGCCCCAGCCGTCGAACGCGATGTTGGGGGTGGTGTAGCTGAAGTTGATGCCCACACCCAGCGACCAGGGGAAGCCGACCTGGTAACCCAGCTCCAGCGTGCCCTCGAAGTCCTCTGCACCCTCGCCCGCGACGATGTAGACGGCGCGACCGGAGTGGAACCACTCACGGGTCAGGCGGTTGCGGTCCAGCGGGAAGACGCCATTAAGGAACGTGTCCCACTGCTGGATCGTCAAGGTGTTGCCCTGGCCGTCGACCAAGCTCAGCTCATTGTCCAGTCCAGCGTTAGAGGTGCCAGTGCTCACGAACAAAGCCGCGATGGACGCCACCATCGCGATCAGCACCCGACTGATTGCCTTCATGATCTCCCTAAATATGTAATTCGGAACCCCCGGGCGGGGCACCGAGTTGTTCGTGCCTGGCTTGTACCGCTACACCACACACTTCGCAAGGCGAACATGTGAGTGGAATTAAAAAACCCACATGTCCTTCTCACGAATAACTCATCGTTGACACGAGGAACATAACGGGGAGGCATCTGACCGGCAACGCGTGGAGGTTGTGGTGTCGGAGAACTCCACAAGATGCGCATCGTTTGCTGAGAACTCCCCGCCGGATCGATCTCACCCCCTCTCACGGCGACGGGGGTGGCCGGAGAATCCGTCACTGATCTTGACCCCGCACCTGACTATTCGAAATCGGGGCAACCAGTGTTACTGGGGGTACCTACTGGGATCGTTGCGAAAGCACAGGTCAGTCGTGGTGGGGTGGAACGTTGTCACGCAGCCACCGATCACGATCCTCTCGCTCCTCGGGATCGCGAGGATCGCGTTCATCCGACGACGCTTCGGAAAGCGCGTCGCCGAAGATGTTGTTAACTGCGATCCGTGACCGCTTCGGCGGACGAGTCACTGGCCCCTTTTCGTGTGACTAAGATCACTTTTCCGTAGCCCCAGATGTTCACTTGGTCGTAACACCCCAGGCTGGACTTCGGTTAGGAATTCCCCAAAAAGCTTGTGGGAGGAAGCCGATCCGGCTTCCTCCCACGTTACCCTCGGCGGGCGCTACTCTGTTAGATCTCCAAACTGGATAGCTGCGCGATGACCTGAGCGGCCAGCGGCCCCAGGGTGGCCATACCGTCCCGTACCGCCGCCCGCGAGCCGGCGAGATTCACGACCAGCGTGCTACCAGAGACGCCCGCCAATCCACGCGAGACGCCCGCGTCGACGATTCCCGCGGACAACCCGGATGCGCGCAGCGCCTCAGAAATCCCCAACAATTCCCGATCGAGAAGGTCGCGGGTCGCCTCCGGGGTCACATCCCGGGGGGTCACTCCTGTCCCGCCAACCGACACCACAAGATCGACACCGCCGATCACCGCGGTATTGAGTGCGTTGCGGATCTCGACCTCATCCGAGGAGACGACAACCACGCCATCGACCACAAGTCCGGCTTCCCCGAGCAGTTCTGTGACCAGAGGACCGCTGTGGTCTTGCTCGTCGCCGTGTGCGGTGCGGTCATCGACAACGACGACCAGAGCCCGGCCGACCAACGAATTAGGCTGTTCCATGGGCTCAACCGTATATGTCAGTGCAGACCGCGGCGCGGCCACACGCAGCACCGGACCGGAGGGGGCGGCCGACATTCTCACTGCCCGGCCCTACCCAGCGTGACCTCCGTGGTCTGCGGTCGACCGGTGGGATCGACGTAGGTCAGCGTCACCGTGTCGCCGGGCGCCTTCGAACGAACCGCCGCCACCAAAGCGTCGGCGCTTCCGATCACCCGGTCGTCGAGCTTGGTCACCACGACACCACTTGGCAGACCCGCCGCCGAGGCAGCGCCGCCAGCGGTGACATCGACAATCTTGGCGCCGTCCACTCCGGCTTCGTTGCCCACCTGAACACCCAGCGACGCGCGCGACGCCGTCCCCGTCTGGATCAGTTCGTCGGCGATCCGCTTGGCCTGATCGACCGGGATCGCGAAGCCCAACCCGATCGAGCCGCCCTGCGCGCCTCCGGCGTCAGCGCCCAGCGTGGCAATCGCGGAGTTCACACCGACGAGCTCACCGTTCATGTTGACCAACGCCCCGCCGGAGTTCCCCGGGTTGATGGCCGCGTCGGTCTGGATCGCATCGAGCACGGTGTTCTGATTCCGCGCATCGCCGCCCGCGGCCACGGGCCGGTTCAGAGCGCTGACGATGCCAGTCGTCACCGTGCCCTCCAAACCGAGCGGCGAGCCGATGGCCACGACATCCTGGCCCACACGCAGTTCCGCCGAACGGCCCACTGTGATCGGCGTCAGATCCGAGACGTTTTCGGCCCGGACCACCGCGATATCACTGCTGGGGTCGGTGCCGACGACGGTGAAGGAAGCGGTGCTGCCGTCGGCGAAGGTCACCTTCGTGTCCGCGGCGGAGGCCTCCTGCGCACTCGCGACCACATGGTTGTTGGTCAGGATCAACCCGTCGGTGGACAGGATCACGCCCGAACCCTCTTCGGCCTGGCGGCCGTGGTCGACCTCTAACTTGACCACGCTGGGGACCACCTTGGCGGCCACCTCTTCGACCGAGCCAACAGGCAGGCTGGCTGCGGGCACACTCGGCGCAGCGCCGACGGTGCTAATGGCGCCGACGCTGTGGTCGGGATGCACCAGCGTCGCCACGCCCCCGCCGACACCGGCGGAGACAATCGCCAGAGCAACTGCGCCGGTCACCAGACCCGTTGTGCGCGAGCGCTTGCGACCCCGTCGCGGAGCGGTGGGCTGACCGGGCCGTTGGTACTGGCCCGACCCCGGATGCATCGGAGCGCCCGGGTAGGGATCGTAAGGAGCCCGAAACGCTTGCCGCTGCTGCTCGGTGGCGTAGCGCCAGTCGTATTGCTGTCGCGGCCCGACCTGCCCGTGCATACCGGAGCCATGACCCGGACGCGGGTTCTGCGGGTACCTCGGGTGGTTGGTCATGTCGCTGCGATGCTCTTCCTGAAGTAGGTGTCCTCGCCTGGATAAACGAGGGGGGTACGTCCAAAGTGCCCTGTCCTGCTGAGAATCGACTTAGAGAACATTCGGCACACCCCTAAACTTCTGCCCCACCATCCTCACTGGTGACACCGCTCACGCAGATGTTCAGATGCCGCGTGTCGTCACTTGACCAGGTGACATTTCGGTATCGACGAGCGATGGCCGGCCAGGAAGAACGATATGCATCGAGGCGCCCGGCGGCTGCCCGCCCGCCACGGTGTCCTCCACCCATAGCGAACCGCCATGCTTGAGCACAACCTGCTTGACGATCGCCAGGCCCAGCCCCGAACCAGGCATCGCCCTGGCAGAGGTGGACCGAAAGAAGCGTTCGAAGACCAGACCTCGTTCCTGCGGCGGAATTCCCGGTCCATGATCGGCGACAACAAGTTCGGCGTGCAGCGGATCGACCTGCCCGAGGCTGACCTCCACCCGGCCGCCGGGTGGGCTCCATTTCGCGGCGTTGTCGAGCAGATTCAAGACAGCACGAGCCAGGCCTGCCGCATCGCCGTAAACCTGCCAGGGACTGGCCGTCACGTCGAACTCGATATCGTTGCGACGTCGACGAACACGTTCGAGTGAACGATCGATCACCTCAGTCATCTCGACCGTCTCGTGGATGACGCCGCCGGCGTCCTCTCGGGTCAGGTCCACCAGATCACCGACCAGCGTGGACAACTCCTCGATCTGTCCGAGGACGTCGGCCCGCAGCCCGGCCATCTCCTCCTCGGGCAGCCGCGGCCGGCCAGGCTCCATCGACACCATGAGCAGCTCAACGTTGGTGCGCAGCGACGTCAACGGGGTCCGCAGCTCGTGCCCGGCATCGGTAACCAACCGCGCCTGGCGTTCCCTCGACTCTGCCAGCGCGCGCAACATCATGTTGAAAGCCTCGGTCAGGCGGGCGAGTTCATCGTTGCCGGACACGGGTATCGGACGCAGATCATCGGTGCGCGCCACCCGTTCGGCGGCCTGAGTCAACCGCGCCACCGGGCGCAGTCCGGCACTGGCGACCATTCCCCCGGCGATGGCGGCCACGGCTACACCGATTCCACCGACGATCAACAGCACTGTGCCCAACCGCTTGAGCACCTCCCCGGTGGGAGCCAGGCTCTTGGAGATCAACAACGTGCTGCCGTTGGTCAGACTCACCGCCAGCACCCGCTGATGGTTCGCCGTGCGCAACGACATCAACAGTTTTCCGTCGACGACATCCTTCTCGGGGCCGCCCAGCGGCAGCGTCTGCCCCTCCTGGTTCGCCGTATAGATGGTGCGGCCCGGGATCACGAGCATCGCGTTGACATCGGAGTATGCGGTGCCTTCGATCGCCTTACCCGGGTCTGCCTCCAGCGAGCCACTCTCGATGAGTAGTTTGGCCCGACTCTGCAGTTGGGTGTCGAGGTCGTCGTAGAGCGCACGCGAAACCACCGCGTAAACCGCGACGGCCATCAGAACGACAGCCATCACAACCATGGACATCGCAAGCAGCATGACCCGCCACCGCAGCGACACCGAGCTGGCGACAGGCACCGGCGCCGCCGGAACACCTGCCCAGGACGGAGTCGGTTGGCCGTTCGTCACGGCGGCGTCTCCCGGAGCACGTAGCCCACGCCCCGCACGGTATGAATAAGCCGCGACTCACCCTCAGCCTCGGTCTTACGCCGTAGATAGCCGACGTACACCTCAAGGGCGTTGCCTGAGGTCGGAAAGTCAAAACCCCAGACCTCTTCCAAAATACGGCTTCGGGTCAGCACCCGGCGCGGGTTGGCGATCAGCATCTCCAACAGCGCGAACTCGGTGCGCGTGAGACTGATCTGCCGACTTCCGCGGGTCACTTCGCGCGTCGACGGATCAAGGGTGAGATCGGCGAATGTCAGGGCCACCGACTCGACGCCGTCATCTGGGCTGGTGCGACGCAGCAACGCGCGCATCCGCGCCAGCAACTCCTCCAACGCGAACGGCTTGGGTAGGTAGTCATCGGCGCCGGCATCCAGACCGGCCACCCGCTCGGACACCGAGTCGCGCGCGGTCAGCACCAAAATAGGGAGATCATCACCGGTGCTTCGGAGCTGTCGACACACCTCAAGCCCATCGACCCGAGGCATCATCACATCCAAGACCACGGCATCCGGCCGATCGCTGGCGATCAGATCGAGTGCCTCACGGCCGTCTTGAGCCAGTTCGACCGAATACCCGTTGAACGAAAGCGACCTTCGGAGGGACTCGCGCACGGCGCGATCGTCGTCAACGACAAGTATGCGCACTGCCACAGTGTCAACCCCCTGACTAAGAGTGACCTGAGAGGCGCGCCGGAGAGTTAACGGCGATCGAGGTCGATCAATCCCAGACGGGCGGCCTTCAACAGACGCCGCGGAACCTTGTGCTGCTGACCTGCCACGGTCACGCTGACCAGGCCTGCCGGAGTGGCCTTCCACTGCGCGCGGCGGCTACGGGTGTTCGCGCGCGACATCCTGCGCTTGGGCACAGCCATGATCAAGCTCTCCTCTGTAGGGGTGGTACTGCGGCAAGCCTGGAACCAACCGGACGCCGGCAATTGTTCATCAGAATAACCGGTGAGCTGGCCGGGCTCCAAACTCCGGGCAAAAAGCCGAAAGCCATTGCCGTCGACGCTGACGACAATGGCTCTGGCAACCGGACCGGTCGAACCTCTCGACCGCGACCGGGGTGACTGGTTGGCTAGCCGGCACCGACCATATTCACGGGCTCCATGCCGCACCGCGCACGGAAGTCGACCAGGGGCTGACGAATACCCTGCAGTTCGGCCTGCACCGTGGGGTTGGTGCTCATGTAGCTATCCATGTATTCGCCGCGCTCCTCCTTGGTCATGTCCTTCATGCCCGACAGGGAGGTGTTCACATCCGGATGGGTGAACAGGTAGGCAGACATCGCGGCAGAGACACCCGACAGCACCCCGGACATATCGGCCAGCGAGCAGTTCGGCGGGGCCGGCTGCGCGGCCGAAGTTGCAGTGCTGCCCAGCAACGCCGCACCGGCGATCGCAGCAATGCTTGCAGTACGGACGACGAAGGACATTCCCACTCCTCTATGTGTTCGAGTAATCATCTCGGGCCTCAGGGATTCACTCAGTTGTTGGGGCTAGTCGGCGTCAGCGGACCGCCGCCGTAGGTTGGTTGGCTCCGCTGGCTGCGGGGGTTCGTGACGAGGCCCATCGGCTCGTCATCGCAGTACATGCCCAAGTCGCAGAAGGGCGAGTATTGTGGCAGCGGTGCCACCGGGGCGGCACTGAAGCCGCTACTCGGAACATTGGCCCCCGCGGCTGCGGCGGACATCAATGCGGCGGCAAGGGCTCCCGCCGCCAGAATTGGTGCTGTGCGGTGGTTCGCCATTCGCATCACTCTCTCTCCAGACCGGCCAGACTTCGTCTTACACCGGCAGCCACGCGCTCGAGAAGATAATGAATTCCCCGAATGGCGCGGACCGGCACTGCGCTGCCCCCAACTTAGCCGCACACAGCCTCAGCTTCGCCATTTCTGACGGAACTGTCCTGTGCACCTAAATTGTCTGCCGCGCGGCAGCAGCTTACAACAGGAGCAGACTCCGCGCTCTAAGTCATCACTACCGGCAGTGCGCAGGTCAGCGCAGGTCTGGCTTCGCTTCACGGATAAGTATGGACTAACCCCCCGCTCGGGGGGTTGACGTAATACCGACGGTACGCAGTAACCTACCGGTTGGTTGGGTTAACTATTCCGGCCCGTATTTCCACGAGGGAGAACGCGTGACGTCACCGGTCCGCATCGGAAACTGTTCGGGCTTTTACGGTGACCGCCTATCCGCTATGCACGAGATGCTTTCCGGTGGTCAACTCGACTACCTGACCGGCGATTACCTCGCCGAGCTGACCATGCTTATCCTCGGTCGCGACCGCATGAAAAACCCCGAACGCGGCTATGCCAGAACCTTTCTGCGCCAGCTCGAAGAATGCCTGGGACTCGCTGTCGACCACAGAGTGCGCATCGTCACCAATGCTGGAGGCCTCAACCCAGCGGGACTGGCCGACGCCATCCGCGCACTGGGCGACAGACTCGGCGTCACCATTGCCGTGGCCCACGTCGAAGGCGACGACCTGCTATCCCGCGCCGACGCGTTGGGGCTGGGAAGTCCCCTGACCGCCAACGCCTATCTCGGCGCCTGGGGCATCGTCGACTGCCTGCGCAACGGCGCCGACATCGTGGTCACCGGCCGAGTCACCGACGCCTCGGTCGTCGTCGGCCCCGCCGCTGCGCACTTCGGTTGGAACCGCGACGATCACCACCGCATCGCGGGGGCATTAGCCGCGGGCCACGTCATCGAATGCGGCACCCAAGCCACTGGCGGCAACTACTCGTTCTTCGCTCAGGACTTTCCCGACCTGACAGCGTTGACCCGCCCCGGCTTCCCGATCGCGGAGATCGACGACGACGGCTCGTCGGTGATCACCAAGCATCCGGACACCGGAGGCGCGGTCACCGCCGGCACCGTCACCGCCCAGCTGCTCTACGAAATCGGCGGAGCCCGCTACGCCAACCCCGACGCCACCCTGCGGATCGACTCCCTCACCCTGTCCGACGACGGCACCGACCGGGTTCGCATCAGCGG
>CAZLTV010000029.1:0-32703 GCA_964562545.1 uncultured Mycobacterium sp. | reverse complement strand
AAGGGCAAGATGATCAACTCGATCACCGAGGAGACCGGAGCCCAGATCTCGATCGAGGACGATGGCACGGTGTTCGTCGGTGCCGCCGACGGGCTTTCGGCTCAGGCCGCGATCGACAAGATCAACGCGATCGCCAACCCGCAGTTGCCCAAGGTCGGCGAGCGGTTCCTCGGAACCGTGGTCAAGACCACCGACTTTGGCGCGTTCGTCTCGTTGCTGCCGGGCCGCGACGGGCTGGTGCACATTTCGAAGCTGGGCCGTGGTAAGCGCATTGCCAAGGTCGAGGACGTCGCCAAGGTTGGCGACAAGCTCCGGGTCGAGATCGCCGATATCGACAACCGCGGCAAGATCTCGCTGGTTCTCGTCGATGAGGATTCGGAGAAGGCGGACAGCCCCGCTGACGTTCCTGTTGATGCCGCGACCGCCAGCAGCTGAGTCGGGGTCGCTGCGCCGCGGGCGGCGCAGCGACGAAACGGCCACCTCGGTGCGCCGTACGGAGTTGCCCGGTGGCCTGCGTGTGGTCACCGAGCACATCCCGTCCGTGCATTCCGCGTCGGTCGGAGTTTGGGTCGGTGTGGGTTCCAGGGATGAAGGTCGCACCGTCGCCGGTGCGGCCCACTTCCTGGAGCACCTGCTGTTCAAGTCGACCCCGACGCGGACCGCGGTGCAGATCGCGCAGGCAGTTGACGCGATCGGTGGCGAGTTGAACGCGTTCACCGCCAGGGAGCACACCTGCTACTACGCTCATGTGCTCGACTCCGACCTCGAGCTCGCGGTGGATCTGGTTGCCGATGTCGTTCTCAAGGGACGCTGCGCTGCCGACGACGTCGAGGTCGAGCGTGACGTGGTGCTCGAAGAGATCGCCATGCGCGACGACGATCCCGAAGACACCCTCGGTGATGTGTTCCTCTCGGCGATGTTCGGTGAGCACCCCGTGGGACGGCCCGTGATCGGCAGCGTGGAGTCGATCTCGGCGATGACCAGAGACCAGCTGCACTCATTTCACCAGCGTCGCTACACCCCGGACCGGATGGTCGTGGCGGTCGCGGGAAACGTTGACCACGACGAGGTTGTGGCGTTGGTGCGGGAGCATTTCGGCGCCCGGCTGGTGCGGGGACGCGAGCCGGTGCCACCGCGTAAGGGTGCGGGGCGGGTGCCGGGCCGCCCGTCGCTGCAGCTGATCAAGCGTGATGCCGAACAAACCCATCTGTCTTTGGGGGTGCGCACTCCGGGTAGGTACTGGGAGCATCGCTGGGCGCTGTCGGTGCTCAACACCGCGCTCGGTGGTGGTCTGAGTTCACGGCTGTTTCAACAGATCCGAGAGGCCCGTGGGTTGGCGTACTCGGTGTATTCCACGGTGGACACGTTCGCCGACAGCGGTGCTCTGTCCATCTACGCCGGCTGCCTACCCGAGCGGTTCGACGAGGTGGTGCGGGTGACCACAGATGTCCTGGCCGACGTGGCGCGCGACGGCATCACCGCCGAGGAGTGTCGCATCGCGAAGGGTTCGCTGCGCGGCGGTTTGGTACTGGGCCTGGAGGATTCGGGCTCGCGGATGCACCGCATCGGACGTAGTGAACTCAACTACGGCACGCATCGAAGCATCGCCGAAACCCTGTCCAAGATCGACGACGTAACCCTCGAAGAGGTCAATGCTATTGCCCGGCAACTGCTGACGCGTCCGTTCGGGGCGGCGGTGTTGGGGCCGGTGCGCTCCAAGAGGTCGTTGCCGAGACCGCTGCAGACCATCGGCGGTTGATGCGGCTGTCGCGGTCGTCGTTGTCACGTCGGAGGTTGTTGGCCGGCGGCCTGTCGCTGACGGCGCTCGCGGCGTGCGCGTCACCGATCCGGCCGGTCGATCCGGGATCTTCCGAGCAGCCAGTGCCGCCTACCGACAACTGGGTCGAGGAGCTCGAGCGCCGCGAGGGCGTCATTGTGGGGCTGTGGGCGGTGGATCTGCCCTCCGGGCGGTGGCTGGCGCATCGCGCCAAGGACCGCTTCGCGATGTGTTCGACGTTCAAGGGCTACGCGGCAGCGGCGGTGCTACTTCGTGCCGACCGGGGCCAGCTGGCCTTGGCCGACACCGTGACGATCACACCTGCGCAGCTGGTGACGTATTCGCCGGTCACCGAACCCCTGGTTGGGCAACCCGTTACGATTGAGGTGCTCTGTCAGGCGGTTCTTCAGCAGAGTGACAACAGCGCGGCCAACGCATTGCTGCGGGTGCTTGGAGGCCCGTCGGCGATCACCGAGTTCGCCCGCATGCTCGGCGATGAGGAATCACGGCTGGACCGCTGGGAGACCGAGCTGAACTCGGCGGTCCCGGGAGATCCTCGTGACACCAGTACCCCGCTGGCGCTGGGCATCGGTTTCCGGGCCGCGCTGACCGGTGACGTTCTGAACCCGCCAACCCGGGAGCTGCTGGGGGAGTGGATGCGGGCCAACGAGACCTCCAACATGCGTGCGGGTCTGCCCGGCTGGGCGACGGCGGACAAGACCGGCAGCGGCGGCTACGGCGCGGCCAACGATGTCGGGGTCGCCTACGGGCCCGACGGGCAGCAACTGCTGCTGTCGATCATGACGCGTTCTGCGACCGATGATCCGGACGCGCCGAACCGGCGCGAGTTGATCGGTGAGCTGGCCGGCTGGGCGGCCGGCGAGCTATCCGACCGGTAGCGATTCGTCGCGGTGTAGCACGAAGAAGTAGGGCCTCTTGCTGCCGCGCAGATCCATCGCGCCGAGAACGGTTCGCGCGTCAAGCCTGCGGAATACGTCGTTGATCGGCAACTGGTCGTAGATCATCGTCGCGGTGTCCACGCCGCGGTAGCGGGTGGTGCGCAACCTAGCTTTGGGGCCGTGTGCCGCCAGCACCGGGCGGAACGCGGAGATGGTGGCAGCGAAGTTGCGTCGCTTGAGGGCCGGAACCTTGGTGGCGAGCCCGAGTCCGCCGAACGCCAGGGCGGGGTTCAGCGGCCACAGCGCGCTGCCGTCGGAGGTGGGGAACAGCAGCGGGTGTACCGTCTCGGCATCGCGGAACTGTTTGCCCCACCAGCCGCTGGCGGCGAGCATGCCGTCGAGCTGATGCGCGGTCGGTACCTCGGCGCCGTGCCAGGTTCCGATCATCGACTCGGTGTCGGCGGCGGGAAGTGAGTCGAACAGCGCCAGCGCGGCGTCGGTGGTGGTCGGAGCGTCGGGGAGCACATCGGCGAGCGCGAGCATGCCATCGACCTTACTTGACACCCGTCAAGTAAGGCAGACTGTCACGGTGCGTTCCGATGCCCCCTGCCCTTGTGGAAGCGGTGACTCGTTCGGTCACTGCTGTCTGCCGCTGCACCGCGGAGAGCGTCAAGCGCAGACCGCCGAGGAGTTGATGCGGTCGCGCTACAGCGCCTACGTCGCTGGGGACACCGACTATGTCTGGCGGACCTGGCACCCCCGGACCCGGCCGGGCGGGATTGCCGCGGGCACGGTCACCTGGGCCCGGTTGGAAATCATCGACCGCGTCGGGGGCGGGCCCGATGAGGACACGGGGGAGGTGGAGTTCCGTGCCCACCACAGGGCCGGGGTGCTGCACGAGCGTTCCCGGTTCGCCCGACGCGCCGGGCGCTGGCTCTACCTCGACGGAGACATCTTCGACTAGGGCTTCTCGCCGCGCTCCGTCGAGGAGGGCGCCGTTTAGGCGAGCACGTCCACCGGGTTGGTGAACGGTAGCGCCAGGTCAGCAGCGACCTGCTCGGACAGCAGGGCGCCCTGATGGGTTGACAGCCCCTTGGCCAGTGCGGAGTCTGCGCGGCAGGCGTCGCGCCACCCCTGGGAGGCGAGCTTGAGCACATAGGGCATCGTCGCGTTGGTCAGCGCATAGGTGGAGGTGCGCGGAACCGAACCCGGCATGTTGGCCACGCAGTAGAACACGGTGTCGTGCACCGCGAAGGTCGGGTCGTCGTGGGTGGTCGGCTTGGAGTCCTCGAAGCAGCCGCCCTGGTCGATCGCGATGTCGACCAGCACCGCCCCCGGCTTCATCTGTGCGACGGTCGCGTTCGTTACGAGCTTGGGTGCCTTGGCGCCGGGCACCAGCACCGCGCCGATCACCAAGTCGGCACCCTTGACCGCGTCCTCGAGGTCCAGCGCGGATGAGTACCGGGTTTCCATGGTGCCGTTGAACTCGTTGTCGATCTTGCGCAGGGTGTTGACGTTGACGTCGAAGATGGTGACGTGGGCGCCCATGCCCCGCGCGATGCGGGAGGCGTTGTAGCCGGCCACGCCGCCTCCGATGACAACCACCTCGGCTGGTGTGACACCGGGCACCCCGCCCATCAGTACGCCGCGTCCACCCTGAGTGCGCATCAGATGGTAGGCGCCGACCTGGGCTGAGAGCCGGCCGGCGACCTCGCTCATCGGGGCCAGCAGCGGCAGTGCCCCGTCGGCGGTCTGTACCGTCTCATAGGCGATCGAGGTGGTGCCCGACGCCATCAGCGCGTCGGTGCATGGCCGGGACGCGGCCAGGTGCAGGTATGTGAACAGTGTCTGGCCCGTGCGCATGCGGGCGTACTCCGGCTCGATCGGCTCCTTGACCTTGAGCAACAGCTCGGCCTCGGCCCACACCTCGTCGGCACCGGCGATCAGCTGTGCGCCCGCACGCTTGAAGTCAGCGTCGGAGATGGCTGATCCCTCACCGGCGCCGGCTTGGATGAGCACTTCATGTCCGCGCCGGGTCAGTTCGGCGACGCCGGACGGGGTGATGGCCACGCGGTACTCGTTGTTTTTGATCTCGGTGGGGATACCGACGCGCATGATCGCTCCTCGAAGTCAGTAGGAAGTTAGATAAATTGTGAATAAACATCGACTCTCATGCAATATTAGTGAAGATAATTCGGTAGAGTCGCCATATGGGAGAAGGAAAGGCGGACGTTGGTCCGGGGCGGGCCGACACGTCGAAGGATGTTCGGCCTGTGGCCCTCGACGAGGTCGACCGTCGTATCCTGGCCGCGCTCCACACCGACGCGCGCATGCCCAACAGTGCGTTGGCCGAGCTTGTCGGGATCGCTCCGTCGACGTGTCACGGTCGGGTGCGCAGACTGCAGGAGTCGGGCGTGATCCGAGGTTTCTTCGCCGATATCGATCCGTCCGCGATCGGGCTGAACCTTCAGGCGATGATCTCGGTGAGCCTGCAGTTCAATGCGCGCGGAAAGATCCGCAACTTCATCGCCCAGATCCGCCGCAAGCCGCAGGTGATGGACGTCTACTTCCTGGCCGGGGCTGACGATTTCATTTTGCATGTCGCCGCCCGCGACACCGATGACCTGCGAAAGTTCGTCGTCGAGAACCTCAATGCCGACTCCGACGTCGCAGGCACGCAAACCTCGCTTATCTTCGAACACTTGCGCGGCGCGTCACCGCTGTAGCGGGCGAGGTCAGCCTCCCATAACGAATCTACGCAGCCAGGAGAACCAATCATCCATACCTGCACCGGTTTTCGCGCTGACCGGTAGCACGGTGGCGGTCGGGTTGACTTGTTTGATTCGCTGGGTGTAAGTGGCGATGTCGGCGTCCAGATAGGGTGCCAAGTCGATCTTGTTGAGTAGCACCACGTCCACGGCGCGGAACATCACCGGATATTTGAGCGGCTTATCTTCGCCCTCGGTCAGCGAGTACACCATCGCCTTGGCATGTTCGCCGACGTCGAATTCGGCTGGGCACACCAGATTTCCCACATTCTCGATGATAACCAGGTCGAGTGTGCAGAGGTCGAGTCCGGCCAAGGCTCGATTGACCATCGGTGCGTCGAGGTGGCATTCGCCGCCGAAACCGTTGTCGGTGTTCAGCAGTGAGATCTGGGCACCGCGGCCAGAAAGCCGCGCCGCATCCAGATCGGTGGCGATATCGCCTTCGACAACCCCGACGGCGATGTCGCCGGCAAGCTCATCGAGGGTGGCGGCCAGCACCGCAGTCTTGCCGGAACCCGGAGAGCTCATCAGGTTCAGCGCCCGTATCCCGTTGACCTCGAAGGCGTCACGATTAATCGATGCGCGCACATCGTTCTCGGAGAAGATGGCCTCCAAGATGTCCACCCGTTCGGTGGCGGTGTCGTAGCCGCTGTGGTCGCCGTGCTCTTGACCGTGACCGTGATCGTGACCGTGCTCGCCGACGTAATCGTGAGGGTCGTGGGCAGATCCGTGGCTGTGCACGGTGCCGTCGTCGTGGCGGTGGAACCTACCCACGGCCGGCCACCTCGTCGGCGCTGCGGACATCGATCGAAGTCACCAGAAACTCCTCACCGCGCAGTACCGTAACCGCGCCGCTGGCGCACACCGGGCAGCAGATCGAGTACCGGGAGGTGATCTCGGACTGCATGCCACAGTCGTCGCATTCGACGGCGGCGGGCACCGCTTCGATTTCCAGCTCGGCGTCGCCGAGCCCCTCGTGCTCACGCACGATCGTCCAGCAGAACGCCAACGAGTCGGTGACGACTTGTCGCAACGCGCCGACTCTGACCCGCACGACATCGACCGGACGTCCCGCTGCGTGCGACGTCACGATACCGGCGATGGCGTGACACAACGACAATTCGTGCACATCCGCAGGGTAATCCCGGGCGAAGGCCTCGCGCAGGGCCAAAGGTCAACGGAAACACGCAGACCTCCGTGCCAGATTGCGATTGTTGGGTCCCCGGGCGCGGGATAGCCTTGATGGAACCGTTCTGTGTCGACAGCCCACTGACGCAGGAGGTGGCATCGGCTGTGGGTGGCTGAGGAGACCCGCGCCCTATGAGCGCACGTGCGGAGGCCGGCGGTGCGATCCGCGACGCGGACACCGTTCGTGTCCGGCTGCGCATTGTCGGGTTGGTGCAGGGCGTCGGGTTTCGTCCCGCGGTGGCACGCATCGCCGCCGATGGCGGCCTGACGGGTTTTGTGCTGAACGACTCCCAGTCTGTGCGCTGCGAGTTCGAAGGTCCCAGGGCACAGGTCACGGCGGCCGTCGCGCGGATCCACGACACGCCCCCGCCGCTGGCCCGAATCGATTCCATGGACGTCGAATCGACCGCGCCGCTCGGCGATACCGCTTTCACCATCCTGACCAGCACCGCCGACGCCTGTGCCGCCGAGCGCACGCTGGTGTCACCCGACATCGCCACGTGCGCGGATTGTCTGCGTGAGCTGTTCGACCCGGCAGACCGTCGCCACGGGCACCCGTTCATCACCTGCACCAACTGCGGGCCGCGGTACACGGTGATCACCGATCTGCCCTACGACCGGCCGACCACCACCATGGCCGGTTTCCCGATGTGCAGCGAGTGCGCGGCGGAATACCACGACCCCACCGACCGCCGTTACCACGCGCAAACCATCGCCTGCCCGCGGTGCGGACCGACCCTGGGCTGGCGCGGCCCCGGCAACGGAGCCCCGATCGCGGCCGCCGCCGCGGCACTGCGGGACGGACTGATCGTGGCCGTCAAGGGAATCGGCGGTTTCCACCTCGCCTGTCGGGCCGACGACGACGAGGCACTGGCCCGGCTCCGCGCGCGCAAGAGCCGGCCGGCCAAACCACTGGCGGTGATGACCGCCGACCTCGACGCCGCCCGCGCCATCGCCGAGGTCGATACGGGCGCGGCGCGCTCGCTGTCCTCGCCCTCGGCGCCCATCGTGTTGGTGCCCGCGCGGCCCGGAACCCTCGCCACGCTGGTGGCGCCGGGCCTGCGCGACGTCGGCGTCATGATCGCCTACTCGCCGCTACACCACCTGCTCTTCGCCGAGCTGGGCGCCGAGTTGGATTCGGTGCCGTTGGTGATGACCTCGGCCAACCACGGTGGATCCCCGATCGTGTACCGCGACGAGGACCTGGACTGGATCGACGGCCTCGCCGACGCGGTGCTGACCCACGACCGTCCGATTCACGTCCCGTGCGAGGACTCGGTGGTGGCTGTTGACGACGACGGCGACGAATTGCCGCTGCGACGATCCCGCGGTTACGCGCCGCTGCCCGTCGCCCTCGCGACCGCCTCCGCCGCCACGGCCCGTGATACGCCGGTGGTGCTGGCCACCGGCGGCGACCTCAAGACCACCTTCGCGCTGGCCGGCGCCGATGGCCGGGCGCACCTGTCGTCGCACCTGGGTGACATGGCCGACCCGCGCACCCAACGCTGTTTCACCTCGGCGGTAGAACATCTGGCCTTCATGACAGCAGCCGAGCCCACCGTCATCGCCTGCGACCTGCACCCTGGGTATGCGACAACGCGGTGGGCGCAACGCAGTTCAGGCCGCGGGAATCGGGTAATTCGCGTCCAGCATCACCACGCGCACGCGGTCGCACTTATGGCCGAGCACGGCCGGCTCGGTGACCCGCTGATCGCGGTGACCTATGACGGGACCGGATACGGCTGCGACGGCACGATCTGGGGCGGTGAGCTGCTGGCGATCAGCGAGCCGTCCCGATTCACCCGGGTCGGGCACCTCGCACCGTTCGCGCTGCCCGGCGGCGACGGCGCGGTGCGCCAGCCCGCCCGCATCGCGGTGGATCTGATCACCCGGGCCGGGCTGGACGCCACCGACGACCTGCCGCCGGTCGCCGCCCTCGGCGCTGCCGGCATGCACATCCTGTCCCAACAGCTGCGCAGGCAGGTCGGCTGTATATCCACCACCAGCATGGGCAGGCTTTTCGACGCTATTTCCAGCCTGCTCGGTGTGTGCCAGACAGTCAGCTATGAAGGCCAGGCCGCGATCGAGCTGGAGCACCTCGCCGCACGCGGACAGCACTGGCCGGTGGTCGATTTCGATGTGCGCGACGGGGTGCTCGACCCCGCGCCGGTCGTTGTCGCGCTCGTCGACGGTCTGCGGAACGGCGTCGAGACCGCCAATCTGGCCGCGGCGTTCCATGACGCGGTCGTGCGTGCCACGGTACGTGCCGCCGCCGAGGCCGCCGAGGCCACCGGGAGCCCGACGGTGGGCCTGTCCGGCGGTGTGTTCGCCAACCGCATTTTGTTGGCCGGCGTCGCGGCCGGGCTGCGGGTACACGGCCTCGAAGTGCTGACCCACCGCGTGGTGCCGTGCAATGACGGAGGACTGGCACTCGGGCAGGCGGCGGTTGCCGCGGCCATGTTGTCGGAGTGCGTTTCGGACGAAAGGAGTGGCCAGTGTGCCTCGGTATCCCCGGCAAGGTGATCGAGATTTGGGACGAAGCGGGGACGCGGATGTCGACCGTCGAGTTCGGCGGCACGACCAAGACCGTGTGCCTGGCCTATTTACCAGACATGGAGGTGGGCGAGTACACGATCGTGCACGCGGGTTTCGCGATTACCCGGCTCGATGAGGCGTCGGCCCATGAGACGCTGCGCATGTTCGCCGAACTGGGCGTACTCGACGAGGAATTGTCCGGTGAGCAACTGCCGAGAAGGGACACGGCATGAGATACCTTGACGAGTTCCGTGATCCCGCGGCGGCAAAGGCGCTGGTCGAGGCGATCCGGCGGCGCGCGACCCGCACCTGGACGGTCATGGAAGTCTGTGGTGGACAGACCCATTCGATCATCCGAAATGGCATCGATCAGCTCCTCGACGGCGCGGTCGAGTTCATCCATGGGCCGGGCTGCCCGGTGTGTGTCACCCCGCTGGAGATGATCGATCGGGCCCTAGAGATCGCCTCACGCGACGACGTTATTTTCTGCTCGTTCGGGGACATGCTGCGCGTACCCGGAAGTCGGCGCGACCTGTTCGGGGTGCGCGCGCGCGGCGGCGACGTGCGCATCGTGTACTCACCGCTGGATGCCACCCGCATCGCCGCCGACAACCCCGGCAAGCAGGTGGTGTTCTTCGGAGTGGGCTTCGAAACCACTGCGCCGGCGAACGCGATGGCCGTGGTCCATGCCCAGCGTCTCGGCCTGACCAATTTCTCGATGCTGGTCTCGCACGTGCTGGTGCCACCGGCGATGACGGCGATCCTGTCCTCGCCGACCAACCGCGTGCAGGGTTTCCTGGCGGCCGGTCATGTGTGCTCGGTGATGGGTACCGCCGAATACGGTCCGCTGGTTGAGAAATTCGGGGTGCCGATCGTCGTCACCGGCTTCGAACCGCTCGACCTGCTTGAAGGCGTCCGCCAGGTGGTGGATTTGTTGGAAGCGGGCACCCCGCAGTTGCGCAACGCCTATCCGCGTGCGGTCAGCGCCGACGGCAACAAGGTCGCCCAGCAGACGCTGGCCGAGGTCTTCGCCGTGACCGACCGGCAGTGGCGCGGCATCGGGTTGATCCCCAAGTCGGGGTGGACGTTGTCGCCCCAGTACGCCCAGTTCGACGCCGAGCGCCGCTTCGGTGTTGGCGACCTGCAGGTGGCTGAGTCGGCGCTGTGCCACAGTGGTGAGGTGCTGCAGGGCCTGCTCAAGCCCAACGAATGCCCGGCCTTCGGCAGTGCGTGCACACCGCGCACGCCGTTGGGGGCGACCATGGTCTCCAGCGAGGGTGCCTGCGCCGCCTACTACCAGTTCCGGCGGTTGGCGGCGACCGGAGGTGCTGCGGCGCCGACAATGGGTACCGTCAATGTCTGAGACGCCGGTGTCGGTCGATCCCGCCGACTGGGTGTGTCCGCTGCCCTTGCGCGAGACCAAACGGGTGGTGCTGGGCCACGGCGGCGGCGGAGTGCTCTCCGAGGAACTCATCGAGAATCTCTTCCTACCGGCGTTCGGGTCCGCAGATGCGCCCGCGCGTGATTCGGCTCTTCTGGACGTCGGGTCCGGGCGCATCGCGTTGACCACCGACTCCTACGTGGTGCATCCGTTGTTCTTCCCCGGTGGCAACATCGGTCACCTGGCCGTCAACGGCACCGTCAACGACCTGGCCTGCAGCGGAGCGCAGCCGCTGGGGCTCACCGCGGGTTTCATCCTCGAGGAGGGGCTGGAACTCGACGTGCTCGGTGCCGTCGTCACGACGATGGGCCGGGCGGCGGACGAGGCGGGGGTGTCCATCGTGACCGGTGACACCAAGGTCGTCGGAAAGGGCAGCGCCGATCAGCTTTTCATCAACACCGCCGGGGTCGGGGTGGTGCCGGCCGGAGTGCACATCGGGCCCGAGCGCGCCCGTCCCGGCGATGTACTGATCGTGTCGGGGCCCGTCGGCGAACATGGTGTCGCGATCCTCAGTGTGCGGGAGGGCATCGATTTCGGCACGGAGGTGAAAACCGACAGCGCACCGCTGCATCGGCTGGTCGCGGCGATGCTGTCGGCGGCGACGAACTGCGGGGACCCCGGCGCGGTGCACACCGTGCGTGACCCCACCCGCGGTGGACTGGTGGCTTCGGTCGTCGAGATCGCACGGACCGCCTCGGTGGGCATCGAACTTGACGAGGCTGCCATCCCGGTTCCCGACACCGTGGCCTCGGCTTGCTCATTCCTGGGGCTGGATCCACTGCAGGTGGCCAACGAGGGAAAGCTCGTCGCATTCGTCGACCCGGCGCATGCCGACGCGGTGCTCGAGGCGATGCGCGCGCAGCCCGAAGGCGCCGGCGCAACCGTCATCGGACGGGTCGTCGAGGAGCACCGGGGGATGGTGGTGGCGCGCACCGCGTTCGGCACCACGCGTGTGGTTGAGCGCGAATTGGGGGAGCAGCTGCCCAGGATCTGCTGAACCTAGAGCTGTTGAGCCTGCATCCGTCGAGCCCTCAGCGGCGCAGGGGCGGGGGCGACGCTCGTTAGCGCCGCGGTGTTGTCGGCGACGCTCGTTAGCGCCGCGGTGTTGTCGGCGACGCTCGTTAGCGCCGCAGGGTCTCCGAGGGCGCCTCACCCCAGCGTTTGCGGTACTCCACTGCGAAGCTGCCCAGGTGATGAAAGCCCCACCGCTCGGCGACGGCGGTCACCGTCACGCCGTCGGACGGGATCGCGTCGGTGAGTTCCTCATGGACCCGTTCGAGGCGCCGTTCCCGCACGAACGCCATCGGCGACATCCCGAGTTCGGAGCGGAAACCCTGCTGGATGGACCGCACGCTCATGTGGACCGCGCGGGCCAGCGATTCCATCGTGATCCGTTCGGCGAGATGGTCATCGATGAAGTCCATGGTCTGCTGGATCACGGTGCGGCGCGGGTCCGCCGAAACCGGCTGGGTGATGTCGGCATGATAGTTCGATGGCTGCAGGTACAGCAGGCTGCTCATGACGAGCTCTTCGACCGGGCCGATGCCGCGTCCCTTCTGGATCAGTGAGCCGGCGTGATACACCTCGGTGTGCACCAGTTGCACGGCGGCGTGCCACCGCATCGCGGCCTCGGTGGCCAGATCGAAGTCCGGGTCGAACACCAGGGGCTTGACCAGGTTGCGCCCGATGAGTCGGGTGACGTGGGCGGTCATGGCCTGTTGCTCGATGCGGATCAGCAGCTGCGGTGTGTCGACGCCCAACTCGATTTGAAGTGGGGTTCCCGGGCTCGAGACCAGGGAACGCATCGTGTTGGCCTGAAATGTCGACGCCGGATGACGAATGGTGGCAACGCCGTTCATCGGCATGTGTACCGCGTAGTAGCGGCCAGTTTCGGGGATGTCGATGGTCACCGGTACGTGCAGGTCGATGTAAAGCATGCTGACGTTGCGAAGTCGCACGCCGTGCATGGTGGCGGCGAATCCGTGCGCGGCGGCCGGGTCGACGGTCAGGGTCAGTGGTGTGAGCGCTCTTCCGAGCAAGCGCGCGGCTTTGCTGACATCCTCGGTGTAGAAGATCTCGTGCTCGGCCAGCGCAGGCGGCACACCACGGGAGCGAACCTTGCGGCGGACTGGATCGCTGGTCCGGCGGATGTCGATGAAGCCCAGCCGGGTCAACCGGGACATCAGCGGGACCACACGGCAGACGCGAAATAGGGAAGGCTAACTTTTGTGCTGCAGAAGCGAATCCGTGGCGGCAAGGCAAGGCTCCTGATCAATGGGCTCGTTTCAGCGTAACCAGCTCTGCGCAATACTGATAGCAGTTGCGCGAAACCGATAGGCACGGCAGCGCCCGCGCAGTACGTTGAGCGCAACAGCCATATTCCCCGCGCAGCAGGGATTCCCGCCTTGGGAGGTTTCGGATGGGCGCTACCGGTCAGGCGACGACTTCAGTCCTGGATACGGTGAACGGCGCCGGTCCGGCCGATGCGGTGCGCGAGCGCCTCGACGATCCGCGCGTCGCCGAGGCGCTGACCACGTTGCTCGACCACGCCGACCTGCTGGCCGTGCTGGTCAGCGGGCTAGACGGGTTCGTGCGCCGCGGTGATGACATCACCGCCAACCTGACCTCGGCCTTGGGCGAGCTCAGCGGATCCTCTGACCAAATCCCCGGCCTGGCCGCGTTGCGGGAGGTCGACCTGACGCAGCTCTCGGCGAGCCTGGCGGTGCTGTCCGGAGGGCTAGTAAAGGCGACGCCTGCGATCAACACCTTGCTGAACTCGTCACTGACCGACCCTCAGGGCGCCGAAGTCGTGGCCGCCCTTGGCGACGCCTTGGTCTCGGCGCGCCAGTCGGTGCCCGCTGCGCCTCACGGGCTGCGCGGACTATGGAAGACGCTGCGCGGTGCAGCCAAGGATCCCGACGTGACCCGAGGCCTGGCCTACCTGATCGAAGTGGCCCGGGTGTTCGGCCGCAAGGTATGAGTGACCCTGCCGCGTAAGCGGCTAATTGACAACAGAATTCACAGCCCAACCGCATCGGGGATCGCCCCGGTGAGTCGAGAGGAGTCTCCATGGCGTCGGTGCTCTGGTTTCAGGGCGGAGCGTGCAGCGGCAACACGATGTCGTTTCTCAACGCCGACGAGCCCAACGTCGTCGACCTGATCGTCGACTTCGGGCTCGATCTAGTCTGGCATCCGTCGCTGGGCCTGGAGTTGGGCAACAACGCCCAGAAGGTGTTCTGGGACTGCGCCAACGGCGAACGCCCCCTCGACATCTTCGTCTTCGAAGGCACGGTCATGGAAGCCTACGGCGGCCGAGCGGACATGTTCGCTGACCGGCCGATGAAGGATTGGGT
This sequence comes from uncultured Mycobacterium sp., assembly GCA_964562545.1. Classification (GTDB taxonomy): domain Bacteria; phylum Actinomycetota; class Actinomycetes; order Mycobacteriales; family Mycobacteriaceae; genus Mycobacterium. Next base: position 18,742 of record CAZLTV010000029.1, on the reverse strand, counting down.
AACCGACCTGGCGGCCGCGGCTCAGATCGTCGTCGCGATCGGTGACTGCGCCTGCTGGGGTGGTATTCCCGCGATGGAGCCCAACCCGTCAGGCTCGACCGGACTGCAGTTCCACAAGCGTGAAAAAGGCGGTTTCCTCGGCCCCGACTTCCGATCCAAGATGGGGCTGCCGGTGATCAACATCCCCGGCTGTCCCGCCCATCCGGACTGGATCACCCAGATCCTGGTCGCGTTGGCCACCGGTCGCGCCGGCGACATCGCACTCGATGACCTGCACCGGCCCGAGACCTTCTTCAAGACGTTCACCCAAACCGGTTGCACCCGGGTTCAGTTCTTCGAGTACAAGCAATCCACGATGTCGTTCGGCGAGGGCACCCGAACCGGCTGCTTGTTCTACGAATTCGGCTGCCGCGGACCGATGACCCACTCGCCGTGCAACCGCATCCTGTGGAACCGGCAGAGCAGCAAGACCCGCGCCGGAATGCCGTGCATCGGCTGCACAGAACCGGAGTTTCCCCATTTCGATCTGGCCCCGGGGACGTTGTTCAAAACGCAGAAGGTCAGCGGCATGATCCCCAAGGAAGTGCCCGAGGGGACCGATCACCTCACTTACATGGGCCTGGCAGCGGCGGCCCGCATCGCGGCGCCGCAGTGGTCCAAAGAAGACATGTTCGTGGTTTGAGGCCGGATGGACTCGAACAGAAAGGGACTCCTGGCATGACCGATCAGCTCGATCTCTTCGTCAGCCCACTGGGGCGTGTCGAGGGTGACCTCGACGTCCGCGTCACCATCGATGACGGGGTCGTCACCTCCGCGTGGACCGAGGCGGCGATGTTCCGCGGCTTCGAGATTATCCTGCGCGGCAAGGACCCTCAGTCCGGGCTGGTGGTGTGCCCGCGCATCTGCGGTATCTGCGGCGGCAGCCACCTCTACAAGTCGGCCTACGCGCTCGACACCGCCTGGCGCACCCACATGCCACCCAACGCGACCCTGGTCCGCAACATCTGTCAGGCCTGCGAGACGCTGCAGTCCATCCCGCGGTACTTCTACGCGCTGTTCGCGATCGACCTGACCAACAAGAACTACGCGAAATCGTCGCTCTACGACGAGGCCGTGCGCCGATTCGCACCGTACGTCGGTACGAGTTATCAGCCTGGCGTGGTGCTTTCGGGTAAACCCGTCGAGGTCTATGCAATCTTCGGCGGTCAGTGGCCGCACTCGAGCTTCATGGTGCCCGGCGGGGTGATGTGCGCGCCGACGCTGTCCGATGTCACCCGGGCGATCTCGATCCTCGAACACTGGAACGACAACTGGCTCGAAGGCCAGTGGCTGGGCTGCTCGGTGGACCGCTGGCTGGAGAACAAGACCTGGAACGACGTGCTGGCCTGGGTGGACGAAAACGAGGCCCAGTACAACAGCGACTGCGGCTTTTTCATCCGCTATTGCCTCGACGTGGGCTTGGACAAATACGGTCAGGGGGTGGGCAACTATCTGGCCACCGGAACGTATTTCGATCCCGCGCTGTATGAGAACCCCACCATCGACGGGCGCAACGCCGCGCTCATCGGGCGCTCCGGGGTCTTCGCCGACGGCAGCTACTACGAATTCGATCAGGCCAACGTGCGCGAAGACGTCACCCACTCGTTTTACGAGGGCGACCGGCCGCTGCATCCGTTCGACGGCGAGACGATCCCGATCGATCCCGAGCTGGGGCGTAAGCAGGGCAAATACAGCTGGGCGAAGTCTCCGCGCTACGCGGTCGGCGACCTGGGCAACATCCCGTTGGAAGCGGGGCCACTCGCGCGCCGGATGGCTGCGGCCGGGCCCAACCCCGCCGCACACCAAGACAACGACCCGCTGTTCGGTGACATCTACAACACCATCGGTCCGTCGGTGATGGTGCGCCAACTGGCCCGCATGCACGAAGCTCCGAAGTACTACAAGTGGACCCGGCAGTGGTTGGATTCCTTGGAGCTCAAGGAAAGCTTCTACACCAAGCCCACCGAATACGCCGAAGGCATGGGGTTCGGTTCCACCGAGGCCGCTCGCGGTGCGCTCAGCGACTGGATCGTCATCGAGGATTCGAAGATCAAGAACTATCAGGTGGTCACGCCGACCGCGTGGAACATCGGTCCGCGCGACGGTTCGGAGGTCCTGGGTCCGATCGAGCGGGCCCTGGTGGGTTCGCCGATCGTCGACGCCGAGGACCCGGTTGAGCTGGGCCATGTGGCCCGCAGCTTCGACTCCTGCCTGGTGTGCACGGTGCACGCCTACGACGGCAAGACCGGTCGTGAGCTGAACAAGTTCGTGATCAACGGGATGGTGTGACCTGCCAGTGCCTTTGCCAGGTGCCGGGGCAGGGGTGAACCCCACGGCCAGCGACCCGGCGGCTTCCCTTGAGCCGCCGGGTTGTGATGTCGTGGTGATCGGATGCGGCAACCTGCTTCGGGGCGACGACGGTGTCGGGCCGGTGCTGGTCCGTCACCTCTGGGAGCGCGGCGTGCCCGAGGGCGCCAAGCTGGTAGACGGCGGCACGGCGGGCATGGACGTCGCGTTCCAGATGCGCGGCGCCGCGCGGGTGGTCATCGTCGACGCGGCGGCGACGGGGTCGCAACCCGGCACAGTGTTCCGGGTGCCCGGTGAGGAATTCGCCGAGTTGCCGCCGCTGCAAGGCCTGCACACCCATTCGTTCCGGTGGGATCATGCGATCGCGTTCGCCCGCTGGGCACTCGGCGAGGGCTGTCCGACCGACATCACCGTGTTCCTCGTCGAGGTCTCCGGTGTCGAGATGGGCGCCGAACTGTCCGAGCCGGTCGCCTTGGCGATGGAGCAGGTGATCGCCATCATCGAGTCCGACTTCCTGGCGCCACTTCGGCCGCAGCCGCTGGCGGAGACGACCGTGGAGTTCACCGCCGATGGCTACCTGCGCTTGGATGCGCAGCTGGCGGCCGCCCGGTTCCCCTCCGATGCGGTGGCCGCGGTGCTGCGCGACGGCGCTTTCTGGCTGATCCCGCTGCGCGGGCCGCGCAGCGGTGGTCTGCTGCTCAAGCAGCGCAATCCGGCGGGCGACCGGTCGGTGCTGGTCAGCGAGCTACTTAGGGAGACCTTACTTAGCGGCGTTTTTCGTGCATTCTGGGACGATGAACACTCAGCGTTACGTATCCCGATTGCCGATTCCCAGGAGTGGGCTCGGTGATCTCCGTGTGTGAATGCCAGGAACCGTTTCCCAAGGGCAGGCCGCCGACGGTGGTTCGCGCCGACAGCTCCGCCGACGAGGCTCGCGCCGTGGATACCGTTGTCGTGCATGAGCGTGGCCATTGGGCGGTCGACATCGTGGTGGTGTTCGACGACGGAGTCGTGCGCAAGCGAATCAACACCCACCGCACCCGGGGCCGGGCCGAGCTGGCCGCCAGTTTGATCAAGCGCGCCGCCGAGCGCGACCTGAAGGGACCCTTACGGGGGTGAATCCGGTAGGAGGGCCGTGACCGAAACCGTCCACGCTGTATCCGACGGTGCTGCAACCGATGGTGCTGTGCCTGTCCTCGCCGTGCGACCACAACCGCTGGGCGCATTCGACCTTCCCCTCGGCTACCTGCTGATACCCGCCGGTGAGGACACCGAACCGGCTCGCGCCGCCCTGCTGTCCGGGCGACTGCCAGAGCATTGGCCGCAGCGGCTCACCGCGCATCGGCATGCGCTGGCCGGCGATCGAGACGCGGCTCTGCAGGCGCTGACCGGCTCGGACCCGGTAACCCGCTACAACCGCTACGTCCTCGATCCGGATTCGGAGCAACCCGACAGCGTTCGCGCCGGCCTGGGCGAGTTCGGCGCACTCGTCGACGTGGTGTCGTTCGCACTGGGTCGCTCGGACACCGTGCCCGATTCCGCCGGCCTCGACGGTGAACTGGCCGCTGTCGTGTTGGCCGCGCACGCGTCGGCGGTCCTGGACCGTGGTGAGGTGGCCGAGGCCGTGCGGTTACTCGAGCGAGCCGCCGATGCAGCGAACCCGGTGAACAGGCCGTTGGCCGGGGTGCTGCTCGGTGCCGCGGGCGGCATCTGTCGCGATACCGGGGACCCCTCGGCGCTGACTCGACTCACCCGGGCCCTGACCTTGCTCGACGATGCTGACGGGTTGCGGGTGGCGCGCGCCGAACTGCATCTGAGCGCCGCGGGCCTGGTGCACGAGCAGGCCGCGCAGCGCCCCGAACTGTTGCCCGGCGCGGTGCCGCACTACCACTCGGCGCTGCAACTGATCAGGCGCGACGATGCTCCACAGGTGTGGGCGTCCGCCCACGCCGATCTCGCGACCGCCTACCTCACGATGCCGATGGTGGAGGCCTCCAGCCAGCTGCGACTGGGTATCGCTGCGCAGTCGTTGCGGCAGGCGCTGACGGTGTTCACCCGCGACGAGAATCCGCAGCGCTGGGCCAGTGTGCAGCTGAACCTGGCGAACTCGTTGGTATACAGCCCGTCGAAGCATCGTCAGGACAATCTCGTTGAGGCCGTCGAGATCTACGAAGCCGTGCTCGACGCCCGCGACCGCGCTGAGGACCCGCTCGGTCGGGCCCGCGTGCTCGCCAACCAGGGCAACGTGCTCGCCCATCTCGGAATGTTCGATCAGGCCAAGGCCAAGCTCTACGAAGCACGTTTCCTGTTCGAGGAGCACGGCGACACTGATTCGGTGCGCACGGTGCGGGCGATCCTCGACGAGGTGGCGCGTGAGACCACGCTGGCTCGTGGGCACGAGGAGTGAGGGCTTGAGGAGACCTTGAGGAGACACTGTGACCGATCTGCATGACGGAACCGACCTCGAGGCCTTGGCCCGGCGTGTTGACGACGCGGTCGCGGCGCTTGACGGACTCGATCCGCAGGCACGGGCGGCCGCCGAGGAACTCAAGACCGCGTTGGAGGAGATTCACCGCGCCGGCCTGGTGACGATGGTGACCCGGATGAGGGCTGACGATGGGGCCCGTCCGCTGCTTTTCGACCTCGTAGACGACCCGGTGGTCCGGATGTTGCTGACTCTGCACGGCATCATTCGGCCCGATCCGACCACGCTGGCCGAACAGGCATTGGCCGGTGTGCGTCCGCAGTTACACAGCCATGGTGGTGATGTGACGCTGATGCGCATCGACGACGGGGTCGCCTTCGTTCGCCTCGAGGGTGCGTGCAACGGCTGCTCGATGTCCTCGGTGACGCTGCGTGAACTGGTAGAAACTGCGCTACTACAGGGTGTTTCGGTCATCAACTCGGTGGAGGTGGTGCCGGATGAGCCCGCCCCGGCGATCATACCGATCGAATCGGTGACATTCCGGCGAGGCGCCGGAGGACCGGCAGCCGAGGGTTGGGTTCGGGTGGCGCGCGCCGACGAGATTCCAGTCGGCGAGATCAGCGCGCATGGCCAGGACGTGATCGTCGTCAATGTCGACCAACGATTGTCGGCCTACCGCAACGAATGCGCCCACGAAGCTCTGCCACTCGATAACGCGGTTCTCGATGCCGCGGCCGGCACGCTGACCTGTCCGTGGCACGGATTCTGTTACGACGCGAGCTCGGGGGAGTGTCTGTCGGCTCCGGGTGTGCAGCTGGAGCAGTTGCCGCTGCGCGTCGACGAGGGGGACATCTGGGTTCGGGTCGGCCGGTGAGCCGTTATACGGTGCGTCACAACGTCGGTGGCCGCCCGCCCGGTGACTGTCCGGTCACGGTGCTGTCCGATTCGAACAGCGGCGGCTGGGAGCCGCGCACCTGGCTGGGGGCGCCGGCTCCGGGTGGTTTGGCATTGCCGCCGGCAACCCCGAGTATGGCCTGGATGTATTCACCCCGAGGGGTTTTCATCGACGACGACCATGTCGTCGTCGCCGATTCCGGCAATCACCGGGTGTTGATCTGGCATGGCTGGCCTGTGCTCGACGAACAGCCCGCCGATGTGGTGCTCGGTCAGCCCGACGGTCGCTCGGAGGGTCGGGCCGCCGGCGGGCGGGGTCCGGAGCGCGGGATGAATCTGCCTACCGGTGTCGCGATCTTGGGTGGGCGGCTGGTCGTGGCCGATGCGTGGCATCACCGCATCCTGGTGTGGGACGAGGTGCCGCGGAGCAGTGACGTCGCCCCTGATCTGGTGCTCGGGCAGCCCGATGCGGGCGCCGTGGAACCCAATGCTGGTGGAGCATGCTCAGCGTCGACGTTGTACTGGCCTTTCGGGTTCGCGATGCTGGGGGGACGGTTCTGGGTGGCCGACACCGGCAACCGCCGGGTGCTGGGATGGCTCGACGGAATTCCGGAACCCGGACGTCCAGCCGACATCGTGCTCGGGCAGCCCAGTGACAGTGGGCGGGAGGAGAATCGTGGGGAATCCGTGGGACCGGCCAGTTTCCGTTGGCCGCATGCGATCACCGGAACCGAGGATCGGCTGTTGGTCGCAGACGCCGGCGATCACCGAGTGCTGGGGTGGTCACCGCTGCCGGACGGAGACGTGCCCGCGGTTTCAGTTCTGGGGCAACAGGACTTCTTCTCCGCCGAGGAGTGGCCGTACGGCCCACACACCGGTGACCGGTTCCGGTTTCCCTACGCCGTCGGGCTCGATGACGGGCTGTTGGCTGTTGCCGACACCGCGAACAACCGTGTGCTGCTCTGGGATGAGCTGCCTTCCGAGCCGCTGGGCGGGCGACCGGCCGACCATGTGTTGGCGCAGCCGGACTTCGGATCCAACGGCGAGAACCGGTGGGCGTTGGTGGGTCGTGACACCCTGTGCTGGCCCTACGGGTTGAGTCTGCACGGTGACCGGATGGGGATCGCGGATTCGGGCAACAACCGGGTGATGTTGTGGGAGCGGCTGCGATGAGGTTGGGATGAGGCCGCGCATCGTGCAGGCCGATGACCAAATCGGGTTCTTCTGGACCACCCCGGACGGTCGCCGCACCTCGTTACGAGCGCTGGTCGACGACGACGATGAACCCGACCGGTTAGCGGCAACACACCTGTCGGCGCTCGATGATGCGCTGATTGAGGCGGCAGGCAGGTTCGGTGAGCTGCTCGGCGGTGCCCGTCGCCCGTCGTCGAGGGAACGTGAGGACCTTACGGCGCTGTACCGCAGCGTGGACGGATTGAGCCTGGACTATGCGCGCACGGTCGACCATCTGGGCGTGCTGCCCGATGTCCGGGCCGGGCAGATCGTCGGCACGGCGGCGCTGATGTCTATCCTGGCGCGCCAACCGCTGGGGTTGCTGGGGCCCGCGCCGTTGGACGGTGAGCTCGACGAGCCGTCGTTGGGGGTGGTCGGTGGGTTCGGTGACATGGTGCAGGTCGATCCCGCCCGCCCTTGGAAGGGGGGACGGTGGGTGGTCCGCACCGACACGGGCGGCCGGTTGCCCCTGACGCTGTCGATGTTGCTGTTCGACAGTTCAGGGGTGAACAAGGATGCCGCCCGGCGCGAGCACTGCGATGCGCTGCAGAACGTGATCGCCGCGGCCGATCATTGTCAGGCGGACCCGTTCGACGTGGCTTGCGCGTTGGATTGGCTGCTCTACGACTGGTTGATGGCGCATCGAGGTGACGCCGACAGCGCTGAGATCGTCATCCCGAAGGGGCGAGAGGACGACGCCACCGTCGTGGTGGCGGCAGTCGCGGCGTCGGTCGAGGCGCGGGCGAGCTTCGATCCGGCGTTGACCTCGCCGTAGCCGTCGAGGAGTCCGGTGTGCTGGCCGTGGCGCCGGTGTGGTGGCATGGCTGCCATGGTGTCGCCGATCTGGCCGTTGATGGATCTGGCAGTGATCACTCCCACGGTGACACTGCGCTATATCACCGATGAGCTGGGCGCCGAATTGGCCTGGCTGGCGAGCCAAGGGATTCACGATCCAGCGACCATGCCGTTTGCGATGCCGTGGACCGATGTCGCCAGCCCGGAACTGGAGCGCAACACCATGCGCTTCTACTGGCGCTCGCGTGCCGAGACCACCATCGAGCATTGGGACCTGCAGCTGGCCGTCGTGGTCGGCGGCGTCGCGGTGGGGATGTGTTCGGTTGCCGCCGACTCATTCCCGAGCGTCCGCACCGCCGAGACCGGCTCCTGGCTGGGCCGGCGACATCAGCGGCGCGGTATCGGTCGTGAGGCCCGGCAAGCGGCACTGCACCTGATCTTCGCCGGGTTCGACGCTGACCGCGCGACCACCGGCGCCTGGCACGACAACGCCGCGTCACTGTCCGTCACGCGCTCGCTGCCCTACACCCAGACCAGCACCACAGTTCAGCCCCGGCGTGGGCACCCCGACAGGATGCTGAATTTCGCGATGAGCCAGGGGCAGTGGCAGGGCGTGCGACGCGACGACATTGAACTCATCGGTATCGAGGCCGTCCGAGTGCAGCTGGCGACCAGGCGCGGAGGAATCAGGGAGTCATCGACGGTGTGAGGTTGCACGGCGCTCGAAGTGATGATCACGCTGGTGAACTCTGCGGTGGTCGACGGAGGCGATGGTGTCGGGCACAGATGGCACCATTGGTGCGGTGACGGTGACAGACCGGCAGATGCCGCCCCCGAACGTCGATGAGCGCACGACGTTGGAGAGTTGGCTCGACTTCTATCGGGCCACCTTGGCCTCCAAGTGCGACGGTCTCGACGACGGGCAGTTACGTACCGCCTCGGTGCCGCCATCGGGTTTGACCCTGCTGGGCCTGGTGCAGCATGCCGCCGAGGTGGAACGAAATTGGTTCCGCCGGGTTCTCGCCGGTGAAGAGGTGCCCCCGATCTACGGGCCGTACGACCATCCGGCCGGTCACGACGGGGGTTTCGAGGTTTCGGCGCAGTCGTCGTATCCGGCCGCGACCACGATCTGGCAGGACGAGATCGGTCGTGCCCGCGCCCACTGCGCGGCGCGCGCGCTCGACGACACCAGCCCGTTCATGGGTGGTGAGGTGAGCTTGCGCTGGATCTACACCCACATGATCGCCGAGTACGCGCGCCACTGCGGGCACGCGGACCTGATCCGCGAGCGCATCGACGGGGAGGCCGGGGTGTGATCACGCCGTCAGCGCGGGGGGTGAGATCGGGCTGCGCTGAAGTCGCGGCGGGACGCTGGGCGGCGCGCCCCCTGAGGAAGTTGCCATCGCCCTTGCCGTAACTGCGCCCGTGCGGATCGCTGCGTGCCGGCCTATATCAACAGCGAAAGAAACCTATACGAAATGCGTCTGGATGCGGACATGCCGAGACGGACTGGCGGTGAAATACTCGGCCAACGTGAAAGCCGCTGTCGATGAAAAGATGTCGAAGGAGAGGAGCGCAATGCCCTCGCACAGGCCGGGAACCTACCGCGGGTACCGGGCGGCCGGAATCCGGCTACGCGAGGAACGGTCAGCAGACCTACCGTTGCGTCGAGTCGATCGTTTCGACGCCATCGTCGACGCAGTTCATGCCTTCGACAAGGCGCATGTCGTGATGCTGTGCGAGACCTCCATTGTGGACCACGAGACCGCACAGGCGATATTTCGAGGCATCCGGCACATGGAGGAGGTGGGTATGCGTCGTGCTCGCCTCGACGCGCACGGCGGGGAGCATTCCCTGGAGTACTTTGTGACGCGCGAGTACGGCGAAGATGTCGGAGGATGGATCAACACGGCCCGAAGCTCGGGAGACCTCGCGGAGGTTTCACGACGGCTGGCGATACGCGATCGGATCATTGCCAGCGCTGAATGCCTCGTCGCGTTGCGCCGCACCGCCGTCGCCCTCGCCGGTCGGCACGCGGATGTCGTCTTTCCGGCCCAGACTTTTCTGCAGTACGCGCAACCCACCTCGCTCGGGCACTGGTTCGACATGTGGGCCGAGGTATTCGCCCGACAGACCCAGCGATTGTTGGCGCTGCATGCACGGGTCAACGAGTCGCCGGCCGGGGCTGGGATTCTCTCCGGCAGCGACTTTTCGGTCGACCGGTTCAGAGTCGCCGAGCTGTTGGGATTCGATCGTCCGATGGTGAACACATTCGATGCAATCATGAGTCACGATGTCACCCTGGAATCACAGTCGGTGCTGGCCATGGTCTGGAACGACCTAGCTCGACTCAGCGACGACGTCGAGCAGTGGCTGGCCAGCGATACCGGCTTCATCTCAGTCCCCGACAGGTTCTGCGACACTTCCAGCGTAATGCCGCAGAAGCGTAATCCCATGCTGCCGCAGAAGATTAAGAGTCAGGCCGCGAAAGCGCTTGGTATGTTGAGCAGCGGCTATCTCGCCGAGCGAGGGGCGTCAGGGCAGACAATGCTCGAGCGCAACGAACCAGAGGTGTTGATGTGGGAACTCTTCGATGCCCTGCCTCGCATGGTGCATGATCTCACGCAGCTGCTCGAGGCTCTCATCCCGCAGCGCGAGCGAATGTTGCAGGCTGCGTCGGGTTGGTCGACCGCCAGTGAACTCGCCAGCCTGATTGTCCGGAAGACGGGTCTGAGCTGGCGCACCGCGCACCAGATCATCGGTATCACGGTGCGTCTGGCCGAGGACCGACACATCGAAGCCGGAGGGGTCACGTCGCAGTTGATCGACGAAGCGGCCCTCGAGTATGTCGGCCATGCTCTGAACCTGTCGATGTCTGACGTCGTTGATGCGCTCGATCCGGTGTCATTCGTGCGCCGCCGGACGCTATTTGGCGGCGCCGCAGCGCCCGCGCTCGCAGCGGCGATTCGAATCCAAAGTGATGCTATCGAGGCCGATGAGGCGAATATCGCCATGCGTAGCCAGCAGGCGGAGGATGCGTCCCAGTCGCTAGAGGACGTGATCGATGCGATCCTGAAAGGGGAGTGCGGGCAGACCCGAGGAGGCCGATGAGTCTGACCAGGCTTGAGTACTTCGTCGCGGTGGCCGAGGAGTTGAGCTTTACCCGTGCTGCGTCGCGTCTCCATGTGTCGCAACCTCCCTTGACGCAGCAGATCCAGCGTCTCGAGGTGGAGCTCGGCGTTCGATTGTTCGAAAGGTCAACGCGTCGTATCGAACTCACACCTGCCGGGCGGGCGGTGTTCGATGAGGCTCGATCCATCTTGTCGCGCCATCGCCGCCTTGCCTCGATGGCTTCCGATGCGGCAAAGGGCCGGGTTGAGGTCCTCGAGGTCGGGTTCGTGCCGTCGGCAGTGATAGGGATCATGCCGAACCTGATTGCCGAAACACGAAGGCGCTTTCCCGCGATGTCTTTGGTAGTGCACGAGATTCCCATCGAAGAACAGCTCCCGCTGTTGCGTAAGGGTGAGCTGGACGTCGGGTTTTTCCGCAGCTACCAACCACCGACTGAGCTGATATCCAGGGACTTGGCGGCCGACCATTTCGTGGTTGCGCTTCCAGTCGGGCATCCGCTGGCGGAGAAGCCGGAAGTGCAATGGTGCGAACTCAGGAACGAACGGCTCATTGCCACGGATCGTGTTCTCGCCGTGACAGAGTTCGATTCGATCGTCGCCGCTTGTGTCGCCAACGGATTCAGCCCGAATATCGTGGCTGAATCCGTCAAGGGGTACAACACTATTGCACTGGTGGCTTCGGGGATCGGTGTCGCGGTGGTTCCTAGCCTAGTCACCCCTATTCGGCGAGAGGGGATGATCTACCGTGCGCTGACACCCATGACGCCGGCAGTCCCTATGAAGGTCACCGTTTCATCGAAACGTTTTTCCGAGGCGGCTGGTCAGCTCATTGATATTGCCTGTGCGCTGCCGGCCGCCACCCTCTCCCCATCGCCGAGTTAGCTTCCCGGTTTGGCGCTCAATCGGTGGCGGTGATGGTGTCTACAACAGCCTCGTGGGGCGACTTCGCGCCGATTCGGTCAGATGTTTGGGCACGACGCTCCTCTGCCTGGCTCGATGCTGTGCTGCCATCGCGGGAACAGTATGGGTCACGAAACATATTATCGTGCAGCGATGTCCGGCGCAGACTCCACAGCGGCAGGGGATGTCACCCACTGGATTTGTTCGCAGCGATGGCGGCGAGATTTCCTCCTGGAGGCAATGGGCCGAAAGGAACGTCGACCCGCGCTCGGCGATGGGTGAAGCGTCCGTCGTTTTACCGACTGTAAACAATTCGGAAACCATTTCCAGTGCAACGATGCGCTGTAATGGGTTGAGCGAAGACCGTCAGAGGCTCAATGTCCAAATAGAAACGGTTCTACCTTGAGCGGTATTTCGGCCTTCGTCTCGCGATGGGCGCTTCTGTGGAGCCACAAAGAACTCACGGCGTTGCGGCGTCGTTGACCCGCATGCCTTTCGGTCGGACCAATACGAGGAGAAACGTTCGAATGAACAGATTTTCGAAAGTGCGATGGTGTCTTTCCGGGTTGTTGGCGATGGCGATGCTGCTCAGCGCGTGCGGTGGGAACTCTGATCCAGGATCGATGGAAACAACTGCTGCGCAAGATGTTCCACAAGACGGTGTGCTCAACGTGCTCGCCGATGGCCAGTATGCGCCCTACGCTTATCTCGACACCGACGGCGAAACCATGATCGGCATGGAAGCGGAGCTGGTGGCCGCGATCGCCGACAAGCTCGGGGTCGAGGTCGAGTACCAGAACATGCCTTTTGACTCCATGATTCCGGCGATCGCCAACGGACGCGCCGACCTGATGATCATGGGAATGGCCGACACCGAGGAGCGTCGCCAGCAGGTCGACTTCATCGACCTCTACCGAACCACGATGAGAGTGGTTACGCGGGAGGGTAATCCGTCAGGCATCGATCTGGGGCCCGACCCGGCGGATCTTGATGTGATGGGGCTATGCGGGTTTTCGGCCGCAGCGACCACTGGTGGACAGCAAGAACAGACGATCCAGGCAATCAGTGCTGAATGCCAGGACGCCGGACTGGACGGGATCGAGCTTTTGGCGTTCAAGGAGTACAGCCAGGAGATCCTGGCGGTAAAAAACGGCCGCGTCGACTTCAACCTGATGGTCCCCGCCGTTGCTGAGTTCTTCCTGCGTGAGAATCCCGACATGGAGGTGTTGCCGGGGTCGTTCCCGCGGCCAGGCTCCGCGTTCACCGGGTGGATCCTCGCGAAGGACAACACCGCCCTGCAGGACCAGGTTCTCGACGCCATGGATGAGCTCGTCGCCGACGGCACGTGGACCGACATCATGGGCCAGTGGGGTCTGACCGAGGCCGACCTTGTCATTCCGCCGACCCGCAACCTCGAGCCTCGAGCGGAGGGCTGAAAGGATGTCGATAGACACAGATCGGACCTCGGCTGCATCCCCGGCGCAACTCGGGGATGACGACACCGTCGTTGTTCCCCGTCGACACCCCATTCGATGGCTGATGGCCGCGCTGGTAGCGCTGGTAGCCGGGTGGTTGACGTGGGTGCTGTGGACGACACCATCATTCGGTTGGCCCACGGTTGCCGAATACCTTTTTGCGCCAAGAGTTCTCGATGGTGTCGTGAACACGCTGGTGATGACGGCAGCGTGCATGGTGGTGGGTATCGTGCTGGGGACCTTGGTCGCGGTGATGCGCATGTCGGTCAACCCGGTTCTGAAGTCCGTCGCCTCGTTCTACCAGTGGTTCTTCCGTGGGACGCCGACGTTGGTCCAGTTGGTATTCTGGTTCAACCTCGCTTCGGTCTTCCCTCAGATTATGGGTATCGACACGAACCTGTTGATGACCCCCTTCCTGGCGGCCACGTTGGGGCTCGGCCTGAATTTCTCGGCGTACTACTCCGAGATCGTGCGTGCCGGGATTCTATCGGTGGATGAAGGACAATCCGACTCCGCTGCCGCGTTCGGCCTCAGCCGGTCACAGACCCTGCGGCGGATCGTCCTCCCGCAAGCCATGCGAGTGATCGTGCCGCCGACCGGCAACGAGGTGATCGGCATGCTGAAGTGGACGTCGTTGGCAACTGTGGTGTCGTACGGCGAACTGCTGCACTCGGTTCAGACCATCTACAACGTCAACTACGAGATTATCCCGCTGCTGACAGTGGCGGCGATCTGGTACTTGGCGTTGACGACTGTGCTCAGCACGGGCCAGCTCTTCCTCGAGCGGTACGTGGCCCGCGGAAGTCAGCGCAACCCGCAGCCGAGCTGGATCGCCACCAATGGATCGAAGGTCTGGAGGAAGGTGCGCTCGGCGTGAGTACTGCAATGATCGAGGCACGTTCCGTGCGAAAGCATTACGGTCATATCCGGGTCCTTGAAGACGTCTCGGTCGAAGTGGGGCGTGGTGAAGTCTGTTGCCTACTTGGGCCTTCTGGCGCGGGTAAGAGCACGTTGCTGCGCTGTGTCAATCACCTGGATCGCATCGATGGCGGACGTCTTCTGGTCGACGGCAAGATCATCGGCTATGAGGAAAGGCACGGCAAGCTCCATGAGTTATCGACAGCCCAAATCGCTCGTCAGCGCTCGCAGATCGGCATGGTCTTCCAGCACTTCAACCTCTATGGGCACATGACAGCCGAGCAGAACGTGAGCTTGGCCCAGGTCATCGTGCACAAGCGGTCCAGGGCCGAAGCGCGCCAACGCAGTGCGGAGTTGCTGGCCAGGGTCGGGCTCAAGGACAAGGGCAACAAGCATCCGCGCCAACTGTCCGGGGGTGAGCAGCAGCGGGTCGCGATTGCGCGTGCGCTGGCAATCGATCCCAAGGTGATCCTGTTCGACGAGCCCACCAGTGCGCTTGACCCTGAACTGGTCGGCGAAGTACTCGAGGTGATCCGTGGCGTCGCCGACACTGGCCTGACGATGCTGATCGTCACCCATGAGGTCGGATTCGCCCGAGAGGTGGCCGACAAGGTCGTATTCATGGATGGCGGTGTGGTCGTCGAAGCCGGTCCGCCCGGCGAGGTCCTCGTCGATCCGCAAGAGGCACGGACCCGTTCGTTCCTGGGGCGGGTGCTGTGAAGCGTGGTCCCCAGTCACGCTCGGAGGATGCGTGATGCCCCGATCAGCTCCGATGACGGTCTTCCTTCGCCTTCGGCCGGTGGAGGGAAAGCAGTGGGATTTCGAGCGCCTCGCGAGTATCGCGCAGAAAGCCGAGCACGGCTATATCGATGCGCTGTATCTGGATGAACCGTGCCGTGCCGCCGCCACTGGCCGCCCATCTCCCTGCGCAGGGTACGACTCACTGACCACGACGGCAGCACTCGCGAGCCGAACCGATGACGTGGGTTTGATTGCGACCACGGCGACGTCGTCGGAACACCCGTTCAATGTCGCCAGGTTCCTTTCGATGCTGGATTTCCTCAGCAATGGACGCGCGGGGTGGAGCGTCGTGGTACCCGAGTCCGACCGCGGGCTCGACACCGAGCTGCCCGGCGATGGCGAACAGTACGAGCACGCCAGTGAGTTCGTCGACGTCGCCCGGGCATTCTGGGACGCTTGGCGAGACGACGCGGTGGTGAGGGATAGGAGCGCCGGTGTGTGGGCGCGCGCTGAGCGCATCCGGTCGGTTCATCACATCGGGCGGCACTTCGACGTGCGGGGCCATCTGCCGGTCCATCGTTCGCCGCAGGGTCATCCCGTGATCGTGCACAGCACCGCGTCGCTGACCGGCGCCGAATTCGCCGCACGGCACGCCGAGGTGGTGCTGACCGATTTCGGCAGTCTTGTTGGGACCAAGGCGTTTAGCGACGACCTGCGCGAACGTGGGGTTCAGCTCGGCCGCGGCCCGAACGCGATCAGGGTTCTGGCCGATCTCGCCCCGATTCTGGCAGGTGCTTCGAGCGCAACGCCGTTCGACGCCGGCGCCGCCGCGGATGTCATGGAGCAGTGGTACCTGGCTGGAGCCTGCGACGGTTGGACGATCACGCCCGGCCCCGCGCCGTCAGCGATCGACGGCATCTGTGAACAGCTGCTGCCCGAGCTGCGACGTCGGAATCTCACACGGACTGCCCACAGCGGCGCAACGCTACGCGACCGGCTCGGGCTGCCAGCGCCAGCACCGGCACCGGCACACGCTTTCGAATGTGCGGTGACGTCATGAACGTTGGGACAACGAATGGAAAGACGCACATGGACCGGGATGACCTGCTGAACCTGGTGATGTTCTGTGCCCCGATGGGCCGGCTGGAATGGGCATGGCGGCGGCCGACCAGTCGTGTCGACGAACTGTGGGGAGCAAGCCTTCCGGTGTGGGTGGCCCAGCAGGCCGAGGCGGCCAAGTTCGACGCGATGTTCCTCGCGGACGTGTTGTACTCGCAGGTGAAGGGCTTCGGTGTGTTCGGCGCCAATCCGCCGTCCACCGGATATGAACCGTTGATGACGCTCAGCGCGGTGGCGGCCCGCACCGACAGGATCGGCCTCATCGCGACGGCCTCGACGACGTTCATCGAGCCCGAGAACATGAGCCGCTACCTTGGCGGTCTGTCGTGGATCAGCGGCGGTCGGGCCGGGTGGAACATCGTGACTTCGGAGGCGGGGCAGGGCCATTACGGAATCGAACTGCCGCCGAGCTCTGAGCGGTACACGAGGGCAGACGAGCACGTACAGGCCACCGAGGCGCTATGGGACTCGTGGGAGATGGACCCGTCGCACCGCCCGGTTCTCGTGCAGGCGGGGCAGTCGCCGGCGGGCCGAGACTTCGCCGCACGCCATGCGGAGGTCATCTTCACCGCACAGA
This sequence comes from uncultured Mycobacterium sp., assembly GCA_964562545.1. Taxonomy (GTDB): domain Bacteria; phylum Actinomycetota; class Actinomycetes; order Mycobacteriales; family Mycobacteriaceae; genus Mycobacterium. Next base: position 2,188 of record CAZLTV010000029.1, on the reverse strand, counting down.
CCGACCTCGATGTCGCGCAAGGCTTCTACGCCGAGGTTAAAGAGCGCGCCGTCAGTTACGGACGTGATCCCGACAGCATCCGCATCCTTCCGGGTTTGTCACCGGTCATCGCCGAGACGACCGCGGCGGCTTCAGCTTTGGAGGACGAGCTTTCGGCGTACATCGACCTGCGCGCAGGGCGAGCCAAGCTTGCGGTCGCGTTGCAGGCCGACCTCGACGGCCTCGATCTGGACCGCCCGATTCCGCCTGAGTTGCTGATCGACCCCGATGCAGCCGAGACAAGTCAGTTCGGGGGGAGCCGATACCGAAACGTCTACAACTTGGCCGTACGTGACGGGCTGACGATGCGCAGGATGATCACCCGCAACGAGTTGTCGCTGGGGCACGGTACCGCTGCGGGGACGGTCGTCGACGTGGCAGACCACATGGAAAGGTGGTTTCGGGGTCGCGCTTGTGACGGTTTCGCGGTGACGCCGATCGCCGTGCCCGAGGGCGTGGAAAGCGTGTGCGGTGAACTCGTGCCCGAGTTGCGCAAGCGCGGACTGACTAGGACCGACTACGCCGGGTCGACCCTGCGGGAGAACCTCGGGCTCGCCAGGCTTGCGCCGGCCTGCGCCAAGCGTTGATGAGAGCAGTGCGTGCCAAAGGGGCCGCACCGAATCCTGATGGCGCCCGATCGACGACCGTTGTTCTCGCCCTTGTTGTCGTCGTGGACTCGATCTTCTTTGCTGCGTTGGCGCCGATGCTGCCCTATTTCCAGGATCGGCTGGCCGTGTCCGAGGTTGCCCTCGGAGTGTTGTCCGGCGCCTACGCAGCGGGCACGCTGGCGGGATCGTTTCCTGCCGGGTGGCTGCTGGCGCGCTGGGGATGTGTTCGGGTCATCACCGTCGGCCTGGCATTGCTGTGTTCGGCAAGTCTCGTCTTTGCTTTCGCGGACGATCTGGCCTTACTCGTCGCGGCACGATTCGTTCAGGGTCTCGGTGGTGCGTGCTCCTGGATCGGGGCCTTGACCTGGGCGGTGTCCATCGCTGCCGAGGACAGGCGAGGCCGAGCTATCGGCAACGTCATGGGTGTTGGATTCGCCGGGGCGCTGCTCGGTCCTGTGGCTGGGACGGTCGCGCGCGAATACGGACTCGCGTGGCCCTTCACCGCGATCGCCGTTCTCGGTTCTGTCCTGATCTGGGCAGTGTGCAGGTTGCCGGCTCCGCGGAACGAGGGGCGACACCCACCAGCTGCTGAGGCGCGACCGGGACAGGCTCTGGAGGCGGCACGACGCCGGGAAGTGCTGTGTCAAGGAGCTACGCTCATGTTTGCCGCCGCGACCGTTGGTGGGGCGCTCTACCTGGTCGTTCCGGTCAGGCTCGACGATCTCGGTGGCGGTGGTGTGGTGCTCGGCGGGGCGTTTCTGATCGCCGGGGCGCTACAGGCAGCCGGACAACGAGCACTTGGCGGGATCACGGATTCATTGGGCCCTCGCCGGCCCATCCTCGGTGCGTTCCTCATTGGATCGGTGCTTCTGATTCCCGTGGCCATGATGAGCAGCCTGCCTGCCGTCGTGACGATGAGCGTGATCGCGATCGTGGCTTTCGGCATTGCCTACACCCCAGCGACTTCCCTGTTGTACCAAGACGTGGGTGACGTTGGAGCGCGTGGCGGCTTCGCAGCCGCAATCGTCAATCTCACGTGGGCGGGTGGGCAGGCGGTCGGCGCGATGGCTGCGGGTTTGGTCTCCGGCACGGGTTCGCAACGCTTGGCGTTCTTCGCGATCGCCACGCTCGGGATGGGCGCCGCGATATTCGTCTCACTGCGGGTCGGGCGCGCCGCCTCGTCGCAGGAACCAGTGTGCTAAATGTGCAGAACCGGGCCCAGAAGCCGGCTAGAAACGTGGTGGTCGAGCCCGAACGCTAGGGTGAGCCCATGCGAGTCGGAGTGCTGGGCGCCAAGGGCAAAGTGGGCGCAACCATGGTGGCCGCCGTCGAAGCCGCCGACGATCTGACCTTCACCACCGGAGTCGACTCTGGTGACCCGCTTTCGGCTCTGACGGACACGCGCACCGAGGTCGTCATCGACTTCACCCACCCCAGCGTGGTCATGGACAACCTGAAGTTCTGCATCGACAACGGCATCCACGCCGTCGTCGGAACCACCGGGTTCACCGACGAGCGGCTCGACCAGGTCCGGCAGTGGG
>CAZLTV010000028.1:9253-33158 GCA_964562545.1 uncultured Mycobacterium sp. | reverse complement strand
AGGGCTCGTTGCGCTTGCCTTCCCAGGGCGCGATCGTCGCGGCCGCCAGGGCAAGAGCCGTCAGGACCGAGCCGACGAGGCCGGCCTTGCCGACTTTGCCGACTGCAGGTCTAGCCATCGTTGTTCTCCCGCGCGCCGGCGCGCAGGTCGCGGCCGAACTTGTAGAGCAGGTAGATACTCTGCAGGGCGAGATAGATCAGCGTGGCGATGAAGACCCATTGCTCGAGCGACAGCCCGGCGGTGTCGGCAGCAAGTACCGCTACGGGAGGTGCTGATTTGACAGCGGCCGTACTGTATTCGCTACCACTGTAGTCGATCATTTGTCGTCTCCTGCCCGCGCTATTATTCGCCGGGTTTTTTGGTTTGCCAGGTGTTGAGTTATTCATCGAACCCGCGGAAAGCCGATCATGCCGGCACCGATGCGAAGCGCGAGGTCGCCGGGGCGCATTGGCCTACTCCCCGGCATCGAGCACCTCGCGCGGGCAGTCGGTCGAGGTCCCGGTTCCATAGGCGTAATCGAGTGCGACGAGCTGCGGCACGGTGAGGCTGGTGAGCCCGCGTGCAGCCTCTCCGACAAGTTGCTTTTCGATGTCGATCATCGCCATGCGATAGAGAGTGTGCTTCAGTACGTTGCGGATATGCAGCTTCACGGTCTGCGCCGGCTGTACCTTGTTCGGCACCGAGGCTGTGCGGACGAAGGACACCGCGCCATTGATGTAGAGCGTGATCGCCTGTGTCGCCGGATCGAAGTCTACCGCGATCTGAACCAGGGCGCCTGGCGTAACCGGAGCGGCGGCGGTGGCGATGGCTGATCCGCCGCCGGTGCCGAGGCCGATGATCGCGCGCGGGGTGAGGCTACCCGTTCCCATGTCCACCGCGACCTGCGTTGTCTCGTAGCTGCCGCTCGAAGTCGCGATCTCGAACAACACCTTGTTGTTGCCGGTGGTGTAGCCGGTCGACGGTATCTTGAGCCAGTAGAGCCACAGGCGGCGATAGGCTGCGCTCGCGCGGGCCGCTGTCATCGCAGTGGACGCCACGGTCTGCGATGCACTGACGGTGTAGGTGCCGGTCCCCCCCGTTCCCGAGCCCAGCGCGGTAATCGTCGTGCCCGAGGTCACGCCGCTGCCGAAGATCGTCTGGCCGACGGCGAGTTTGGCGGAATTGACCGCCGTGACAGTCAGCGTAGTGCCCGAAATCTCGCCGGTGAATCCCGTGCCGCCCGACATATCGAACTGCCCGTTCCCGCCAATTTCGATGTAATTTGCACCACCTCCATCAGGTACGACAATGGGTCCGTTTGCGTTGACCGAAAACGTGCTTGCAGTACCCGCCACGACCATCACGTTCTTTGCCGTCATCGCGGTGGCCGGCACTGTCTGCGAGACCGAAACCGTATAGGTTCCAGCGCCACCGGTGCCGGTCCCGTATCCAGTGATAGTGGTCCCGGCGGTCACGCCTTCGCCCGCTATCACCATGCCCGGCGCTAGGTCGTCAGCATCGGCGGCGGTGACCGTCAGCGTGGTGCCCGCGATCGAGCCGGTCAGGATGACCCCGCCCTGCATGTCGGTGAAAGACGCTCCGGCAGCCAAGCCCTGTCCTCGAGCGTTCGCGTTGAAGCGGGCATCGGTAAAGTCGATCAGGAACTGGGTGCCCGGACCGCACAGCGGGTCGGGATAGCCCTTGACCGCATCGCTGCCGGCATAAGCGGCGGGCATGATCTGGCGCAGCGCTAGAATCGGATCGGGCATGTCAGAAGCCTCTCGTGGTGCAGAAGATGTCGAGGTAGCCGCCCAGCACGGTGAACCCGGCGGCGGTCGGATGGCGGGTGTCGGTGCGGAAGCTGGCGGGATAGATCCCGTCGGCGAGGTCGGTGATGTCCTGCGCGGTCGGCATCACGCCCAGATCTTCGAGTCCTCGCAGCAGCACCATGTCGAGCATCGGCAAGGTGTTGCGCGGGTAGGTCTCGCGCAGCCACTGGTTGCGCCAGAGCACCTCGTCGTAGACCGCGCCGCCGCTGCGCTCGTCGGCGAAGTCACCCAGCGGCAGGTCGATAAGGACGAAGCGGCCATGGCCGATGCGTGCGACCATCGCAGCGATCGCCTCCTGCCATTGCGTGCGATAGACGAAGTCGAGGTCGTTCGGCCCGGCCCACAAAATGGCCAGCCTCTCGTCGAGGTCGAAGTCGGCGACGAAGGGCGTGTCCGCGGCCACCGCGAAAGGCAGGCCGGTGTCCTCGTCGGGCGTGAAGGTGTAGCTCTCCGCCCCGCCGACGCTTGCCGCGCTGCGGGTAAGCGTGCCGTGGATCGCCCCGTAATAGCCGGTGCAGCTGCGCGTCGTCGCATCCGAAGGGGTGGAGAGAAACTGCCAGCAGGTCTTCTGGAAGGTGCCGGTCATCGCCGCCAGCGCCTCGCTGTTGAAATGCGTCACGGTGTTCGCGCCGCTGGCGATGCTGTTGCCGCTGACCGTCATCGGCACCGCGAAGGCACCGATGCGCGCAGCGATCAGGCGAGAGGTCTGGCCGCCGATCGCTTCGACCTGCCCGGCTCGCCCGCTCACCGTGGCGAAGGCGGAGCCGATGCCGAGCTTGGTCATGCTGTCGCCGATCGCCACGAAGGCGGCGCCCGACGCCGCAGCCGAAGCGCTGGTACTTGCGCCCATTAGGTCGCGCCCCGGGGAGCCCGCTCCGCGTGCTGCGATGATCTCACCGCCCGAGTAGGAGATGGCAGACACGGCTGCCGCACGGTTTACGTAGAGCGGATAGTCATCGACTTTGAGGCAGGTTCCATTGTGGAAGAACGAGCGCCTACGCCTTAAATTGTCGAAGCCGGTGCCGTCGGGATAGACCGCGCGCACCATCTCGCCACCGGAATGTTCGATCGAGGCATTTACCGCGCGACGGTTGACGTAAAGCGGCGCGGTGATGTCGAGCGTCCCGGCGTTGAGCTCGAGAACGTCCTTCGCCGCTTCCGCTGCATCGAGCTTCTCCTGCATCTCGGCGAGGAAGACCGCTCCCACCGCATCCAGCGTGACGCGATAGCTACTCCCGGGGAACTCGATCCCCGCTACGGTTACGTTGAGCCTGATGTCCGCAACGAAGGATGCGATGCCGCCGGAAGGTGTGCCAAGGAGGTCGCCGAACAGAGTAAAGTCGCCAGTAGTGTCGGTAACACCGGCAAGGGTGGCCTGGTCAATCACGATGCGCAACGCGCCGGTGGATCCGTCAACTACCTCGAGACCTTGGTCTCCCGAGCTCGCGGCCATCCCCAGTGTGAAATCGCTGCCACCGCTCTGACGCGTAAGGTCCAGGGCGAAGGTCCAACCGGTGATGTTGAGTGCGTTTCCGTCGGAATCAACAAGCGCGATCGTATGATCGAACGCCACGCTCTCGCGAGCGTAGAGAAGCGTCTTGGTCATCGCGAACCCTTCTATGGTGTGTTGTAGTTTGCGCCGCCGCTGCCGTCGGGCGGAGTTGGTGGCGGATCGTAAATTCCGCCGTCGCTGGTTGATTGACCGCCCACGAAGATGAGAGATCGGTCGGCCATCTGCGTGTTGGCCGGGCTTGTATGCGCCTCGTAGGTCCCGGCCACAGGATCGTAGAAGACCCCGAAGTTGGTCCCGCTGGCGAGGCTGGTCATGTCGTCGGTATCGGCCGGGAAGCTGACCGAAGTGCCGTCGTAGAGGACGCCGGTGAAAGCAGCGACCGAGATGCTCGTGTCATCGCTGGAAAGCGGATAGGGATCGCTCTTCGATGCGATCCACCGCGCACCGCGGGCGCCCTCGATCACGCCGGTGGTCACGGGCCCCAGCACGCGCCGCGCACCCGGCTCGCCGCTCACGAGGTAGCTCACCGCGACTTCGTAGGCGGTTTCGTCGGCAACACCTGTGAGAACTTTCTCGGTCATGGCCGGCGAGAAGTCGCCGCCCGGGATCCAGTCCGTAGTTCCCTGCACCCGGTACTCGACCCGGATTGCCTGCGCCAGGCTATCGTCGCTGGCGCCGCTCAGGAACAGCGCGGGCTGCTCGCCGCGCAACCCGCTGACCTGCCCGCCAGTTACCGACCAGGCCGCTGCACCCGGCGCCTCGATGGCGGGTGGTGCTGCCTGCTGCGTTGCCGTCGCCGTGTTCGGCTTGCTGTCGGTCTCAGGATCGAAGTCGTAAACCGAGGCCGCGATCTCGCGAAGCTCGAGCCGCATGTGCCACTTCGCATCGCGTTGGTAGCTTTCGATTCGGAACACCTTGCGCGCCCCGCCGAAGTGCCGCGCGCTGGTCCATCCGATCCAGTCGCCCTCCTCGAACTCGCAGAACCGCGGGCCCAGCGAAAGGCCGCCCTTGGCCTGCAGGCGACCCAACCTCCGGCGAATCTCGCCGCAGCGCTGTGCCTGGCCTTCCACGGTCACCTGTTTCAGGTCCAGCGCTTCGACCCGCTGGCCACCGTCGGCAATAATGTCGGCATAGACGCGGCGGATCGATGCGGCATGCATCTTCCATTTCTGCGTCGGTTCGACGTAGCGCGGGATGACCGTATTGATCCACTCCTGGTCGCCTTCGCCGCGGAACTCCTCGTATTCGATCTCGGCCAGGTTGAGGACGTCGAGATCGGTAATCTCGGCGACCACCGCCTTGGCCTGCCCGGGTTCCACCTCGATACTGCCCTCGGGCTGGCGGATCACGCCGGCCATGGCACCCGCGAAGTATCCCTCGACCGTCAGGAAGTCCTCGTCGGCGCCGATCAGGCCGTTGAAGGTGTAGCGCTTCTCGCCGTCGACCAGCTCGTCGCAGGTGGCGGTGTATGCGATCGTGCGCTCTGGCGGTGCCTCGATCTCGGAAAGCCCGCGGCCGATCAGCAGCTGGTCGGGCTGGTCGACCTGGTCGAGCGCGTAGATCCCGCGCTGGAAATTGTAGCGGCAGACGTTGGCGTTGTCGGTCCACTCCCAGGTGGAGGGAGTATCCCAGCGATGCGTTCCCGATCCGCCGGTAACCGTGCTGTCCTTCGCCGGATCGTAGCAGAGCTTCCCCTTCACGATGAACAGGAACCGCGGCCGCCCGCCCGACCACACCGGGTTCTCCGCCTCTGGATCATCGGCCTTGTAGGCAACCGCGACGCAGGCGACGCCCTTGCAGTTGTTGTCCGAATCACTCCAGCCCGCCCCGTTAGCAGTAACGTGGCTCGGCCAGGCCTGCCCGGCGGTTCCGGGGAGAAAGTGGACCTTCAGCTGGCTGTTGAAGCCGGCGACATCGCCATCGCCAGCGAAGGCATGGTATTCGTCGTTGACGTAGAAGCCGACCAGCTCCTCGCACTTGTGGTCGGCCAGAGCGATCAGCTGGACTTCCCAGTCGGTGCCGTACTTGCCGCCGTAGTTGAATGCATCGAGCAGGCTGCCCGCGGTCGCCGCCTCGCCGAACAGCGCCTGTCGCGGCACTTCGCCGAGCTGGAGCGTAGTCTCGCTTGCCTGTCGCTCCTGCTGTCCTCGCGCCTTTGGCGAAAGGATCGCAGAAGCGGTAACCGCGAGCCCGACCTTGAAGAGCGTCGCACCGAGTACCTGCAGCCCCGGAATCGTCGAGACCAGGATGCCGGCGGCGGCAATTCCAATGCCGACGACTGCCTTGACGACCTTACTCATCGCGCGGCTCCGCGCACCAGGCGGCGATCATCTCGCGGCGGGGAACCCGGTCGAGCCGGCGCTCGCCAGGCGAACACAGCGTCTGTCCCTCCACCAGCATGACGTGAAACTTACCGCGATGGTCGAGCACACCGGCGATATCGCCGAATTGCGCTGAGCTCGGCTCGATCCGGCGAAACAGCCGATCCGCTGTGGCCTCGATCCCGCCGAGCTTGACGATCGCGCGCTTGGCGCCCGTTTCGGTTCGCCAGCTGACCGGCAGCACCGGAGCGCGGCCGAACTGTGCTTCCACTCCGCCCAGGACGAAGCGGACGCAGCAATTGCCGTCGAAATCGTGCGGCTCGAGCAGCTTTCTGTCGAGATAGGCGACCAGCGCCGTCAGATTTCGCGCCATGTTAGCTCAGATAGAACCCGCGACGAGAACCCGGCGGGCCGCCGCCGTCCCGGTTTCCCCCGCCTCCGAATGCGGATCCCGCGCGGCTCGGCCGGCGCCCTCCCCAGTAGAGCGTCTTCTCAGCCGCGAAGCTGACCTGCCGCATGGCGCCGTCATTGGCGTCGATCAGCCGCTGGTCGGCATCGCTGCGCATCCGCCCTGTGCGGCGGCCGAGCCCCCGTCCGGGGCCTTCGACCTCCACCGAGATTGTCGCGGTACCACCGCTGGTCTCGCGCACCGGAACCCGGTCGACCCGGCCCCTGCGGTGCACGAAGTGGTCGAGCAGCTGGGTCCCGCTGCCGTCGAAGATCAGCGTAATCACGCGAACCGGAGCGTTCTTGACCGAAGCCGCGTCGAGCAGCTCGAGCAGGGCGGGCTCGAGGCCCGACATGCTCAGGGTAAGGTTCTGCGCGACGCCGCCCAGCGCTGCGCCTGTCGCGATCCCGACTTCGCGATCGCCAAGGGGCAGGTAGTCTTCCCCCTCGAGGGTAAGGACGCCGTGCCCACTCCAGACCCGGATCGGCTCGTCCTTGGCGAGGATCTCGACCGCGCCGCCGATATTGGCCGTCCCGTCCTCGATGGCATCCATCGCGGCCGTGGCGATCGACTTCATGGCCGCAGGTCCTGGATGGCTTCGAACGAACCGCCAGTCAGGCAGTGTAGCGGATCGACCCCGCCGAGCTTCACGCCACCGGGAATGACTTTCATCAGGCAGGCAGGGTTGTCGATATGCGCTTCCGCGCCGCTCGGCACGACCAGCGTCGGGACCGGCGGCTCGATCAGCGCCTCGAGCGTGCCGGTTGCATCCGCGGTCGCCGCCGCAACAATCCGGACCATGGCGAGGCGATCATGCGTGCCGACCGGAGATCCGGCGGCATCCCACCGGAAACCGACATAGTCGCCCCACTCGAGCCGCAGGCCGGCCGGCAGGTCGTTGAGCGTAAGCCTCGCCTCGAGGTCGCTATCGATGGCCTGCGACCAGCTGGCCGCGGAGCCGTCGAAAGGGGTGCCGTTCACCCGCGTGGTCTTCGCAAAACCATCCGGAAAGTTGCGCGGATAGCGCCGGGTACGGTCCTGCGCGACGATCTGCCGCTGAGATCCGCGCAGCCGGGCGGCGAAGGCGCGCCATTCGTCCGAGACTGCGAGCGTCATCCCGCGCGCGAGCTCGTACTTCGCGCGCCACAGCGGCTCGCCGAGCGTGACACCGCCTAGCCGGCCGCCTCGCTCCGGTGCCAGGGCATCGGCGCGCTCGATCTCAAACTCGCTCACCGCTACGCCGCGGCCGGGCATGGTCAAAATCATCACTTCACCCTTGCGCCAAGCCCTGGCCGAACGTGCGCTGGTTGAACTCGGTCACCGCATTCACCGCGCGGTTCTCGACGCTGTCGTTCAGCGCCTTGAGCTCTTCCTCCACGCGACGCAGCTGCGCAGGGTCGGCACCGGGCGCGTAGATGTTCGGCGCGAAGACGCGCGTGCCTCCGCCTCCGCTTTCGCCCTTGCGCACGTCCATGATCTCGCCGCTGCTGACGCGAGCGACCGGGCGGCCGTTGAGCGACAGGATATTGCGATCGATCCCGGAGAAGCCGCGGATCTTGAAACTGCCGCCCGTCGAAAACGCCGGGCCAACGAATCCGGCCGGCAATCCGTCCGTCGCAATGCCCGATGCCTGCGACAGCACTCCGCCGCCTCCGCCGCCGATGCCGAAGAGGCCGCCGAGCGCGGAGAGCAGTCCCCCGCCCCCGCCCTGCTGGCCGAAGACGAGGTTGGCCAGTTGATCGGCAAGTCGGTCGAGCGTCTTCGCCAGGGCATTGAAGGCAGAGTCCTGCAGCCTGTTCTTGAACCAGTCCCAGAAATTGCCGTCCATCGCTGCACGCAGGCCGTCGCGGAAGGCGGAACGGAAGTTACCCTGGACGTGGGCCCGCGCGCGATCGCTTGCTTCGCGGATAGCTTGGGCTTCTGCCTCCTCGCGGCTGTAGCTGTAGTTTGCTTTGAGATCTTCGATCCGATCGGCGATCCTCTGGTCTTCCTCGAGCCGGCGGGCCGCTGCCCTGTCCCCGCGCAACCGCGCGAGCTCGATGGCATGTGCCGCCCGCTGGTCGCGCATGCGTTTTGCCGCGTTCTCGGCGCGCGCTTCTTCGATCCGGAGCAGCTCGGCTTGGGCGATCCGCTCTGCCGCGGTGAGGCTGAAGCCCTTGTCCTGCAGCTCGACGATCGCCTGGCGCAGGTACTCCTGCTGCTCGAGGTGGTCGAGATGCTCCCAGTCGCCGCGCAGCTGCGCCAGCTGCAGATCGAGCTCGTCCTCGCGCCCCGCCAGTACGTCCTGGCGCGCGACCACCTTCGCCCGATCGATCTCCGCGAGATCCCGTTCCGCCGCCGCCTTGGCTTCGATGGCCGAAAGTCCCGCGCGTTCGTATTGCTCGATCCTGTCCTTGAGATCCTTCTGGCGCTCGAGCGCCTTGATCGCGTCCCGGTCGCCGCGAAGCCGGGCGAGGTCGAGATCCTGCTGCAGGCGGATCTCCTCGCGCCGATCCTCGAGCTCCTCCTTCGTGGGGCCCGTGCGCCCTTTGCTTCGCCCGCCGCCACCGCGACTCTTCTCGGGCAGGGTGTATGGAGTGAACCCCGACCAGTCGCGGCCGCTGCCTGGCGCGTCCTTTGGCTTGCCGCTGTCCGCTTCCCCGGGCTTCGCGCCCGTGGCCTGCTTGACCCGTTCGTCCATAAGGCCGAGCCGGGCGAGCGTGTCGTGGATCCAGTTCCACAGGTTCTGGAATGCCGGGAACATGCCGGCGATCGCGTCGACGACCGCGGACTTGGCGATCTCCCATGCGCCCGCAAAGTCGCCGGTCAGGAGCTTGTAGGCCGCGGTCACGACGCCCTCGATGATTCGCAGGACGCCCGAGATCGCGCGCACGAGGAGCTCGATTGCAAAGATGACCACGCCGCCGCCGAGCTCGAGGAGCGCGGCAACCAGGTCGCCGACAATCGAGATGAGCTTGCCGAGGAACTGACCAAGGGGCGTTCTGCCGAGCGCGGCAAAGACGCCCATCACGGCCTCGACCGCATGCGACAGATTGGTGAAGAGCTGTTCGAAAGCAGGGCCCAGGACCTGCTTCGCGCGATCCCACAGGCGGCCCAGCGCACCGACCACCTGGTCGCCGAACAGGGTTAAGACAGTGATCAGCGCTGCCGCGATCGGGTGCACGCGGGCAAGGCCAACCGCGAACCTGCCAATAGCGGGTAGCAGCCGCGTAATTCCGCCAACCGCGCTTATGAATTGCAGCGCGAGCTTGCCCAGGAAGACAACCGCGGTCCCGATCGGGTTGATCAGCGCAGAAAGCGCGAAGAGGATCGGGCTCAGGCGCGCAAGAAACAGGGGAAGGACGAGGAAGGCGAGCGTGGTCAGAACGGTGACGACCGGGCCGAGCGCTGCGACGACCAGGAGCGCGCCCGCCGCAAACCGGAACAGCGCCGGGTTGGCCTCAGCGAATTCGCCGACACTGCGTGCCACGCGCTCGACGATTCCCGTCAGCGTCTCGAGCAGGCCGCTCTCGACCACTGCGATCGTCACCCGGCGAAAGGCGTCGCTGAGTTCCTTGAGCGCATCGCGGTAGCGCAGGAGGGTGTCGGCCTCCTCTTCGCTGATGACCGGTGCCTTCGCGCCGAACTCGTCGAACGCTCGCCCGCCATCCTCGAGCAGCGGGATCAGCAGCGATGCCTCGTCGGCGACCGCCTCGAGGTAGAAGACCATCTCGGCCTGGCTGACGTTCGCCTTGCGCAGCGCGTCGAAATAGAGCTGCAGCGCGTCCTTGCCGCTCAGCGACCGGAACATCTCGGCCGTCACGCCGACCTTCGGCGCGATGTTCTCGAAGAAGTCCTGCATCTCGCCGCCGCCGTTGGCGATGAAATCACCGGCCTTGTCCTGGACGTCCTTGAAGATGTCGGTGAGCTTGTCGAATTCCACGCCCACTTCGCGCGCGGCATAGGCGTGCCGCTGGAAGTCCTCGAAACCCTCGCCGGCAAGGCGGGCCGAATTGCGGATTGCCAGCGCGTCTTCGGCCATGCCTTTGGCCGCGATCGCGAAGCCGGTCGCGACGCCCGCGATCGGCACGGTCAGCGCCATAGTCATGTCGCGGCCGATCGTGCGGAACCGGGTCGCCATCTCGCGGCCCTTGCCGATCAGCCGATTGAAGCCGCTCTCGATCCGCCCGGTCCCGCGCTCGAAGTCGTCGAGATCCCACGTCAGCGCAGCATGGAGGTCGGCAATGCGCCGGTTAGCCATCTTCGACCTCCTGCCTCTCGTCCTGCGCGGCGGGTTTCACCCCAGCCTTGCGATTCCAGCTGTCCATGACCGCGATCCACGCGGCCGCATTGGCCTGCGGCTCTTCTTCTTCGATCGGCGCGACCTCGGGCCCCGCCTCGCCGAGGATCTCCTCGATCGAGGGGAACTGGTTCGGATCCCAGTGCGATAGGCGCCCGGCCAGCCAGCCTGCCGAGATTCGGCTACGCTGGTCGACCAGGCCCCGTTCGCGCGTCCCCTGGAGCGCTAGGATTGTGCTCCGCGGGGTTTGCCGCCAGAAGCCTTCCGGCTCGAAGCCTGCTTGCGCCCAGAGCCGGTAGAGCGTGTCCCAGCACCAGCCCTTGCCGCCCTGCGCTGCTGGCGGTTGCCCGCCGTCGGCGCGTTTCCCGGCTCTCCGCTATCGTCCTCGGGGACCTCGATCGCTTCCATCGCCTCGATCATCGCCTCGAGCAGCGCCGGATCCTTCGACATCGCCATCCCGACGACGTCTTCCTGCGAGATCTTCGGGTGATTGATCTTGAGGCCGCCGTAGACGATTGCGGCGAGGTGCCGGATCTGCGGATTGCCGCCGGTCGCGATCGCTGCCTGCAGCTGCGGCAGGAAGTCCATCATCGACTCGCCGAGCACGCCTTCCGCTTCGAGCAACGCCATGTTGTTGAGCGTGATGCGGTACAGCTCGTCGTCGTAGACGAACTCTGCCTCGCCGAAGAACTGCGAGGGTTTCGACGCGCCCGCCATTAGACCGTGTCAGCCTGAGTGATCGGACCCGGGCGACCGGTGACCGTCGCCATGCGGGTCTGGCCGAGGGCGCCGTCGTCGGGAACGTAGGTCTTGAGGAAAACCGAACCCGTGCAATCCTGCGTGGTTCCGTCTTCCTCGACGATCACCAGCTTGAACGCGCGCGTTTCCTTCGACGCGAGGTGCTCGAGCAGGAGCAGGTCCGTCGGGCTGCCGGGCTCGTACTTGAGCTTGAAGGAAAGCTCGGGCACCTCGGCCATGGCGGCCTTGAATTCCTTCGTGCCCCCGCTGTCCTGGTCGCTCGTTTCGCTCTCTTCGACCTGAAGGGTCGGGCGGTTGCAGCTGACCACGCCCACGAGCTTGGTCAGGACCGCGGAATCATTGGTCAGGTGGACCTCGATCCCCCCGGTATTTACGACGCCATCGCCTGCGGCCATGTCGAATTCCTTCCGTTAGTAAGTTGCGGTGATGTCCATGTCGATCAGGCGGCGGTAGATCCGCTGCTCGCCGACCGTTTCCGGCGGAAAGCTCCGCCCGAATGCGAGAAATCCCTTGTGAAAGCGCACGGTGTCGACCTGCTTGGACGTCTCGAGCTCTTGCTCGATCGCCTCCGCGAGCTCGGCCGCGCCGTCGGGCGTCAGCCCCATGCATTCAAAGCGCCAGCGCGCCTGCCTGGTCGCGCTCGGCCGATCCTGGTCGTAGCGCTTGCCCGGATCGATCAGCGTGACGATCGCGGCCGGAAAGGCGCTTGCCTCGTCCGACTTGCGCTCGTCGAAGTCGATTGCAGGTTCACCGTTATAGGTTCCGCTCTTTGCCGCGACTGGCGCGGTCTCGCGCAGCCGCTTGAGCAGTGCAGCATCCATCAGATCGCTCCGATCATGTCCTGCCCGATCCGTTCGCCGAGCACGTCGAAGACGAGCTCCTGGTGCTTCGCGACCGCGGGGCCCATGAAGGGCTGCGCACGCATCGTGACCGTCCCGAATTCGAGGAAGTGAGCGTAGAAGACGTGGCGGGCGTCGCCCGCTGCCAGCGGACCGACGACGACCATGCGGCCGTCGGTGTAACCCGCGTCCGAGTACTCGAGCGAGACCCGGATCGTATCGCGCAGGTCGCCGCTCTCGACCGGCACCAGCCTGCGGGCATCCTCCGCCACCGGCTCCAGTGCCGCTGCGGCGTTCTCGCCGATCCGCTTGTCGTTGACCGGCCCCACGACGCGCCGGACGGCATCGATTGCGCCATCGATGCCGTCGAGCCCAAATTCGAGCATTACTTCGCCTTGGGCTTGCCCTCGCCCTTCTCGACCAGCTCGACGATCCCTGCGTCGATATCGGCCTGCGGACGCGGGTGGACGTAGGTGTCGTTCTGCGCCTTGGTGTATTTGTCGCCGTGCTGGTTCGAGTGGACGCGCAGCGTCTTCACTTCGGCATTGCGCGGCTCGGACTTGGTGCTTGCATTCTTGGCGGCCATCTAACCTCTCCTCGTGATGGTGATGTCGATCTCGCGCCGCCCCCAGGGGACTGCACCGGTTACGTTCCAGGTCGCGCCATCGAGCTCGCAGAGGTCAGTTGCCTTGACCTGTCTCGTCTTTGCGGTCGCAAGCACGCGGATGGTGGCCGCGACCTCCGAGTTCTCTGCGCCGGCGCGCCGCCGCTCTTCGCCAGACCCGTAGTTGACCTGGCCAAGCCCTTTCGCGAGCTCGGCGCCGGCACCCTGGACCATTGCGCCGCGAGGCGTCTTGGTCGAACTCGGCCGCACGAAGCGAAAGCGCCGATAGCGCCTGCCGCCCGGCGTCATGACCAGGCCTCAAGCAGCAAAGCGACAGGCCGGATCATCAAAGCCAGATCCGGTGGTTTGCGATCAGGCCGTCGACCTGCATGCTCGACTTGTAGGGCGCGGTATTCATTCCGGCCGTTCCGCTCTCGCGGAAGGCAAACTGGTCGCTGACCATCAGGAGCAGGGCCGTCTCGAGCTCCGGCGGCAGCGTGTCATAGCCGACCGTCAGCTCGACCCGGATCGCTCCGGCCGCGCTGCGCCTGTCGGTCGGCCAGGACTGGTCGACCTTCAGGCGGATGCCGCGCGATAGGCCCGCACCGCTGAGCTCGTAGACCGTGTTCGCAACGGTTTGCTCCACACCGTCGGCGTCGTCGTAGACGATCGAGACGACATCCGAGACCGGCCCGATCGGTAGGTGCGCGAGGTCGCTCCAGCTGTCGGCCTGCAGCTCGACAACCTGCTCGGCCAGACGCGTGCCGGTGATTGACTGCAAGTGACCGCGTGCGGCGGCGATGAAGCCGCCAAGGAGCGTGTCGAATTCCGTCTCGTCAGCGTCGATCGACACGAATTCCTTGGCCTGGCCGAGCGTGATTGGTTCCGCCACCGGCTCGGTGGTGGTGACAGCTGCAGACCAGGCCATCGGTTACTTCTTCGCCGCGCCCTTCTTGGCAGCTTCCGCGGCCTTCTTCTCGGCGGCCTCGATTGCGGCCGCTTCCTCGGCTTCCATCTCGGCGATCTTTTCCTCGACTGCCTTCGAACCCTTGGCATCCGATGCCTTGGCCAAGCCGCCGCGGACCATGCGCGCTGCTTCGTCGACGTCGGTGGAATAGGTGTCGCCGCGGGTGAGGTTGATCTTGGGGCCGGCCATTCCGGTGAGCATTTCGAGATCGATCTTCATGGGGGTTCTCCGTTCTTGGTCCCTTCGCGGAGCCCTGCGCACAGGACTCGGCGAAAGGCCGGGCGGCAGCGCTGCCGCCCGGCTCAATTGATCTTGATCGCTAGGATCAGGCCTGCTGCAGCGCCTTCACCGCGCCGGCATCGAGCAGCTCGCCATCGAAGCGGATCAGGCCGGCGAGACCGATCTTCGGCCAGAAGCGCTCGCGCACCGTGCCGATCAGCGGGCGGCCGACCTTGCGGACCGTGTAGCGGCCGAAGTCGCCGAACAGGACCGACTTGTTGCCGGTCGCGATCGCCGGCGTGTCGTCGTTCACGCTGTAGGGCTTGCCGAGGATGAGGTCGGGCGCGCCGACCCGCACGTCGCCCATCTGCCAGAGGTAGTTGCCCTGACCATCCTTCAGCTTGCGGATCGAGGCGAGCGTGGTGTCGCGGAACATCCAGCGACACTTCGGGCTGCGGCGATAGGCCGCGTTGACCGAGTGCTGCAGGTCGATCAGCTCGTCGGCCGCGATCGCACCGATGGCCGCCGCCGATTTGCCGACCACCGCCGCGGTGACGATACCATTGGGATCGCCGGCACCATCGCCGATCGTCAGCTGGGCGTTCGCCAGGCGTCCGAGGCGTTCACCGAGCTTGCGCGCGATGAAGGCTTCGAGGTTGAACGCCGAATCCTGCATCAGCTCCCAGCTGACCTTCAGCCAGGGCGTCGCGTAGGTGTAGGCGCTCAGCGACTTTTCCCCGAAGACCAGGTCGCCGCTGCCGTCATCGGTCAGGTCGGTGCCCTCGGCCAGCGCGGCCGCGCTATTCCCGGTGTCGTCGTTGGTCGGGATGTCGAACGGATTGCCCGAGCTGGTGATCATCTCGTCAGTGATGTCGCCATCGTACATCGGCCCCCAGTCGAGCATAGCCTCGACGATGAAGTTCGCGAGCGTGGTCGGGACCGTGTAGCCGCCCGCGGCATCGGTGCCCGCCGTCTGCGTGCGGTTCTCGATGAAGCCCTGGCGGAGCAGCTCGCGCTGCTCGTTGGTGAGATTCGACTGGTCGGCGCCGGCGCGCAGGAAGTCGAAGAACGCGTCGCGGTATTCCGCCTGGACGTCCTCTTCGCTGCGCTCTTCGTTGCCGCCGCCGCCACCGGCCGGCGCACGGCCGTCTTCGAGCGGACGCTGGCCTGCGCGGCGCTCTTCTTCGCGGTTCTCCGCGGCGAGCATGCGCTCTTCGCGAGCGATCTTCTTGTCGAGCTCGTCGACCTTCTTCATGACCGCGTCGTGGCGCTGTTCGGCATCCGCGATCGCGGTGTCGTCGGCATCGTCGGCGACGTTGTCGAGGATCTCGCGGGCTTCGGCAACCAGTCGGCCGCGCTCCTCGTAGTACTGGGTCAAGATCATCAGATTTTCCTAGGTACGAAAAAGCCCGCCAGCGGCGGGCGATAGGGCGAGAAGCGCGGAGCTTTCGCCGCCTCCGGGTTCACCGGGATCTGTGTTTGCGCTCTGTTTGCGCCTGCCGCATCGCCAGGCGCGCCAGAGCGGCGGACTTGTTGTGGCTGCGCTTTTCCTTCCGCGCATGCTCGAGGCTGCGCATGCCGACTTCGGTGTCGGGATAGGCTGGAAAGGCGGTGTAGGTGATCTCGTAGAGCTCGGCTTCGATGACCGTCCGCATCGGCGGATCCTGCGTCTCGTCCCACTCTTCCTTCAGCGCGCGGAAGCGGAAGCTCATGCCTTCGATGTCGCCGCGGTCGATCGAGGTTGCGAGATCGCGGCCGTCCTGCGTGTCGGGCAGGTCGTTCTCGAAGCGAAGCCCGGTGCCGTCTTCTTCGATCCGGAGCGTGTCGCGGCTCTTGCGCCCCATCGGGCGGCCATCGTCGTGACTATGGAGGGCAACGACGTCACGCTCGCCCAGCGACTTGGAGAAGGCGCCCTTGGCGAAGCGTTCCTGCCAGTATCCCCCGATCGAGGTGACGTTGTCGAAGAGGCAGGCGTATCCCTGCGTCGTCGTGCTCTCGCCTTCGGTCTGCGCAAAGCGGAGCTCGAGCCCCTCGGTTAGCGTCCGCAGCTCGCGGCCGTCACTCTTCGGTTTCGGTGCCGGCATCGTCGCCGTCCTCCTCGTCTTTGGTTTCTGTGGGCGCAGGCACCACGCCCGCTTCTTCCAGCGGCACCGTTGCCTGCTGGACGTAAAGCCGATCGCCACCCGCAGCCGGCGGCCTGTTCTCGAGCGCGCGCGCCTCGTCCGGCATGAGCTGACCGGTGAGAATTGCGCGGGCGAGCGCCTCGATGCGATCCTTGAAGGCGCCGCGCTGCAGGCCGTCGAGGTTGTGCTTCGCCCGACGCCGCGGCCGCTGGCCATAGAGCTTGAGCGTAACCTCGTCCTCGAAGTCCTTGGCCCATTGCCCGACCAGGTGCTTCACCAGCTGCAGGTCCTGCTGCTCGGTATTGGTGAAAGTGCCTTTCGATAGATCCTGGACGAAGACCGGCGGCATCTGCCAGATCCGCGCGACCTCCTGGATCTGGAAAAGGCGTGCCTCGACCATCTGGCCCTTGCTCGGGTCGGTGCCGATCGGGTTGAGCTTGTGGCCCGGGGGCAGGCCGAAAAACGCCCTGCCTTCCTTCTTGGCGAGATCGATTGCGCGCTGGATATCGTCGCGCGCGCGCTGCAGGCCATCGCGACCGGTCGGGAGCGGTCCCTCCAGCGCGTAGGGCGGCACACCGCCGCCGGCGAAGAAACCGCCCGCGAAGTCGCCCATGGCAATCGCCAGGCTGATCGCGAGGTTGCACTTCTCGATCGGCGAATAGCTACCGAGACCGTCCGGCTTCAGCAGGAACGGCGTGTCGATCACGTCTTTCGCCGGGTACTCCTTGTCGCCGTATTTGTAGAATTTGCGGCCGTTCCGGCGAATTACCTGCGTTTTGGACGCGTCCATCGACCAGATCGCCACAGCGCGATCGCCAGCGCGCTCGATCCAGCTCAGGCCGCGCCCGATCGTGAAGGCCTGGTGCCAGTGGTACTTGCGCCAGGCATAGCTGCTGGTTTCCGCATTCGAGGCAAAGCTCAGCAGCTGGGCGCGGGGATCGTTGACCCTCTCGCCATTCTCTCCGGCTTCGAAAGTGTGGAACGGCAAGGCCGCGAGCGTGCGCGGAAGGAAGTTCGTTATGCCCCAAACCGCGGGAACTGCCAGGGCAGCCTCGATCGATACTCGCGGGAGAGCGCCGTTCCTGTCGAGCAGGCCGAGCAGGCCGAGCATGGCATCGGTATCGCTGAGCGAGACCTGCGGGTTCTCGAGCGTTCGCTCCTCGACGACTGCCGAGGCGATTCCCATCGCGCCCATCGCGCGGCTCAGGAAGCCCATCAGCCTTCGTCGCTCTCTTCGGCGCCTGCGAGGCTGTATTCGGGATCATCCCAGGGCGAGACTGCTTCCACCTCGTCCTCCTCCTTCATCGCCACGCCCAGGGCCATCATCTTCGCCACTGGGTTGTCGATCTTCGCTTCGTCCCGAGGTTTGCGCGGGAACACGTTGTCCTTTGCGTCGATCTGGCCGACGACATTGCTCATCTGCCATTCCATGACCGGACAGCCGCCGTGCGCGATCGTGCCGGCACGGGTTAGTGCATCGAGCTCCTTCATCGGGCTCGACAGGTTCTGCACCGTCATCCGGTACTCGAGCATTGGCAGCCCCTCGGCCAGCATGCGCTGGGCGAGCTGCTCCGCCTGCCACGGGTCATAGGCGCAGGCCTCGACATCGAACTCGGTCGCCGCTTCTCGCAGCGCCTCCTCGATGAACGAAAAGTCTGTGACCGCACCCTCGGTAACGTCGAGGAGCCCGGCCGCATCCCACGCCTGGTAGCGCTGGACGTTCTCGACCGTGTCGCCTGGCAGGAACGATCGGCCGATGCTGATGTAGGGATCCTCGGGCGTCGCTTTCGGCCCGATCGGCGGGAACAGGTACTCAAGGCCCGCGATGTCGATTTTCGTCGCCAGGTCGAGCGCGAGGATGCAGCGCCGGCCGCGCAGATGCTCGAGCGCCAGGGCATCGAGCGCCTTTTGCGGGATCTCCTCCGAGGCGCACCGGCGCCAGGCTTCGATGTCGTAGTAGGCAGCCTTCGCGGCAACCCACAGGTTTAGGTGCTTCGTTTTGAAGACCGCCGCCTTGCGCGGCATCGCGATCGCGTCGCGCAGCCGGGCGAGCAGGAACTCGGCCGAGACCGAGACGCCGTAGTTGGGATTCGCCTTGCGGAGCGAGGCCTCGCTCTTCCAGTCGTCCTCCTCGTCGATCGTGTATTCGACGAAGAAGGTCTCGTCCTCGAGCGGCGGCCCGCCGTTGTGGCCGATGCCGGCGACCAGCTCGCGCTGCTCGAGTACCGTCGCGTAGCAGGGTCCGGCCAGGTTATCGCCGGCCGTCGTGATGATCAGCTGCATGGGCTGGTCGCGGGCGCCCATGCCCGTGATCATCGTGTCGACCTGCCGATCGTCGGGATGCTCGTGGTACTCGTCGTGGATCGAGCAGCTTGGGCTCTGACCATCGCCCGGGTTTCCGATGACCGTTTCGAACTTCGAGCCGTCGCCGTAGCGCACCAGGCTGTTCGACAGCACGGTCACGCCGGCATGCCTGGCCAGCGCCGGCGAGCGCTTGATCATCACCCTAGCGGGCGTGAAGACTTCCTTCGCCTGCTTCTCGTTGGTCGCGCCCGAATAGACTTCGGCGCCATGCTCGCCATCGGCGCAGAACATGTAGAGCCCGACGCCGGCCGCGATCGCCGATTTGCCGTTCTTGCGCGGCACGACGACGATCAGGACGCGGAAGCGCCGGAGCCCTTTCTGCTTGCCGGCCTTGTGGATCCATCCGAACGCGCAGACGAGGATCCACACCTGCCAGGGCTCGAGCACGAGGAGCCGCTTTTCGCGTGCCCATTTACCCTTCGTGTGAGGCAGGAACTCGATGAACTGGCAGACCCGCGCCGCCTTCTTCGCGTCCAGCTTGAACGGGAAGTCCTTTCGCTTCTGCCGTGCGAGCTCGTCGAGGAAGCGCTCGCACTGGAGGCGGACCGTCTTGCCCGCCGGTATCTTTCCCTTCGCTACGTCCCGGGCATACCCCTTCGCGATCGCGACGAAGTCACGCCCGGCCACATTGCCTCAGGCTGCGCGCCTGTGCTTGCGCCGGGTTCGACGGCTGATGTGATTGCGGTTCGCGCGACGCGTGCGGTGCGCCTGCGGTCCGCGGGAGCGGCGATAGCGTGGTGCCTTCCAGCTTTCGCGGGGGAGAAAGCCGAGGGCGACGTCGCGCTCTTCCTCCTCGAGCTCGAACCGCAGGGCGTCGAAGTGCAGCTGATCGTGCGCCTCGAGTTGCAGCTTCATTGCCCAGTCGGGATGCATCGGCATTCCGCCCATAACTTGTCTCCTAGCTCTTGAAGAAATCGGCGAGCCCGCCGTCGTCCGGCTTCTCGCCATCGGCCAGGCGCATGGCTGCCGAAGGATTGAGCATCATCTCGCCGAGCAGCGACTGCGCGTGGCGCATCGCATCGCTCAGCATCTGCACCGCTGGGTGCTTGCGGATCATCCGCGTGACGACGTGCTTCTCGGACTTCGTGCCGGCGCCGATCGTCTTCACGCTCTCGGTCGTGAACGTGTCGCCCTCGCACTCGAGCACCGCCTTGTAGCGCTCGATCTGTGCGAGCCGGACCGCCAGCAAACCGACATGCTCCGAAAAGTGCGGGCTCGATCGACCCTGCTCCTCGAGGACTTGCGCGATCGAACCGAAGTAGAGCTGCTCGAGATCCGACATGTGAGCCGGGCACACAAGCGCGCCCTGGACCGCCGGGCTGTCCCCGCCGCCGTCCCGATCCTTGCGATCGGTGCCCTCGAGCTTCTTGAGATCCAGCGACTTGCGCCGCCGTCCACTCCCCGGCCGCGCTCCACCGCTCGCCATCTTGAACGGCTAGGCCGGAGCCTTGCCCATTGCCCGACCGGCGAGGCGAGCCTCGCCAGTGATGAACTCGGCGAGATCTCGAGGTCGGAAGTTGCAGGCAGCGAGATGCGTGATGTCGAAGACGCGTGTGATCCCGCCGCCACCAGGGAAGCCATAGCCGAACAGGGCTTCGCCCTTTTTGCGCCGGCGATATCGCCACCCGCGCAGGCGCATCGCTCTTGCAAATTCGATCGGGCTCAAGGCAGCCTCCAAAAAAAGATGTTTGAAAACGACCGCGAGAAAATTTGTCTGGAGCGGCGGTGTCCGCGTCGCGCGGCCTGAGAAACTGACCCTCCCCCCCTATGAGGTGGAGGACAGCCACTCGGCCTTCAGCTTCCGCAGCGCCGCGGCGAGCTCCTCGTCGCTCGGCCTGCCTTCCGCTCGCTCCTGCTTCGACTTCTCATCGTGGCAGGCACTGCACAGCGCCTGCTTGTTGTACCGCTCGTCGCACTGCGACCACTCCAGCGGCACGATATGGTCGACGATGCGCGCCTGGCGCCGCCGGCCGGCTGCCAGGCATTCGCGGCAATAGGGCTCCTCGAGGAGCACCTGGGCCCGATCTCGTTGCCCTGCTCTGCCTCGCTTGCGCTTATCGCGCCAGTTTGACGGTCGCTGCCAGGGCGCCCGCTTCTTCCACCCTGCAGGCCGGAATGTCGGAGGCTTTGCTGGCATCGGAGATCTCCACGCCCAGCGCGATGAGGTTCTGCTCGCACACAGCGAGGTCGGTCTTGAGCGCCCGCAGCATCGTGTTCTTGACCATGGCAATGCCAGCGCCAGTCACCGCCTTACCTGCCACGCAGAAGGTGTATTCACCGCGTTCGACTGCATCGATCTGTTCGATCAACCATCCGCGGCGCACGGCCAAGTCGCAGGCCGGGCCCAGCATCTCGATCCTCACGTCCGCGTACCCTGCTGCTCGGTGCGCTGGACGAAGAACGTCTCGTCGCCCGGGACCATTGTGAAACCGATCTCCTTCAGCTTGGCGGCATGCTTGCCGTCCAAGGCCTTGCCGATCGCAGTCGCATCGAGCGAGGTTGTCACCCGCAGCAGCGGCTTGGCCCAGCGTTTGCCCTTCAGTTGGTCGACTAGCTCGGAAGGCTTGCCAGGCACGCCGAGCTTGGCCTTGCCGATGCGCGTGCCGACCATGCAACCGCCGATCTCGGTCGACTTGCGCTTGCCCTTGGTCAGACCCTCGCGGGCTTTGGCCCACCACGGCTCGAGCTTCTCGGTGATCGCATCGCGCTGCGCGATCAGGTCGGTCGCTGCGCGATCGGCATCGGCATTGATCGCCGCGATGTCCGCTTGCCGGCGCTCCTCGATCTCGGCGATCTGGCCGTCGATCGTCGCCCAGCGTTCGCATAGCTCTGTGGCAGCGGCCGTGCTGCGAGGCTGGCGGATCGCGCTCATCAATCGTGCTCGAGCAACAGCAGTGAAGCCGTCACCACCATCCGCGGATTGCCTTTGAGCCGATGCTCGACGTGTTCTACGCCGGCATCCGCAACCAGCTGGCCGGGAATGGAAAACTCGTGCTCGGGAAGGTCTTCGATGAGCTTCTCGCCGCATTCGACCGCGGCGGGCCCGTCGAACTCGATCCGCAGTGTGTGCCGCACTCCCGAGAACGTGTCGCTCGACCAGGCCTTCTCGTGATGGAAGACGACGGTACCGAAGCGGCCGCCAACCGCCAGCACGGCGTCGCGCAGCTGCTCTCTCACAGCGTCTTTCCCTCGGGCAGGCCGAACACCATGCCGATCCGCGCCTGCACGTCGCGCAGTGTGGTCAGCTCCTCGTGAACCCGCGCCAACCAGGTGCGCTCGACAACGCAGTCGCCTTCGCCTTCCAGCTGCGCGGCCAGCGCATCGAGGTCGATCGGTTCGGGCTTTGGCATCAGCGGCGTCCTCTCCGGAAAGCATCCCGCACGCCAGCGGCGATCTCCTGCCCGCGCTCCTCGAGCTCGTCGAAGTGGCGCTGGTTGCGGATCCCGAGGGTGACCTCGTTCATTACGCCGTCCAGCGCCGACTGCTGCTCGCTGAGCAGCTGCTCGAGGCTAGGCCTGGCCGCCGGGGCCTTCAGTGCGGTCATGAAAATCCTCCCGCCTTGAACGGGTAAGGCCCGGTCGCTGCCGAAGCAGGCCGGGCCTTGGTGTCCTCAAGCAGCGCTACCCGCGGTAGGTCTGCAAAGGGATCGAGACTGCGCCGTGGGGGTCGAGACGCAATTGTCGCGGGGTCAGATTTGCCCGATTCGATGACGTTCCGGGAGGGGACAATTTGTCACGCTGGCTTTTGATTGAACGTTTCGTCAAACCTTTCGCAAAGCCTCAAGATCGTCGCGCGAAACTCCGCGACCTTTCTTGGCTCTCGCCGTGTGGAACGTTCATCCGTGTCAGGCTGAGCCCTAAAATTGAATGTCAAGACTTCCTTCGAATGGCTGTCGGCGAACCAGACATCATGGGTCAGTGAATTCCTCTCTCCGATCAGCTGTTTTACCTCTGCGAGCAAGGATTCTGCCCCGTCAACCTGCTCGGCACACATGTCAGGCACAGCCAGCAACTGGGCTATCTCGTTTACACGTGCTCCCGTACCGTTGAGCCTGAAGAACCTGGTAAAGGCTTCTTCCTGCGTTACCCCGAGCAATCGTTTGTATAGGAAACCAAGATGCCACTCTAGATACGACCATGCGGCCGTCATCATGCCAAGTTCCATTGCAAGCTCTGGATGGCGTCTAAGATCGCCATGGCGGCCAATAAGAATCTTTTTCCATCCATATGGGCGAGTTCTAGACCAGCCCCGCCTGCATCGCCAGAAGATCCGGTTCCTCGATCTCGCGGCACACCTGCCCGATGATGTCCGCCCAGTGATCCAGCGCGGCCGAGAGCTGCTTCCTCGCCGTCGCGGTCCGCATGCCCCAGTGCCTGGCCGCCCTGCTCACCGCCAGGTCGTCGACCACCATGGCGATGATCGGCCCACCGCCGCCCCTGCTCGCCAGCCAGGCGCACCAGCGCTTGTAGGCGACTTCCGCGCGCACCGCGCCCAGCGCTTCGAAGAAGGCGCCCGTCCCCGATCGCGACTGGTCGACCCGCGTCTCGAGGCTGACCGTGCCGATCGCGACGTCGCGGCCGAGCCGCTCGGCCACGCCGCGGATCTGCTGGCTAGCGGCCAGCTGCTCGATCGTGATGTGCCCGCCCTCGTAAAGCCGGGCGAGGCTGCCCTGATGGACCTTGGCGGCCTTGGCGCGCGTTTCGGGTGTCCCGCCGTCCTGCAGCTTGTCGCGCCGCGAATAGGTCTTCTCGCGCTCGGCCCGCTCCTTGCGGAATGCGCGCTCGGCGCGCGCGACATGCGGATGGCGGTTGCGGAACCCGGCCTCGATGCCCTCGCGGCGACTGTTCCGCTCAGCCTCGATCGCGTTTCTGCCCTTCTGTGCCATCCCGCGCAGGATAGGTCAGCGCGGCCGGCGGCAGCAGGGGAGGATTTGTCACGGGCGATCGCGCCTCCCTCAGGTCCTCGTCGACCTGCCAGCCCAGCTCGCGCAGCTGGCGCACCGATTCCTCGAGTACCGATGGCAGCTTGATCCCGCGCGGACCCGGCGTGCGCAGCACCAGCCCGTCGCGCGCCAGGCTCTTGACCGCCTTGCGCACCCGGTCGCGGTTGCTCTCGAGCCCGGCTGCGATCTCGCCATAGCTCGGGCTCGCGCCGACCTCGGCCCAGTAGTCGCGGATGAAGGCGAGCACAAGCAAGCGGAAGCTCGCCATTTCGGCGGTCAGCTTCGCCGGCACTTTCTTGGTCCTGTCGTCTGGCGAGCGACCCACGCGCGGCCTCCGCCCTCCCGTTCAAGCTGGAACATAGCGAGAATCCGATTGCAGGCCAATAACATGGGTTTCATCCGGGCCAGCTGTGGTCCGGAAAGGGCGACCGCCCGCCCGCAGCGGCGCGGCTTGCCGCGCGTCTAGCGAGGACGCGCCCGCGGAGGCAGGTGCGGAAAACTAGGCTCCAACGAACTCCCGCTCGCCGATCGGCCGGCCGTCCAGGCGCACTTCCAGCGTGACGCCGGTGATGCCCTCACCGCCGCGCGGCAGGCGCTTGATCTTGGCGCTGCAGCCCTTCTCCTCGTCGAGCAGCGCGGCCGCCAGCCAACTATCGCGCGGGATGTAGCCGATCGTGTCGCCATGGCAGGTCGCGGCGATCGCGCGCTCGTCATAGGGG
>CAZLTV010000028.1:0-9153 GCA_964562545.1 uncultured Mycobacterium sp. | reverse complement strand
GTAGCCGATCGTGTCGCCATGGCAGGTCGCGGCGATCGCGCGCTCGTCATAGGGGTTGTCAGGCTCGTGCACCAGCACCACCGCCTCGCCCTCGCCCACCGCGGCGATCTGCGTCTGGTAGCTGCGTTCGCCAACGAGGCCGATGGAGTAGGGGCGCGGCATGTCTCACCTGTATAACCTGACCCTGACCAGGGCGTAACTCACATGATAGACCAAGCAAATCAGCTCAGCTAAACCCCCGTCTGAAAGGATACCCTATGCTCGATGCCGAGACGCTGACCGATCTGGCAGCCCTGCCCTGGCAGCTGCAGCTGGTCCTCGCTTCCGGCTATATCGGTTACCTCCTGGCATTTGTCGGGATCCGCCACACGCACAAGGCCGCCGACACGGTCTTCGGCACTCTCGCCTTCGGCTTGTTCGCTCTCGCAGCTCTCGCTCTCGTGCCGAGCAGCTGGCACTGGGCAGTGGCGGGCGGCCTTGCCATCTCCGCCTCGCTTCTCGCCGCCGTGCTGTGGCGCTGGATCGTCAGGGGGCTACTTCGCCGCGCGCTCCGCGACTCCGGATACTCATGGGCTGACGACACGCCCAGCGCCTGGGATCGGCTTCTCGAGGGTGAGTACAAGGGCGTGCGGCAGCTGACCGTCGAGCTCGCGGATGGGCGCTACCTCTACTGCACCGAGGCCGAACGGGTCGGCGAACTGCCCTATGGCCCCTTCATCCTCGGAACGAGCGGGGACGTTCTACTCTACGTCGACCAGTCGAAATCGGCCAAGGGCGAGATCGTCGATCACACCGAAACGGTGTTTGACGATGACTGGGGCAATCTCCTCACCTATGTCCCGAAGGACAGCATTCGCAAGATTGCGATCAGGATCGATTAACCGCCGTCCTGGTCGGGCTTCGGAGTTGACGTCGGCGTCGGAGCGGGGCGCGGCTGCGTATTCGCACCACCATCGCTTTCTCGCGGTGACCGGCTCGGCGTCGGCTGTGCCGACCTGTCGACGCGGTCGCGGTTGCTGCGTGTCGGCGTATCCGAGGGTTTGGGTTGGGCGCTGAATTTCTCGCCTCGGTCGGTGCCTACACCGATGATAGTTTTTGCGTCATTGTCGCCCATCTCTTCTCTCCTCCTAAATCGCTACGGCCTTCGGCTCCCCGCTGACCATCGCCGGCTTCTTGCCGTACTGCTCCAGCGTTCGATGCGCTCGCTCCGCCAACTTCATGAGATCCGCCGCCTGCCTTGGGTCTTCCTTGGCGACCGCCTTGGCCATCTCCAGCGCACTGAAGTACGATCGGGCGAGCGCATCAGCCGGGTCGCCGAACTTCTCGACTATCTGTTCGATCGTCGGCGGATCTCCTTTCATCCGCATGCCTGCCATCAGTAGTTCCTGGGGGCAGCTAGGTTGCTGTCGATCACGAGGCTGTCCGTGTGCGAAAGCAAGAGGATATGATAACGGACCTTGAAGGATCGCCTCTTATTATCGCGGTTCTGGCATGTGATCCTGATCCGCGTCATCGCACCTTCCCCTCTCTTCAGAACGATGCGTTCGGTCATCAGCTCCGGTCCCGCTTGGGTACCGGGAGTAGTGTCCAGCTTGTGCACCTCGACCAAGCCTTTCGGGGGAATTTCCACCCTCATCAAATAGGCCTGCGTGTTGATTTTCGAGATAAGGTCGACATCGAACATGGTCGGCTCTTTATGGCCATCCTTCCCGTCCCACCGGATCGGATTCACCGAAAATGCAACTTCCGGGTGTTTGGTCAGCGCCTTGATCACAGCCGGGGCCCCGCTCCCGACTAACGAGGTTCCTAACGCTACGAGTTCCGCTGCGCCGAAGAGGCTTACTGCAGGGGTGGCCGCATCGCCTTCAGTGCTCCTATCGTCATCAATCGTCCCTGGCATGCTGACTGAGCCGCCCGATGGGGAGCTTGTGCCCGCCGCCGTAGTCACCGAACCGGGCGTCTTGAAACCATCGCCGCTACTCATCGCTACCTCACCTTCGGCCAGGGCTTGGCCATTTCCATCTCGATCAGCACCTGACCGAGGTCACGTCCGTCGACACGGCATCGCGCTACCGGTCGACCATAGGGGTCGCGCTCTTCGAACTTATCGGTCCGCGGATCAGCGTCCACCAATTCGCATGTAACTTCGCGGCCTTCGACCATTCCAGACAGCGTCCGGGTTGCTTCTTCGTAGCCTTGCTCGCCCCGTTCGGGGGCATCGATCCGCGCCAAGCGCACGCGGCCATTGGCCTCAGCCCGCAGGTTCGCACAGCGCAGCGTGTCGCCGTCGACGGCCATCGCTGCGGCGCAGAGAAACACTGTAAAGCTCACTCCGATTTCTCAGATTCGCGCTCAAGCTCAACCATCGCGCCGGCGCATTCAAACGTTGCTTTTTGGCTGAGATCGAGGGCTTGTTGCGTTTCTGACATTTTGCGCGGGCTCAAGCCCTCGTCGGCAATCTCTGAGATGCGCTCGGCTGCCAGTGACTTCCAAGTCATAACCGATCGGCACTCCTTCAGGGCGGTTTCCGCGTGTTCTACATCGTTCGATGATAAGCCGTCGGGAGGATCCATCTTTCCAATGTCCACGGAAGCATCGCCGCAGGCGAAATCTACCTGACTACTCATCCTGTAGAGGTCGGCCCTCGCCTGCATGCCGCCTGCAAAATTCGCCAAAGCGTCTGCCAGTAGACCTGATCCACGAAGACAGCTTTGCATCTCGCCATCGATCCGCTGGGCGAGGTCGATGCGTGCGGCATCCTCGCTTGCTTGGCGGGTATCGATTTCCGAATCTTGATCGATCCTGCTCTCGTCAAAAGCGGTATCGTTTTCGAAACCGCCGAGAGCGGTGACTACCGCAATAAGTGCGAGCGCTCCCACGCACCCGATGCGTTTGGGTGACCAATTCAGCTTACCTTGCTCCCCCAACTCCCTCTCCCTACAACTTGCTCACCTTCGCCACGACGCGGCCGATCAGGTGCAGCTCGTCGTCTACGGCCCGGTCCTCGGGCACATTCGGATTGTCCGATAGGATCGCGACGCTCCCATCCGGCCGGGGCCGCAGCCGCTTGATCATGCCCACCCCGCCGAAACTGAAAGCCCAGATCTGATCTGAGACACGGAGCGAGTTGTCGCTCTGGTCGATCAGCAACAGGTCGGTTGTTTGGATTGTCGGCGCCATGCTGTCGCCTAATCCTTCCGCGAAGACGAGATCTTCCGCCTTTGCGCGAGTGTAGCGGCGGATGAAAGCGAGTGGAAAAGGTTCGGTCCGTGTCTCGATCTCGCTTTCGTCGACATAGGTGCCGCCCATCCCGTACGCTAAATCGATCATCGGCACATCGAGGACATCCCCACGAAGTGAGGCTACCACATCCTCCCGCCGATCAACTTCGTCAGCAACGTATACGAGCTGCAAATACCTGACCCAACGAGGCAGGGACTTCGAACGCCCGTTCTCAAAAAACGAAATCGCTTGCTGCGTCAGGGAAAGGTCATCGCCCGCCGCACGAGCTACCTCGACAATCTTGTCGGCCAACTGCTGGGCGGTCCAGCCTCGCTCCTTGCGCAGCTGCTTAACAGCAGCGGCAGCCTCCTCGATCGTCGAAGCTTCAGCCAAATCAACCATTAAACAAACGTCTACAAACGAACTTGTTTGTATTGCACACAAATGACTTGTGTTTGCTTGTATCTCTTTGTATCTAGTCGGCATGGACGATTCGCACCTCGACGTAGCAATGGCCGCCTACCGGCGCGCGGTTGGCCGCTTGGGTGGACAGGTTTCATTTGAGAAGGCCACCAACATCAGGCAGCAGACCACGTCCTACCGACTTCGCAATCGTATCCCGCTGCAGTCGGCCGCCGAGGTGATGGCAGTTGAATCCGCCACTGGCGTCTCCCGCCACGACCTCCGTCCCGATCTCTATCCGCGCGAGGATTCGCTTGCGCATCCGCCGGCGGGCAGCCCTCCTCCCCTGCCCGCCGGCGGTTCACGCTGCGGCGAGCTCGAGGAGTCGCGGATATGATCGGGTCCATCATCGCCGTCGATCATGCCGAAGCGCGCGACCCGCGTATGCTGCGGACTGAACGCCAGCTTGCAGCAGGCTTCGGCCGCGCATTTCCCTTTCCCGACGATGGCTGCAGCGGCCAGCCAGCCTCCGCTTCGGCGTTGCCGCGCCAGCGGAGTGAAGGCGGCGATGAGCCGCCTGTCGCTCCCCACTCCCGCGAGGCCCAAGCATGAAGCCCCGCGCTCCTCTTTCCACCGATCAGGCTCTGGCGCGCATCGCCGGCCAACTACCCGGCGGGTTTGCCGAAATGGCTCGCGTCACCACGCGTAGCGAGAGCATGGTTCGCGCCTGGGGCGATCCCGATCGACGGGAGAAAATCCCGCTCGACGATGCGATTGCGCTCGACCTCGCGTTCCAGGCTGCCGGAGGCCACGGAGCGCCGCTGGCCGATTCCTATCTTCTCCGGCTCGAGCTAGCCGCTGCGGCGCGCTTCGCCGAGCGGTTCACGCTTCTCGCCCACACCGAGGGTTTGGCACACGAGACCGGCGAGGCACTGGCCGCCCTGATGCGCGCCTGCGCCCCCGGCGCCGGTCCCGCCGAGGAAGGCCGCGCGCTCAAGGAACTCGTCGACGTGGTCGACAAGGCCAAGCCGATCATCCTTGCCCTCGAGCAGGGCGAGGTTCCTGCTGTGAAGTCGGTCGATACCGCCTGCGCAGCGGCGCAGGGCCCCTGAGGCGATCCGCCGCGGCCACCCCAGTCCGGCCGCGGTGTTGCCCACTGGTCTAGCGATCCGATGATCGCCCGCCCTCCCCATCCATCTTCGCGCATCCGGCTCGCTTCCGGACGCGCATTCGCTTTGCCGCTTTCCGGAGGTTCAATCCCATGCCCGCTGCTCTTGCCTACATCGATGATCGTGCCGCCGGCCTTGCTGCGCGCGCCGTCGCCCTCCGTTCCGGAACCACCCCCGGTCGCTATCTGCGCGAACGACGTCGACGGGCAGGCCTAACGTTGCGCGCCTGTGCCGAGAAGATCTCGGGCCATGCCGGCGCCTACAAGAGCACCGAAGAAGATTTGCGTGACCTCGAGGATGATCAGCCGGGCGACTACGCGTTCCTGATCCGCTCGCTCGAGCATCACCGGGTCTTCCCATTCGATGCCGATCGTCTTCGCGCGCTCGCAGCCGCCACCTGCGCTCCCGGGCTTGGCGAATGGGACGCGATCTGATGCGCGACCGGTTGATCCACAATCTCTCTTCGGTCGGGCTCGCGATGCTTGTCACGCTCGTCGCAGCGCATGTCGCCGACCGCACGGCCTACGGGCTGCACATGAAGGCGCGCGGCTTGGCGCCCGCCCATCAGGTCGGGGTGATGCCATGACGCCCGGTTCTTACATAAGGCTGCGGCGCATTGCAGCGGGCCTGTCGCTGGGCGAGGTCGCGCGCCAGCTCGCCGCTGTGCAGCTGGGCCTGGTCCGTCTCGACCGCCGCAAGCTGCTCGACGAGCTCGAACGGATTGAAGCGGACGAGGCAGCGCTCACGCTCGCCCAGGCAGAAGTGCTCCGCAACGTCTTCCCGCTCGACCCGACGGTCTACTCGAGATTGCTCTCGCACGGCACGCTCCCCTTGCCACAGATCTGCCGCGGGTGCGGCTGCAGCTGGTTCGACCCGTGCCTGCCCGATCCCGCGATCCGTGGAGAGCGGGCCCCGGCGTGCCACTGGGCCGAAACCGACCTGTGCTCGGCCTGCGCGGAGCACCCGTCCCGGGTCACCGTCTGCGCAATTCCTATCCAACTTGCTCACGGAGGACCCTGCTGATGGCGGTCCACGTTCAAGTCGATCGCAATCTGCATTCGGCCGGATTGGAAGACCGGATCGCAGACACCTACCTCGGCCAGGCGCACATCGCGGGAACTGGCCCTTGCGGCACCAACTGCCGCGCCTGTCGCCACTGGCGAAGCGAGAAAGAGGGCTTCTCCCGGACCAAATCCCGCGAGGCCTACTGCGAATATCCGATCCCCGGAAAGCGTCGGCGCCTCATTCCCGGCACCGCGCAATCCTGCACCTTTTTCGACAAATTGGAGACCGTAAATGGCTGAAGCCACCGATGATCGCCTGCGTCTGCTGATCGAACGCATCGAGCGTCTCGAGGAAGAGAAGAAGGGCCTCGCTGACGATGTCCGCGATGTTTACGCCGAAGCTAAGGCGGTCGGCTACGACACCAAGATCATGCGCCAGGTCATCCGCCTGCGCGCAATGAAGCCCGACGAGCGCTCCGAACAGGAGACCATCCTCGACACCTACAAAGCCGCGCTGGGGCTGGGCTGATGGCCATCACCACTCGCGAACAGCAGATGCTCGATCTCGCCGAAGGTGGGCTCGATGAAAGAGCGATCGCTCGCGAGATGGGCATCAAGCAAAATTCGGTCCGCCGCACCCTCAGCATGCTGAGCAACAGCCCCAAGAACGACCTGGCACGAGAAGAGGCCATACGCCGCGGCAGCCGAGCACTCCTTGGCGCGCTTTATACCGCAGGATACCCGACCCTCGCCCGGTTTCCGGAGCGAAGGCTGTGAACCGCCGCGTCGCCGCCTATTGCGCCGCCGCCTTCGTCGTCGGGGCCGCCTACGTCGTCATGCTCGAGGCCTCCACGCGTCTCGCCAGCAGCGTCGGCCACGCGCTCGCCGAATGGCAGGCGGGTCTCTGATGCGCTTCCTGCGCCTCCTCCCCTTCCTCACGCGCCAGCGGCGCAAGGGCTCGACCGGGATCCTTCCGATCGACCCACGTGAGCAGGAATTGCTCGATCGCCAACGCGCCGCGCGCGGTATCCACGACGAGAAGCGGAATGGCTAGCTGCGCTATCAGTATCACTCGCCATGCGATCGACCGCTTCCGCGAGCGGGTGGAGGATCTGCCGGATCGCGACATCTGCGAACAGCTCGCCTCGCCAATCGTGGAACACGCCGCGCGAATTGGGGCGTCCTATATTCGCCTCGAGCATGGCCAGCGCATCGTTCTGCAGGGGTTCACGGTGGTCACCGTCCTCCCGCGCGGATGCTCGGGCGCGACCTTACTGCGCAGGAGGACACATTGAGCCAGCGGCAGAGCCAGTTCCATTTCGTCCCTCTAGATGGCCACATCGAGGATGGTCGCTTCTACCTCGTCAAGACCTCCAACAACTTCCTTCACTGCGCCCAAAGGCGCGACGGCTGCTGGCTCTACGGGGCGAACGGCCCCGCGGTCGAAGGAAGGGTTGAAGAGTACTGCGTCCCGAGGAGGGCTGCATGATGCGCGTCCGCCATCTGAAATATGCCCCCTTGCGCGCGTCGATCGCGCGCCAACAGAAGGAGAAAGCCCGTGAAGAACAAGCTCACGGATCTGAACGATCATCTTTTCGCGCAGCTCGAGCGGCTGTCAGACGAGGATTTGTCCGAGGACCAGATCGAGCAGGAGTGCAAGCGCGCCGACGCGATCGTCGCCGTCTCGGATCAGATCCTCTCCGGTGCCAACACCCAGCTCAAGGCCGCGACGCTACTGGCCAATCATGGAGACAGGTTCGCCAAAATGCTTCCGACGATCGGAGGCACGAACGAGGCCACGGCCGCGCCGCGTCTAAACGGAGCGGCCGAGGGCGACCGATCCAGTACAGCGCAGCCGAACTGAGCTGGATCGAAGCCAACGCCACCCTGCCCCGCCGCGAGCTGCACACTGGGTTCGTGGCGCGCTTCCATAGGCCTGATGTCGATCTCGATCACATCAAGGCCCTTTGCTCTCGGAAAGGCTGGAAGACCGGCCGCACCGGCTGCTTTCCGCCCGGCCATGTGCCGGCGAACAAGGGCAAGAAGATGCCCTACAACGCCGCCTCTGCGCGCACTCAGTTCAAAAAAGGCCATCGCGGAGGGAGAGCAGCCGAAAACTATCAGCCTATCGGATCCGAACGGATCTCCAAGGACGGCTACCTCGAACGGAAGATCCACGATGGGCTGCCGCTCCAGTCGCGCTGGAAACAGGTCCATCGTATCGAGTGGGAAGCAATCCACGGGCCGGTACCCGACGACTGTTGTCTGAAATGCCGTGATGGCGATCGACGCAATACCGATCCGGAAAACTGGATCTGCATCCCGCGCGCAATGCTCCCCCGGCTCGCCGGCCGATGGACCCTGCCTTACGACCGAGCTCCCGACGAGCTCAAGCCAGCTGTGCTTGCTGCGGCGCGCCTCGAGCATGCAGCGCGCGAGATTCGTAGCAAACGGAGCTCCACCCGATGACCGATCTCCCCTTCGCCTTGCGCCAGCCGACCACGGCCGCCTTTGCCACCGGGCGCCCGCTGCGCGTCCGCCGGCCGGCCGAGGGCATGTACGCCCGCCTTACCGCAGGCGATCGGCTGTGGATCCGTGAGCCCTATCGCCTCAAGCGCAAGTTCGCTTCGCTCTCGCCGACCGCAGCCCAAGAATACGACGCCCGGCCGCACTTCGAGGAATATCTCGGCCCCGGCGACCTCGAGGCGCTCGATCTCGGCGAGAAACGGCACGCGCGCTGCCTCCTGCGTGCCTGGCACCGCTGGCACGCGATCGTCGACGAGGTGATGCTCCAGCCGCTTCAGAGCATCACGCTCGAGGAGGTCCGCGGCGAAGGTTTTACCAGCGTGCCCGCCTGGGCGGCGCGCTGGGATGCCGACATCACCAGCTTCAATGCGCGCGATCGGCGGGTGTGGGCGAACAACCCGCAGGTTCTCGTGCTCACACTCAATCCTCTGCTCAAACCTCTTCCCGAGGAGCAGGCACTCTCAGCACCTCAAAACGAACTGGAACCGACATGACCGATCAGCTGCTCCGCCGCTCCGAGGTCGAGACAATCGTCGGGCTCAAGAAGAGCGCGATTTACGACCGTATTGCGCGTGAAGAATTCCCGGCTCCGGAGCGATTTCGCTCCAGCCGCATGGTGCGCTGGAAGCGCTCCAAAATCGAAGCCTGGCTCGAGGATCAGCTCGTCTGCTGATCCTCCTTTTTTTACCCTCGTCCGGGGCACGGGCGGGGGCATTTTCCACAAACGAGAACAGAATATGTCGCCTAGACAGGGAGTTAAACCGATGTTTTCACGCCGCCCCTGGGCACCACTTCTTATTCCGCGCCGGTCCGTATCAGTCCGCAAAACC
>CAZLTV010000027.1:0-33888 GCA_964562545.1 uncultured Mycobacterium sp. | reverse complement strand
CAACATCCTGCGCGACTACCTCACCGACCTGTTCCCGATCCTGGAGCTGGGCACCTCGGCCAAGATGCTGTCGGTCGTCCCGCTCATGGCGGGCGGCGGTATGTACGAGACCGGCGCGGGCGGCTCGGCACCCAAGCACGTCCACCAGCTGCTCGAAGAAAACCACCTGCGGTGGGACTCCCTCGGTGAATACCTCGCCCTGGGCGCCAGCTTCGAGGACCTGGGCCGCAAGACCGACAACGCCAAGGCGACGCTGCTGGCCAAGACGATGGATTCCGCGATCGGCACCCTGCTCAACAACAACAAGAACCCGTCGCGCAAGGCCGGTGAGCTCGACAACCGCGGCAGCCAGTTCTACCTGGCCCTGTACTGGGCGCAGGAGCTCGCCAACCAGACCGAGGACACCGAAATCGCCGAGCACTTCGCGCCGCTGGCGAAGTCGTTGGCCGACGCCGAAGAAAAGATCGTCGCCGAGCTCAACGAGGTGCAGGGCAGCCCCGCCGACATCGGCGGCTACTACTACCCGGATCCGGAAAAGCTCACCTCGGTGATGCGGCCCAGCACGACGTTCAACGAGATGCTCGACACCGCGCAGGGCTGACCAACCCGAACCGCCGACAACCCGGACCACCGCGGCGCTTGGGTGTTCTACGATGCACCCATGATGCGCCGCGCCGTGACGGTCTGGAGCACCCCGGTCGCAGTGGCCCTGGGAGTGACGGGGTTGGCCATGCCGCTGATGGGAGCGGTGGGGGCGGGCACTGCCGCCGCAGAACCCGCCCCACCGTGTTCCTTCACGCTCTCTGAGCCGCAAGTGGTCAACCAGGACGGCGTCGATATGGTCGCCGTGACGGTGGCCCCGGCCGAGTGCGGGCCGCCGGCCGCACCGTATATGAGCGTGGCCTGCGTGCAACTGGCCGCGGACGGGGCACCCAAGCAGTGCGCTCAGGGCAGAGGCGCTGACCCGGCGCAGGTGTTCTACACGCCATTTGTCCCCGGCGCGAGCTACACCACCACCGGCCGCGGCTGCGGCAGCTGGATCGGCACCGAGCCAGCCCCGCTCTGCCAGGAGTTCGGTCCGCAAACCACGACGCTGTGACGGCTGCCGCCGCGGGTGGGACCGAGACACACACCCGATCGCGGGCCACAAAGCGGTAGTACTACTCAGTCGCGGTGCCCCCCCCAGCCAGGCATGCTTGGCTCATGGCACCGTCCGTTTCACCCTCGGTCTCACCGTCCGGAGCATCACCCGATGTGACCGCGCCGGAACGCGACCGCGCGGTCGACGTGGCCAGGATCTCGGCTCTCATCGTGGTCGTCTACGGTCACTGCGCACTGCTGCTGGCGACCATCGACACCGCCGGGGTACGCATCGGCAACATCCTCAGCGCGCTTCCCGCTCTAGCTCCGATCACCTGGATCCTGCAGGTGATGCCGCTGTTCTTCCTCGCCGGAGGAGCCGCCGGCGCCTACGGCTACCACACCGGAACACCGTGGGGTGCATGGCTGTTCACCCGAGCTCAACGACTGTGCCGACCCGTGTTCTGGTATCTGACGGTCTGGTCGCTCGCGCTTCTGTTCGTGCAGGCCACCCTGGGGGAATCCTCGGAGGCCGGGCTCGGTGGGGAAAGCGTGGCACTGCTGTGGTTCCTTGGGGTCTACCTGGTGACGCTGGCGTTCGTTCCCGCCCTGACCCGCATGGCCGCCGGCCGTACCGTCACCGCAGTGATCGCCGCATTGTTGGCGGCCATCGCGGCGATGGACGCGATCCGGTTCGCGCTCGGGGCTCCCATGGCCGCAGTGGCCAACTTCGTGCTGGTGTGGTTGATACCGATGGCGATCGGCGTCGGCTACGCGCGCCGACTCATCGGGATCGGGGCCGCAGCGGTGGCGGCCGCCGTCGCGTTCGCGGTTCAAGTCGGACTGGTGATGTTCGGCCCTTATCCGGTGACGCTCGTGGTGACCGGCACCGAGAAGGTCTCCAACGTCTCCCCGCCGACGTTGGTGCTGGCCATGCAATGCGTGTGGATGTCGTGCGCCTTCGTCCTGGCGGCCGGATCGCTGCGCCGCTGGGCGCACCGCCGGCGGGTGTGGCGTGCTGTCGCTGCCGGAAACTCCGGCGCGATGACGCTCTACCTCTGGCACATCCCCGCCATCGCCATCGCCGCATTCGGCCTGCACGTGTTCGGTGCCGACGCCTATGACGTGCATGCCCCAGGTTTCTGGGGTCGAATGGCGCTACGCGCGGCGGTGTTCACGGTCGTCATCCTGGTGCTGTTCCGGCTGCTTTCGCCACTGGAGCATCGGCCGCTGCCGTGGTGGGACGCACCGGCGCCAGCGACCGGTGGACGAGCACGTGCCGCCGGTGCGTTCGTGTGCGCTGCCGGAGTCGCGCTCGTTCTGATGGCGAAGTCGGGCCTGGGAGAAACCCCCGGGTGGAGCGCGTTGGGCTGCTTTCTGGTGCTGGCCGCACTGGCCCGTGTTGCGGCCGGGCCGAACGGCCGCGCCGCCGAAGCTGTGCCCGACGGCCGCGCCAGCACAGCCCATCAGCGTCGTTCTCACCACGGATAGCCGTGTCGACATCGGTGTGTGCGCCTGTCTGTCGGGTGGGTTCGGTATGGTCCTGCGCGTGAATTCGAGCGTTACCGAGAAGAGCCGTCGCTTCGTCGTCAAACCGCTCAGTGCGCGGCTGGCCGCCGAACTGTCGGTTGGGGAGTCTCAGGTCGCAGCCGCGGTGCGGCTGCTCGACGAAGGTTCCACCGTGCCGTTTATTGCGCGTTACCGCAAGGAGGCCACCGGCAGTCTCGACGACGCCCAGCTGCGTCAGCTCGACGAACGCCTCGGGTATCTGCGTGAGCTCGACGAACGCCGTGCAGCCGTGTTGGCCTCGATCGAGGAACAAGGCAAGCTGACCGACACGCTGACCGCGGCGCTGTTGGCTGCCGACACCAAGGCCAAGGTCGAAGACATCTACCTGCCCTACAAACCCAAGCGGCGCACCAAGGCCCAGATCGCGCGGGAAGCGGGCCTGGAGCCATTGGCAGATCGGTTGCTGGCCGATCCCAACTTGACACCGGATGCTGTGGCGGCCGAGTTCGTCAACGATGGCGTCGCCGACGCATCGGCCGCGCTCGAGGGCGCCCGACACATCATCGTCGAACGTGCGGCAGAAGATGCTCAACTGGTCGGCGCGCTGCGGGAACGGTTCTGGGACAACGGTCACGCGCGTACCCGCGCCGCCTCGGGTGAGGCCGGCAGCAGCACCGCGGCACAAAAATTCCGCGACTACTTCGACTTCTCCGAACCGTTGTCCAGCATGCCGAGCCACCGCGTGCTCGCTGTGCTGCGCGGCGAGAAAGAACAGGCCCTCACCTTGACCCTCGACGGCGGCGACTCCGACGAGGCAGACGAGGTGTATCAGGCCATGATCGCCGATGCCCTCGGCATCGACCGCGCCGCGACCGGCCCGGCGACACCGTGGCTGGCCGCCACCGTCGGATTCGCATGGCGCACCCGACTGTCGGTGTCGGCGGCGGTTGATGCCCGGGTTCGGCTGCGTCGCCGCGCCGAGGAGGATGCGGTGACGGTTTTCGCCCGCAACCTCAAGGACCTGCTGCTGGCGGCGCCGGCGGGCAACCGCACCACGTTGGGCCTTGACCCAGGATTCCGCACCGGAGTGAAGGTCGCCGTTGTCGACGGCACCGGCAAAGTTCTTGACACCTGCGCAATTTTCCCGCACCAGCCGCAAAACCAGTGGGACAAGGCCAAAGCGACTTTGGCCGCTTTGGTCTCCCGTCACGGAGTCGAGTTGATCGCGGTAGGAAACGGCACGGCATCGCGTGAAACCGATTCCCTGGCAAGCGAACTCATCGCCGATATTCGTTCGGCCGGTGCACCGGCCCCGACTAAGGCCATGGTCAGCGAGGCCGGTGCGTCGGTGTATTCGGCCTCTGCCTACGCCGCTCACGAGTTGCCTGACCTCGATGTCACGTTGCGCGGTGCGGTCTCGATCGCCCGCCGCCTGCAGGATCCACTCGCCGAGCTGGTCAAGATCGAACCCAAGTCGATCGGGGTGGGCCAGTATCAACACGACGTCACCCCGGGGCTGCTGACACGCAGCCTGGGTGCCGTGGTCGAAGACGCGGTCAACGCCGTGGGAGTCGACCTCAACACGGCCTCGGCGCCGCTACTGGCACGCGTCTCCGGGATCACCGAAACCCTGGCAGAGGCCATCGTCGCCCATCGGGACCGGTCCGGCCGGTTCGCCAGCCGCAGGCAGTTGCTCGACGTTCCTCGGTTGGGCCCCAAGGCATTCGAACAGTGTGCCGGGTTCCTGAGGATTCGCGACGGCGAGGATCCGCTGGATGCTTCCGGGGTGCATCCGGAGGCCTACCCGGTAGTGCGGCGGATTCTGGACCGCGCCGCGGTCACCCTGGCCGAGATCATCGGTGACGCGAAGGCTCTGCGGACACTGCGGCCTGCCGATTTCGCCGACGACCGCTTCGGTGTTCCCACAGTGACAGACATTCTGGCCGAGCTCGAGAAGCCCGGACGCGACCCGCGCCCGGCGTTCGTGACCGCGACATTCGCTGCCGGGGTGGAGAAGGTGGCCGACCTGAAGCCCGGCATGATCCTCGAGGGTGTGGTCACCAACGTCGCGGCATTCGGGGCTTTCGTCGACGTCGGTGTGCACCAGGACGGCCTGGTGCACGTCTCGGCGATGGCCGATCGCTTCGTTTCGGACCCGCACGAAGTGGTGCATTCAGGGCAGGTGGTCCGAGTCAAGGTCGTCGACGTCGATGTGGAGCGCCAGCGGATCGGGCTCAGTCTGCGCCTCAACGACGACGCGTCCCGTTCCGATCGGCCGAAACGCCACAGCGAGGATCCCCGATCTGGGAGTCCAGATCGGCAGCGTGGAGACCGGCAGCGTG
This sequence comes from uncultured Mycobacterium sp., assembly GCA_964562545.1. Classification (GTDB taxonomy): domain Bacteria; phylum Actinomycetota; class Actinomycetes; order Mycobacteriales; family Mycobacteriaceae; genus Mycobacterium. Next base: position 28,957 of record CAZLTV010000027.1, on the reverse strand, counting down.
GAGATCGGCAGCGTGGAGATCGGCAAGGTACCAAGCAGCGCGGCGACAATTCCGGGCGCCGGGACCGCAACGCAGCGGGCGGCTCGATGGCGCAGGCGCTGCGGGAAGCCGGTTTCGGGCGGTGATCCGGCCGGCCGTCCGTCGTGCGCGTGCTGCAGTTGCCGCGGCGGCCGCGGCAGGGGCGCTGGTGGCGTCGGCCGGCTGCACCCGCCATGTCGACGACGCAACGCCCGTGGCAGGTGAGGTCGCGGCGCCGATAGTCACCACTCAGGTCGTCGATCTGCTCAGCCCCAAGGTCCTTGGCGAGGAAGGCAACCTGTTCTCCGAGGCGCAACCGGCACGCTGCGCCGGGCTGGGACGCGAGGTGGACCCGCCGTTCATCGGCGCACAAGCGCCGCTGGCCACCGATGGCGGGCACTGGACGGTGCCCGACGGCACGGTCTACGTCGAGGAGATGGTCGCGGTCTACCGCTACACCTTCGACGCGGCTGCGGCGCTCGATCTTGTACGGCAGACGATCGACGAATGCCGCGACGTGAACGTCACGACGATGGAAGGCCGCACCTACGATTTCGATGTCTTCCCGGCCGCGGGGGCCGAACCCGACGGTAGCGTGATCTGGCAGTTGCGCGCACCCGACTGGAACTGCGACAACACGTTCGTTGCCGACTACAACGCGGCCATCGAGATCACCGCGTGCGGAGCCGCGGGAGGTTTCGACGTCGCCGCACTAGCCCAGGACGCACTCGAACGGATCGACGCGCTAGCCAATACCACCGCATAGACGCTCGAGCGCACGGTCCTCGAAAGCGGCCTCACCCGACGCTGAGTTGGCCGTCATCATCGCCAAGCAACGCCGGGGAAGTGTCCTTGAGCGCAACCCCGGAACGGCCGAGCTGGCGGGCTCCCGAGATCAGCGCAGCGGTGGTGCGTGCGGCGCGCCGGTAGTCCAGACCGTCGGGGGGATGGATGTTGGAGATGCAGTTGCGATCGGCGTCGGTGCGGCCCGGTTTCGGCAGGTGCGTCAGATAAATCCCCAGACTGTCCGCCACCGACAGGCCCGGGCGCTCGCCAATCACCACGACCAGGGTCGTCACGCCCAGAGCCGCACCGACATGGTCCCCGAGCGCCACCCGGGCCTGGGTCGCGATCACCGGAGGCGCCAGCCGGTAGTGTCCGGCCAATTCATCGGCCAGCGCAGTCAACAGGCCGATCCCGTGATCGGCCAGGGCGCGCGGCGACAGCCCGTCGGAGAGCACGATGCCGACTTCGGCATCGGTCGACGGTAAGCCGCTGACATCGACGGGAACACGGCCAAGATCGGGTCTGCGCAGATATTCGCTTCGTGTCGCGGCGCGACTGCACACCGACAGCGGCGCGCCGAGACCGACCGCCTCGACCTGCTGGACGAACCCGTCGACGTCCAGCGGGACGTGGACTGCATCGCGGGCCGCCGCGTGCGCAGCCTTGAACTCCAGGACGCGTCGGGTGGGCAGGGCATTGCCGGAGCGACCCAACCCGATGCGCGCCTGGGTCGTGCGGCGCAGCGGGGCCCACACGTCGTCCACCGGCAGCCGGTCCGACGAGCTCATTCGCCGGCCGCCAATCCGAGCAGGGGGGACCGGGCGGGATCGACTGGCAGCACCCGACCTTCGCCGTCGGCCATTCCCAGCTGGGCCAACCAGGCTTCGAATTCGGGGGCGGGCCGCAGGTTCAGCGCCTTGCGCACATACAGCGCGTCGTGAAACGACAGGCTCTGGTAGCCCAGCATCACGTCGTCGGCGCCGGGCACTGTGATGACGAACGCCACACCGGCCACCCCCAACAGCGTCACCAAGGTGTCCATGTCGTCCTGGTCGGCTTCGGCGTGGTTGGTGTAGCACACGTCGACCCCCATCGGCAGGCCCAGCAGCTTGCCGCAGAAATGGTCTTCGAGCCCTGCCCGGATGATTTGCTTGCCGTCATAGAGGTACTCGGGCCCGATGAAGCCCACGACGGTGTTGATCAGCAACGGCTCCAGTGCGCGCGCCACCGCGTAAGCGCGGGTCTCCAACGTCTGCTGATCGACCGGCCGGCCTCCGGTGCCCAGATGGGCTCCGGCTGAGAGCGCCGAGCCCTGACCGGTTTCCAGATACATCACGTTGTCGCCGACCGTGCCTCGGCCCAATGCTCGCCCGGCCTCGTTGGCTTCCATCAGCATCGGCAGCGTGACCCCGAAACTGGTGTTGGCACCCTCAGTCCCGGCAATCGACTGGAATACCAAATCCACCGGAGCGCCGCGCTCGATCAGGTCCAGGGTCGTGGTGACGTGGGTGAGTACACAGGACTGCATCGGGATCTCGAAACGCTGCCGGATTTCGTCGAGCAGCTGGAGCAGATCGGAGGTGGTCTGCGGGGAATCGGTGGCCGGATTGATACCGATCACGGCGTCTCCGCACCCCATCAGCAAGCCGTCGAGCGTCGCCGCGGCGATGCCGCGGGCGTCATCGGTGGGATGATTGGGTTGCAGGCGGGTGGCCAGGGTCCCCGGAATCCCGATCGAGGTGCGAAATCCCGCCCCCACGGTGGCGGCGGCGGCAACAGCGATCAAATCCTGGTTTGGCATGATTTTCGACACTGCGGCCACCATCTCCGGGGTGAGGCCGGGGGCCACTGCGGTGATGCGCGCCGCGCTGTCGGGTTGCGCGGCCGTATCGAGCAGCCAATCCCGAAAGCCACCGACGCTCAGATGCGAGATCGCCGCGAATGCTTGCCGGTCGTGGGTGTCGATGATCAAACGAGTGACGTCGTCGGTCTCGTACGGCACGACCGCCTCATTGAGGAAGGCCGACAGCGGCAGGTCGGCCAGCACCCAGGACGCCGCGGCGCGCTCGGCGTCCGATTCGGCCGCGCAACCGGCCAGTTCGTCCCCGGAGCGCCGAGGGGTTGCCTTGGCCAGCACCTCCACCAACCCGTCGAACTGATAGGTGTGGCCCGAAATCTGTTGGGTGTAGGTCATTTCAGCTCATCCTCGGCGGCGGCCAGCGCGGCGAACTCCTCGTCGGGGGAGTTGGCCACCAGGTGGTGTCTGCTGTACAGGCCGAAGTAGGCCATAAATGCCGCGAAAACGATCAGGCAGCACAGCGCGGCGATGCTGTCGACGAGGAAGGTCGCGATGACAGCCAGTACCGCGATGGCGAGGGCGAAGCCGGTGGTGAAGATGCCCCCGGGGGTCCTATAGGGCCGTGGCATCTCGGGGGCCCGAACTCTCAGCACGATGTGGCTGACCATCATCAGGACATAGCTCAGCGCTGCACCGAACACGGCCATATTGAGCAGCAGATCGCCCTGACCGGTCAGCGACAGCGCGAATCCGATGGCGCCGGGCACCAGCAGAGCCAGCGTCGGCGCCTTGCGGGAGTTAGTCACCGACAGGATGGTCGGCAGATAGCCCGCCCGGGACAGCGCGAAGAGCTGTCGTGAGTAGGCGTAGATGATCGAGAAGAAGCTGGCGATCAGCCCGGCCAGACCGATGTAGTTGACGACGGTAGCCATCGTGGTGTCGCCGAGGGCCTCGACGAGGGGATTGCCCGATTCGGAGATGGCCGCCGCGCCGCCAGCCCCGGGGGCCAACACGAGCACCGTCGCACAGGTCACCAGCAGCACTGCCATGCCGCCGATGATCCCGCGGGGCACGTTGCGTTCCGGGTTTGCCGTCTCTTCGGCGGCCAGCGGAACACCTTCGATCGCCAAGAAGAACCAGATCGCGAACGGGATCGCCGCCCAAATTCCCAGCACTCCGAAAGGCAGCCACTCCGACGCGCCAACAGCGTCGGTCGCGGCGATATCGGTGAGGTTCGCCGCATCGAACTGGCTGGCGGCGGCGACAGCGAAGATCGCCAGCCCGACCAGCGCGATCGCGGTGATCACGAACATCACCTTGAGTGCTTCGCCGACACCGGACAGGTGGATTCCGATAAACACCGCATAGGCCGCCAGATAGATCCACCAGCCGTTGGTGATGCCGAACAGATTCAGCGATTCGACGTAGGCGCCGATGAACGTTGCGATGGCCGCCGGCGCAATCGCGTACTCGATGAGGATGGCGGTGCCGGTGGCAAACCCGCCCCATGGGCCCAGCGCGCGGCGGGCGAAGGTATATCCGCCGCCGGCGGCCGGCAGCGCCGAAGACAGCTCCGCCATCCCGAGTACCAAGGCCAGGTACATCCCGGCGATGATGAACGCCGCGATAGCCAGACCACCGAACCCGCCTTGGGCAAGGCCGAAGTTCCAGCCGGAGTAGTCGCCGGAAATAACGTACGAGACGCCCAGACCGGCGAGCAGAACCCAGCCGGCGCTACCTTTCTTCAGTTGCCTGCGCTGCAGATAGGCCTGCGATTCCCGGTGGGTGTCGATGCCTTGGACGCCATGGGAGGCCCAGCTCTCACCGTTCATGGTGCACTCTCCATTCGTGGGTGTGAGCTAGCACACTACGCCGCCGCTGGTGGTGGCGCCGCCGCTTCGGTCGGTCAACAACACAGCGGCGCAATGCATTTCGAGACATTTCGAGAGACCATGACGAGCGGGCGTGGGAAGCGACGCCATCGTCACTTCGTCAAAACGCGCGAAGCGCGGATACCAGCGTTACGCTCCTGCCGGTTTGCTGACCGCTGAACGGGTTCAAAGGTCTGCCTTTCGACCTTTGGTGGAATCCTATGGGCTCCCGACTACCCTGTCCAGCTCTGCGCCGCTGTAACAGCACGTCCGGCGTGTGCGATAGATCGCACACACCGGCTCCGAAGGGAAAGGGGATCGTCGTGGCCACGGTGATGGGGCTGTCGCTGACCTCCGACGCGGTCGGATGGGCCCTAGTGGACACCGCCGAGGGTGCCGTGCTCGACCACGACGCCCTCGAGTTCCCCGCGGACGCCGACACCGCAGGCGTCGCCGCGCGCGGTGCGCAAGCCATCGCCACGATCGCCGGCCTTGACGTTGACTACGTGCGCCTGACATGGAGCGACAAGGCCGCTCAAGACGGCCTGCGGCTGCGCTCACGGCTGCGCAGCCAGGGCTTCACTCGCGTCGAGGCGGTACCGCTGTCTTGCGCGTTGGCCGCCGCCGTCGGGCCCGAACACGCCGACATGGCCAACGGTGTCGTGCTGGCCTATCAGGCGGCGATAGCTACCGTCGGCAACGCCGAGGCCATCACCGAACCGGTGATCCAACGACCACCCCGCCGCGCGAGGCCCCGCCGGCTGCTGTCCTCGGCACTCGGCATTGCTGCGGCGGTGACGCTGGGCGTGCTGTGCCTTGGCGCGGGCGCCGGTCCGAACGTTGTCCCGACGGTGGCGACGATCGATCAACCAGCCCCCACCGAGCCGGGCTGGATCGCGGTGCCCGCCGCTCCGTCGAATCCGACAGGCAGTCAGGCCCGCAAGGTCGCAGCTGCCGCCCCGTCGACGGACGTCACGCCCGGCCAACAGACCTCAGCCCGCGGCGCGGTCCAGGCGATCGCCGGGCCCCCTGTCGTCGCCGCACCACAGGAACCGGTCCGGCCGACTGCAGTCGCCGAGCCTTCTGGATCGGTCGTGGTTGCCGGGCCGGCTCCGTCGGTCGCGGTTATGGTCGCCGAGCCGACTCAGCCGGCCCCCATTGCCGCGCCGGTCGAGCAGACCCCAGCCACTCCTGAGTCCGCCCAGCCCGTTGCCGAGCCGGCTCCATTGGCCCCCGTCACCGAGCCAGTTCAGTCGGCGCCCGCCACCGAGCCCGCCCAATCGGTTGCGATCGCCCAACCGGTCCAACAGGTGCCCATCACCGAGCCGGCCCCCGTTAGCCAAACTGTTGGTCAGCCGCACCTGCCTGCAGCCCAGCCAGCCGCAGCGCCGCATGTCGTCGACCCGGTAGCCCCACCAGCGCCAGGTCCGCAGGCCGCGCAGCCGGTCGCGCCCGCACCATCTGGCACCGAGGTGGGAGATCTGTCCGCTCTCTTCACCGCGTTGCCCTGACGTCGGCCTACCGCGGGTTGTCTGCAGGACGCTGCGTCGACAGCGCCGGCGGCGTCAGCTCGGGCGGCCTCAACTGCGTCGCCGATTCCGGCGGTGCGGAGACCGTGATTGTGCCCACACGGGTGGGCAACTGGCGTCAGGCTCGGTGAGACGGCAACGTGCTGGCTGGGCGGCCGCTGAGCAGGTTCCGGGGCGCAAGGAGAACTAACCACGGCCACAAAGCGCGGTGCCGCCTGACGGCACGTCGGTTGGTCAGCCAGCCTGCTGGTTATATATGCTAATTATTCGGCCGACGCCAATTGCGGGAGTGATGCAATGACACTGACATTGACATTGAACAAGACCAAGCTGTCTGCCGTTGCGATCGCCGGTGGCCTGGCTATGGGAATGCTCGCGGCAACCGGAACGCCGGTCAATGCACAACCAGCTCCGCAGCCCGTATCCCAGGGCGAACCGGTTCCCGCCTGGGCGCCGCCGAAACCGGCCGAAGTCTGGGCCGGACAACCCGTGGTCTGGAGCTCGGCATGGGGAGGCCGCTGGGGCGTGTGGATCAACGGCGGATTCATCATCCTCACATCGAATCCCGTCACCGGCGGTGGGTGATTTTGATGCGAGTCGCCTGACCATTGTCTAGCTGAGCAATATAGTCACTGTGAGAGGCGGAATCCGGGCAGAGACCGCGGGAACCACACCGGCTCGACAGTGTGGCCCACCCTCGTCAACCCAGGGCCGGACGATCGCCGAACGAGGAAGTAGGAGAAACATGACTGGACTGAGGAGTCGCCTTGTACGGGCGAGTCTTGGGTTCGTCGGAGCCGCGACAGTTCTTCTGGGCGGCGCCAGTCCGGCACTTGCCGACTCCACCGACGACTATCCGATCCCGCGTCGGATCATCCACACCACCTGCGATGTGGAGCAGTACCTAGCAGCCGCCCGTGACACCAGCCCGGTGTATTTCGAGCGATATATGATCGACCGGAACAACCGACCGCCAGACGTGCAGCAGGCGGCCTTCGACCGAATCCATTGGTTCTTCTCCCTGGATCCGGTCGCGCGGCGTCAGTACTCCGAGAACACCGCGACCAACGTCTACTACGAACAGGTAGCAACCCGTTGGGGAAACTGGGCGAAGATCTTCTTCAACAACAAGGGTGTCGTTGCCCACGCCACCGACGTCTGCATGAATTATCCCCCCGGTGACATGTCGGTCTGGCACTGGCCGGTCCCCTGAACATCAGCAATATAAGCGGGCCATCGCGAAAGCGATGGCCCGCTTTTTTGGGGCTCGACACGGCGGCCAGTCCGTGGGCGCCGGAGCGACGGGTCGTCGTTGGGGACGCGCGCTGCCCTTCTATGCGGCTCGAAAGCTGAGCCCCAAAGCCCGCTTTGACGCCCGTTGTGAACCCGAAAGCTCAACTGTCAGCAGGGTGGCACCGGATTGTCAGACAACCGCCGCCCCTAGCCCTGTGCGGGCTGCGCCAACACCCAGCTGTCACCGAGCCAGGGGAGCGGCCGCAGACACCTCGAAGTCAGGCGCCGGCACGGAACTCCGGCGCCTCCGCCGACACAGCCTCTCGCCCGGCCTAGCTAGCGAGCCTGATCGAGGATCGGCAGCGTGCCAGGACAATACGTACGCAGCCCAGCCGCCAGGAACTGCCACGCCTGCTCGGTAGTGGTGTCCTTATGCAGATTCGACTGCACGAACTCTGCGGCTTCGAACGCGTCTGCGTCGACTCCGGTGGCGATGCGCTTACAGGTGATCTTGCCGATCCAGGCGTTGTAATCCTTGGGCCCGTAGATCCCATAGGTATTCAACTCATTGGCGAAGGCGGTGTCGGGATCGGCGGCGGCCGGCGCGGCGGCCGCCAGTCCCATGGCCACCGTTGCCATGCCGATCAGAATCCGTTTCCTCATGACGTCACTCCTTCCGACGGGTCCGTCTGCAGTCGATCGGGTTTCGGCCACGGCGACGGAACCGGTCTAGTCCGAACACGTTGCGGCCACCAGAACCATGGACCCAGCAACGCGGCGATTGAGGGGGTCATAAACGATCGAACCACAAGGGTGTCGAACAGCAGGCCCAATCCGATAGTAGTGCCCACCTGCGCGATGACCGTGAGCTCACTAATCGCCATCGACATCATCGTCAGCGCGAAAACCAGGCCGGCGGCCGTCACCACGGAGCCGCTTCCGCCCATCGCCCGGATGATGCCGGTCCCCACACCCGCGTGGATTTCCTCCTTCAGACGGGACACCAGCAGCAGGTTGTAATCCGCACCCACGCCAAGCAGCACGATCACCGCCATTGCGAACACCATCCAGTGCAGTTCAACACCGAGGATGTGCTGCCACAGCAGAATCGACAGCCCGAACGAAGCGCCCAGCGACAACACCACCGTCCCCACGATCACCGCCGCCGCGACGATCGCCCGGGTGAGGATCAACATGATGATGAAGATCAGCGACAGCGCCGAGATTCCGGCGATCAGCAAGTCGTAGTTGTTGCCGTCCTTCATGTCCTTGAAGGTCGATGCGGTACCGCCAAGGTAGATCTTCGATCCCTCCAGCGGCGTGCCCTTGACGGCCTCCTTGGCCGCGTTCTTGATCGCGTCGATCTTGGCCACACCTTCGGGGCTTAGCGGATCACCCTCGTGGGAAATGATGAAGCGCACCGCGTGTCCGTCGGGGGACAGGAACTGTTCGAGGCCGCGCTGGAAGTCGGCGTTTTCGAAGATTTCCGGCGGCAGATAGAACGAGTCGTCGTTCATCGAGTCGTCGAACGCTTCACCCATGGCGTCGGCGTCCTCCGACATCGCCGCCATCTGATCCTGCATACCCTTCTGAGACTGGTACATCGTCAGCATCATCGTGCGCATCGTGCGCATCGTCTCGATCATCTCGGGCATCAGCTGCACCATCTGGGGCATCAACTCGTTGAGCCGGCGCATCTCGGGCAAGATTTCTTTGAAATCGTCGGTCATCACGTTGATGCCGTCGAGAGTGTCGAACACCGAGCGCAAGGACCAGCACACCGGGATGTCGAAACAGTGCGGCTCCCAGTAGAAGTAATTGCGGATCGGGCGGAAGAAGTCGTCGAAGTTGGCGATACTGTCGCGCAACTCGGTGATGTCGACGTACATCCCTTCCATCTTCTGCACCATGTCGTTGGTGATCGCCGCCATCTGGGTGGTCAGATTCGACATCTTCTGCATGGTCGCGATGGTGTCGGCCATCTCGTCGGCCTGCACCAACATGTCGGCCATCCGCTCCTGCATGTAGGACTCGTTGAGCCGCTGGGTCGTGCTTTGCATGCTCATCTGGAACGGAATCGACGTGTGCTTGATCGGCTTGCCGTCGGGGCGGGTGATCGCCTGCACCCGCGCGATGCCCTCTACCCGGAATATCGCCTTGGCGATCTTGTCGATGACCAGGAAGTCCGCCGAGTTCCGCATGTCGTGATCGCTTTCGATCATCAACAGCTCGGGGTTCATCCTGGCCTGGTCGAAGTGGCGGTCAGCAACCGCGTAGCCCTCATTGGCCGGCAGGTCGGGGGGAAGGTAGTCACGATCGTTGTAATTGGTCCGGTAGCCAGGTAGAGCCAACAACCCCACAAGCGCCAACGCGACCGCCCCGACCAGGATCGGCCCCGGCCAGCGAACCACCGCAGCGCCGACCTTGCGCCATCCGCGGATCCGCATCGCCCTCTTGGGATCCAGCAGCTTGCCGAACCGGGTCACGACGCTGATGACGGCCACCATCATCACCACACCGGCCATCACGACGACGAACATGCCGATCGCCAGCGGTACACCCAGCGTCTGGAAGTACGGCAGCCGCGTGAAACTCAGGCAGAACGTCGCGCCGGCGATCGTCAGCCCGGAACCCAGCACCACGTGCGCGGTGCCGTGGAACATGGTGTAGTAGGCGGTTTCCTTGTCCTCGCCGTAACTTCGGGCTTCCTGGTATCTGCCTATCAGGAAGATCGCGTAGTCGGTGGCCGCCGCGATCGCCAACGTCACCAGCAGGTTCGTGGCGAATGTGGAAAGCCCGATGATCTCGTAAAAGCCGAGGAACGCGACAACACCGCGCGCAGTCATCAGCGATAGCACGACCATCGCCAGCGTGATCACCACGGTCAGGATCGAGCGATACACCAGTAGCAGCATTGTGATGATGACTGCGAAGGTCACCAACTCGATGGTGCGCACACTGCGGTCACCGGCGATGTGCTGATCAGCGGCCAGCGCGGCGGGGCCGGTCACATACGCCTGCACCCCAGGCGGGGGTTCCAGCTCGTTAAGGATGCCCTGAACGGCCTGCACCGACTCGTTCGCCAGCGCCTCACCCTGGTTGCCGGCGAGCTTGACCTGCACGTAGGCGGATAGCCCGTCATTGCTTTGCGACCCTGACGCGGTCAGTGGGTCACTCCAGAAGTCCTGGACGGACTGCACGTGCGCGTTGTCGGCCTCGAGCCGGTTGACCAGCTCGTCATACCAGGCGTGGGCGGCGTCCCCGAGTGGCTCCTCGCCCTCGAACACGATCATCACCGAGCTGTTGGAATCGCCCTCCTCGAACAGCTCGCCGACCTTCTTCATCGAGATCATCGACGGCGCGTCGTCGGGGCTCATCGACACAGCCCGCATCTCGCCCACTTCTTCGAGCTGGGGGACGGTGACGTTGAGGAGGACGATGAGCGCGACCCAGCCGATGATGATCGGCACGGCGAACGTGCGGATCATCCGAGGGATCAACGGACGGTTCTGCCCGCGTGCCGGCGGGAAGGCGTCAGTGGGGGCGTCGCTAACAGGGGCGCTCATGCCGACTTCACAAAGCAGAAGGTCTGGGCGTTCAAACCGGAGTTGGTCCTCTCGTCCTTCACTTCGTCGTCGACGATGATCCGGCAGGTGATGGTGCTGCTATCGCCCTGAGCAACGATATTAGGAGCCGCCGACGGCTCCGTGGTTTCCAACGTCAGCGACCAGGGCAGCGACGCGCCGTCGACGCGCTGCGGCTTGGCGTCGAGGTCGAGGTAGTTGATGTCGGCGTAGCTGCCGTCACCGGTGATCTCGTACCGGACCACTTTGGGGTCGAACGGTTCGGGCAAGTCGGCGAAATTCTCGGGAGTCTCGATGATCCCTTCGGAGCCGAAGAACGTCCGCACCCGGGATACCGTCAAACCCGCGATCACCACGACCACTATGATCAGCAGCGGAAGCCACACCTTCTTCGCGACTGCGATCACGCCTGCTTCCCCCGACTCCTGTCGCGCATCTGACCTCTGGTTTCGTAACGATTGATCGGCTGATCGTAACTTAGCCCGTATAAGTTCTCATTCGGCCACAGGCTAGCTCAAGTTATTGTGGCCGTGCTAACTGCCTTCCGACCACTGGGGTCGGGTCACGCGGCGATGTCGGACCGGCACATCGTGGGACCCGCCAGCCTCGCCAGCACCCCGTTCACTGCCCAAACCGTGCGCTCCAGAAGTCCGTCATTCGCAGGTGCGCCGCTGGAACGCTGACGTATCAATGCCCGGGCACCCCAGTACGTAGGCACCCCAGTACGTAGGCACCCCAGTACGTAGGCACCCCAGAACGTAGGCACCCCAGAACGTAGGCACCTCAGTACCCAGGCACCTCAGTACTTGGGAGTACTTGGGCGCCTCACTACTCAGGTATCGCCGCGATCGGTTGCGTCCAGGACGCTCACCGCAATGCCGTACGGCAGGAATCTCACCCGGCGTGTCGGATCGGTGTTGTTTTTGTTGGCCCGCAGCGCGTCGAGTTCGCTGGGATACACCTGCTCGATATTGGCGCTTCCGCCTTCACCGACCGTGTAGATCGCCCACACTCCGTCGCCAGCCTGCCCGGTGGTCTCCGGCTCGGGATGCGTGCGACCACCCCGGGCGAACTCGTCGAACAACGTCGTCCAACTCGTCCGCTCCGCCGACGTGTTGACGAACCGGCCCAGACCGCCCAGCGCATCACGCAAGCCCTCACCGGCCTCGCGCACGACGCGCTCGAACTCCTCGGGGTCCAGACCGAACGGGCCGTTATTGGTGCTCATCGAAGGCGCCTCCTGACGGCTGCGTACGCAGCGCAGCGATAGCGTCCAGTGTGCCCGTGGCCGAGCGGGGCTGTCGACCATCTGTTGGCGGTTTCTCGACCGGCCCATCACCGCCCTGCCCGGCGCCCAACGGCCCGGTTGTCGCACGCGGCCCAGCCGACGTGAGAACGTATCAGCACCATGGACCCTGCTGATTTCGTGACCTACGAAGAATTCGGGCGCCGATTCTTCGAGATCGCCGTCACCGAACAACGCGTCGGCGACGCGATCGGCGCGATCGCCGGCGAGGCCTTCGAGTTAGGCCCCATCGCACAGGGCCCGGGCCGGCTGGCCAAGGTAACGGCGAAGGTGCGGATCATGTCCCCGCGAGTCACCCGCAGCGTGGGCGAGGCAATCACCTTCGCAATCCGCATCCCACTCGAGATCGACATGGTTGTCGACCTACGCATCGACAAACCCAAGTTTGTGGTGCTCGGCGAGATCGCGCTGCGCGCCACCGCCAGAGCCGCTCCGCCGCTACTGCTGATCCTCGACGTGGAAAAGCCGCGGTCCTCCGACATCTCCATCCATGTGACATCGAAGACGCTTCGTGGCGAGGTGGTGCGCATCGTGGGCGGCGTGGACGCCGAGATAAAGAGGTTCATCGCGGCTCACGTCGCCGGCGAGATCGACAGCCCCCAATCGCAGCAAGCCAAGGTGATCGACGTCGCGGACCGCCTAGATTCTGCCTGGACCGGGATCTGACACCGCACCGCTCACCGACTGCAGTTGCGGCCGCCGCGGCGCCCGGCCATGCCCGCTCGACAGACCGCGCGCATGCCGCCACAGCCACGGCATCAACATGTTTTGTGTCCAGAGCACCTGCGAATACGCTTGCGCCCGCGCGGACGGCCGCGGAGCCGACGGGTCGACGATCGCCCAGTCGTGGCTGGAGCCAGGTAGGTCAAGCGCCTCGGCTGCGGCGTCGGCAAAGAGCATGTGGCCCCTCGACGAACCATGGACCCGATCGGGACTCCAGGTGTCGGGCTGGGACATCGAGGGTGCGTGATACAAGTCGACCAAACGGAACCCGTACTTCTCAGCCGCCGCGCGAATCGCGTCGTTGATGCGTTCGACCCTGGCGGCCAGCACCCGCCCGATCGGAAGGATCTTGCCAACATCGGGAAATGTCGTGGTGACCACGGTCGCCCCCGAATCGGCCAGCTGGACATACACACGGTCGAGCCGGGCCAGCGCGTGGTGAAAGCCGGGACCGGGCCGGGTCACGTCATTCATTCCGATGCACACCGTGATCAGATCCGCCCGCATCTGCAGGGCCCGGGGGAGCTGGTCGACCAGCACATGATGTATTTGGTTGCCCCGCACTGCCAGGTTCGCATACTGAAGATCCGGGCTGTGCTCACGCAGCATGATCGCCAACCGGTCAGCGAATCCGGCCAGACCGGTCTCGTCGTCGCCGTCCCAGAGACCCTCCGTCTGGCTGTCCCCGAGTGCGACGTACCTGGAGTACTCGACCACGAACGAAACTCTAGCGAGCAGACAAGGGCTACCGCATCCGGCCGAGCCTGCCGAGGTTGAGCACGACCCCAGTCACATCCAGTTGGTTGATGACATCGTCCAACCGCTTGCGCGGCAGCTCGGTGCGCCATTCCGGCAAGGTTCCCGACAGCCGAATCCCTTCCGGGGTGATGGCGATATCGCTCAGGCGCACACCACGTGCCAGCACTGGTAGCTGCACCGGATAGGCCGGGATACCCGCAGGCAGGCGCCAGCGCCGTGAGCCGACACCCAGTCGGCATGCCGTGAGCCACAGCATCGAGCCGTCCACCCTAACCGCGACCTCGACATATCCCAGCCGGGGACGCCTGGCCAGCCGCAGTCTGGCCACCCCGTCGGGCGCCGCCTCGCCCGACAGCCGAGGGGCGGCCCACCGGAACAGATCATCGAGCACGGCCGCAGGCAGCTCCAACGTCACGTCCACCGGGGCGGCGACCAGCACCGCGGGGTTACCGGGCCTGACGTGGACGTTGTGCGCGACCGCCGTGATGCGGCCGAGAGAACCTGCGCGCCAACGGACGTCGTCGGCGGTCAACCGCACGTCGTTGAGTTGGCCCACGGACAGGCCGCGCACATCCAGCCGCGACTCGAAATCGGTGACCGTCATCGTCAGGTCGCCGTCGTCGAGACGCACGGTCAACCGACGCCCGACAACCAGCCGGCGCAACGTCACGAACAGTGTCCGATAGGCGGCCGCCGCTCCGCTGTTCACCGGAACCATCGCGGTGGCCGACCACAGCGAAGTCAACATGCCGAGCGGCTGAAACGGGCCGAACCGGCTCCCGGGCCGAGCCGTGTGGCGCCGGCCCGTCGGATCCGGTGGACGGGTCATCGTGCACCCAATTCTCGCACGCCTCGCCGGTCCGTTATCGTCCCGTCGTGCCGAAACTCAGCGCCGGGCTGCTGCTCTACCGGCTCGTCGGAGACGAGCTCGAGGTGCTTCTCGGCCACCCCGGTGGACCCTTCTGGGCGCGACGAGACGACGGCGCCTGGTCGGTTCCGAAAGGGGAGTACGGCCCGCGAGAGGATCCCTGGACCGCCGCGCAGCGCGAATTCGTCGAAGAGGTGGGAAAGCCACCGCCGCCGGGACCACGCATCGCGCTCGAGCCGGTGCGCCAATCCGGCGGCAAGGTCGTCACGGTGTTCGCCGTGCTCGGCGACCTCGACCTGACCGCGACGTTCAGCAACACATTCACCCTGGAGTGGCCGCGCGGATCCGGGCAGATCAGGGAGTTCCCCGAGATCGACCGGCTTGCCTGGTTCGATGTGGCCACCGCGCGCACGAAGCTGCTGAAAAGCCAGCTCCCGGTGCTCGACCACCTGCAGAGGGCACTGGACGCGGGACCGGACTGTCACCCTCCGGTCATGCAGGAATAGCGACGTCAGACCGCCAGCTTGGGGTCTTACGCCGCCAGCGCCCGGCGGCCGCCTCGGCTAGGGCGAGGTATTGGCGACGATCGGCGCACCCATTCCCGGAGGTGGCCCGGCTACCACCGGTGAACCCGCTCCGGGAGCGCCGGGGATCGGCACCATCGGGGTGGGGGTAATCGTCGTGACGCCGTTGGCGCCGACCTTCGGCCCGCCTGTGGGGCCCATCTTCTCGATATAGTCGGCCGCGGCCTGGGTGCAGTCCAACGACAGCAGCATGCGTCCACCACTGGTCATCTTCTGCTGATCGACCAGGCACGCCGACTGCGGCAACGCGCTTCCGCGCGACCCGCCGAAGTACGCCTTGACGCCCTGGCTCTTCAAAATGGCCAGCGCACGGGTGTACTGCTCGCCGAGAACGTTGTACGGGGAGGTATCCGCCGACGGCTGGGACATGGCCACCCCGGCGCTGACCAGGGCAGCCGAGCCGGCAATAACGAGCCCGCCGCTGAAGACAGCGACTTTTCTCACGCGATTCTCCTCGCCTCGTGGTGCGCTGCGAACATATCGCAGCAGTGCCGAATGTGAAACCGCTGCGACGCCGCCCAGCGTTACACCGAGCACAAGCGTGGGGTTATTTGCGCGGTTCGACCGGGGGGTTATTTGCGCGGTTCCACCGCGGTCCGCATCGCTTCACACAGCGCCTCGGCCCGCGAGTCCTCGAAGACGTCCTCGAGCAGCACCCGATCCCCGTCCGGTCCTCCCAACGGCACCCGCCAGTTCGGGTACTCGTCGGTGGTCCCCGGCTGGTTCTGGGTTCGCACCTCACCGACAGCGTCGGCCAGCGACAGCGCCAGCAGCCGAGACGGCGTCCGCCCCAGATAACGGTGCAGTGCCAGCACCACCTCATCAACGTCAACATCAAGGTCAACCTCAACGTCAACACCCTCGCCCGGTACCTCCCCGAGCAAGCCGGCCCGGCGTAACTCGGCCATCCACGCCGCCTGCGCGGCGCGGTCACTGGCCAGCTCCTCCTCGGCGGGACGGGTCAACAGGCCCAATTCGTCACGCAACCGGACATGTGCGCCGGCCAGGTAGCCCGCAGTCGGCGGAAGGTCGTGGGTGGTGACGGCCGACAGACAGTACTCCCGCCAGTGCTCGGCCGGCAGCGGGTGTCCACTGCCGTCATGGGCCATCTCGAACCACAGAATCGACGTGCCGAACAGGCCGCGATCACGCAGATACTCCCGCACCCACGGTTCCACGGTGCCGAGATCCTCGCCGACTACTACCGCACCGGCCCGATACGCCTCCAGGGCCACGATCCCGATCATCGCCTCGTGGTCGTACCGCACGTAAGTGCCCGCCGTCGGCAGCGCACCCTTCGGGATCCACCACAGCCGGAACAGACCGATGATGTGGTCGATGCGAACCCCGCCGGCATGTCGCAGTACCGCGCTGACCAGCTCCCGAAACGGTTCATAGGACACCGCGGCGAGCCGGTCGGGCCGCCACGGCGGCTGCGACCAGTCCTGGCCGAGCTGGTTGAACTCGTCGGGCGGCGCCCCAGCGGTCACGCCCAGGGCCAGCACATCCTGCAACGCCCAGGCATCTGCACCGTCGGGATCGACCCCGACGGCCAGGTCGTGCATGACCCCCAGCGCCATTCCCGCCTGCACCGCCGCGGTCTGAGCGTCGCCAAGCTGCTCGTCGGCCACGAATTGCAGCCAGCGGTGGAAATCGACCTCGGCGGCGTGTTCCGCGGCGAATGCTGCCACGGCGTCACTGCGCGGATGCTGCAACTGTGCCGGCCACTGGTGCCAGTCGGCGCCGTGATGTTCGGCCAGCGCGCACCACACAGCGAAATCGTCGAGGCTGCGACCCTGCCGCGCCCCAAACGCCTCGTACGCGATCCGGCGACCTGGGGAGAACCCGACGGAATGCACAGCCTCCAACGCGGCGCGCTTGATCTTCCAGACCCGGTCGCGGTCGATCCGCGTGGAACGCTCGGCGCGGTCCTGAGCCTGCTCCTGGGCTTTTCGGATCCGCCCGCGGTGCCGCAGGTAGGCGTACTCCGGGATTGCCTCGACCCGCAGGTACATCGGATTGACGAAACGCCGCGAGGTCGGCAGGTAGGGCGAGGGCTCCATGGGAGCGGTCGGCGCGGCGGCATGCAGTGGGTTGACGAGAATGAACCCGGCGCCGTGCCGGGCGGCCGACCATACCGCGAGATCGGTGAGATCGGTCAGATCGCCTATGCCCCAGGACTTCTTGGAGCGCACGCTGTAGAGCTGGGTGGTCAGCCCCCAGCTCCGTGCGGAGCCCAGACGGGTCGGGACTTCGAGTTTGGCGGGGGCCACGATGACCGCTGTGCTGATATCGGAGGACCCGACCTGTACATGCAGCCGGTGATAGCCGATCGGCACATCGGCAGGTAGTTCAAAGGTCGCCTCGCCGACCAGGCGTCCGTCGAGATCAAACGGCGGCCGGTTGTTTTCCAGCTGCCGCAACCCGGTACGGACACTGCCGTCCTCCAGACGCATCCACAACCGGACCGCATCGCCGTGGGTGACATGAACCCAGAACGCGACGGGGCTGCCGTGGCGGCCGACGATCGACGGAGGCAGCGAACGCGACCAATAGTCCCGGTCGTGGGCCTGCAGGGCCGCCGCGCGGTCCTGCTCGGTCACAGCCGACACCCCCAGAGCATCGAGCACCGCGATCAAGGTCGCGGCGCTCACCGTGACCGGATGGCCCACCCAGTCGGAGTATTCGGTCGCCACCCCGTAGCGCTGCGCGAGCTCGATCAGCGACCAGGACAACTCGGCGGTCTCCGAATGGTCCATGGCATCGGGGTGTTCGGGCATGGAGCCAATCTTGCCCGTCATTCGGCGACTCGGCGCAACAACCGCAGCGCGCGTCAGTGCGACTCGGCGCAACCCCCGCTCATAGCGGGTTCGGTACGCTCGCCACCATGGCGACCGGACCGCCGATCGGCGGCGAGGCCCGTATCCGCAGGGCCCGGTTCGCTGTTGGGGCGCTATTCCTCAGCAATGGCGCGTTATTCGCCAACCTGTTGCCGCGCTACCCCGAGATCAAAGCCGATCTGGAGATGTCCAACTCCGTTTTCGGGGCGGCGGTGGCAGCGTTCTCGGCCGGGGCCCTGCTAGCGGGTTTGGCCGCTGCGGTGTTGATCCGGCGGTTCGGCTCGGCGCGCGTCGCGCTGGCCGCCACGGCCTCGCTCGCAGCATTCGTCCTGCTGTCCGGGGTCGTTGCGACACCACTGGCCCTGGCCGGCGCACTGCTGGTCGCCGGCGCCAGTGACGCTGTCGCCGATGTCGCCCAGAACGTCAACGGCCTTCGGCTGCAACGTCTCTACGGTCGCTCAATCATCAACTCGCTGCACGCGGTGTGGGCAGTCGGCGCGATTCTCGGTGGCCTGATGGGTGCGGCGGCGATCGCGCTGCACGTGTCGCGATCCTGGCATCTCGGCGTGGCGGCGGTGACGTTCTGCGGCGTCGTCGTGCTGGCCTATCCTCATTTGCTTTCCGGGCCGGACCACGACGACCATCCCGCACACAGTCGTGGCGCCAACCGGCGGGCCGGCCCCTTGGTGTATCTGGCGCTGCTGATGCTGGTCGGCGTCGCGGTCGCAGGGGTCACCGTCGAGGACGCCGGCAGTTCCTGGGCCACCCTGTACCTGCGGGACAGCCTCGATGCGCCCGGCCCGGTCGCTGCGCTGGGCTATGTCGCGCTGGTCGGCTCCATGTTCGTCGGCCGGTTGGCGGGTGACCGGCTCGTCGACCGCTTCGGCGAGCGTGCTGTGACGCGGTCCGGCGGCCTGCTGGCCGCGGCAGGGATGGGCGCTGCGCTGGCTTTCCCGTCGGTGCCGGGCACTATTGCCGGGTTCGCCACCGCAGGGCTGGGAGTGGCCACCGTGGTTCCCGCGGCGATGCGCGCCGCCGATGAACTACCTGGGCTGCGTGCGGGCAGCGGTTTGACCGTGCTGACTTGGTTGATGCGAGTCGGTTCCCTGGGGGCCCCGCTAGTCGTCGGCGTGGTCGCCGACATCGCCGGCTTGCGGGTGGGTTTGCTCAGTGTTCCGGTCGCTGGTATCGCGCTGATACTGCTCGCTCAGATACTCGGCACCCGGCGGCGGTGAACGGCGCCAACGCGCACCTCGAGCTCCCGTCGTTTCGCCCCACTCCGAGGCGTTGAACAGTGACAATGAGGAGCTCGACGACACGCTGGTACACTGGCGTACCAGCTCGATCGAAGGAGTTCGACATGACCGCGGAAGCGACAACCCGCCGCGCGGCCGGCGGCCGTCCCGTCATCGACACCACCAACGGTCCGGTCCGCGGTCTCGACAACGGCACCGTTGCGGCGTGGAAGGGAATCCGCTACGCCGCAGCGCCGGTGGGCGATCTGCGGTGGCGGGCGCCGCAGCCCCCGCCGAAGTGGTCGGAACCGGCCGACGCGTCCCGTGTCGGCTCGGTGTGCCCTCAACCGACCGACCCCAAGATCCCGATCGAATTGGGCGCTCCACAGGGCGACGACTGCCTGTCCTTGAACGTCTGGGCGCCGTCGAACACGCAGCCCGGCGACCGCAAACCAGTGATGGTCTGGGTCCATGGCGGTGCCTACATCCTGGGTTCGGCAAGCCAACCCCTCTACCACGGCGGCACACTGTCGGCCGGCGGCGACGTGCTGGTGGTGACGGTCAACTACCGGTTAGGCGCGCTGGGCTTCCTGGAACTGCCGACCCTGGGCGCCGACAGCGACCGATTCGCCACCAACCTCGGCCTGCGCGACGTGATCGCCGCACTCGAATGGGTGCGCGACAACATCGCCGCATTCGGCGGTGACCCGGACCGGGTCACCTTGTTCGGCGAATCCGCCGGCGGCGGTGTTGTCACCACACTGCTGAGCAGCCCCGCGGCCGCCGGGCTGTTCAGCGCGGCCATCGCACAAAGCTCACCGGCCACCTCCTCCTACGACACAGACCGGGCCCGCCACGTCGCTCAGCGGTTCCTCGACGTCCTCGGACTCGGCGCCGGTGACCTCGACCGGCTCGCGGTCCTGCCGACCGCCGCTATCGTCGAAGCCTCGCGCACCGTGTTCGACGAAATCCCGCTCCGCACCCCGGGCACGCTGGCGTTCGCGCCGATCGTCGACGGCGATGTGGTGCCCGACTATCCGGTCGCGATGGCCAGGCGCGGCCAGACACACCCGGTGCCGCTGATCATCGGCACCAACAAGAACGAGGCCGCCCTATTTCGGTATATGAAATCTCCGCTGATCCCGGTCACCCCCGAGCGCGTCAGGGCGATGTTCGCCCAGATCACCGCAGAACAACCCGACGTGCGGTTGCCCAGCGCTGACGAGCTGAAGAGCGCATATCGCGGCAGGCCCAAGATCAAGGGCATCGGCGTCAGTGGTGATCTGGGTTTCCGCATGCCCTCGATCTGGTTCGCCGACGGACACCGTGCCGTCGCGCCCGTCTATCTGTACCGCTTCGACTTCGCCACCCCGTTGTTGCGGATGGTCGGCCTGAATGCCGCGCACGCCACCGAGCTGCCCTACGTATGGGGCAATCTCGCCGCCGGCCGCAAAGACCCGACGTTCCTGTTGGGCGGATTGAAAGCCGGCAGATCCGTTTCGCAACGGCTGCGCGCACGATGGACGAGTTTCGCGACGCATGGCCGGCCCGAAGGACCCGACGGACAACCCGTGTGGCGCCCCTACGGCCCCACCGACCGCGCCACGCTGGTGATCGACAAACAGGACTCCGTCGTCGACGACCTCGACGCCAACGTGCGCCAGGCCTGGGGCGACGACGTGTTGAGCTTCCGGTAGCGCCGCAGGTACCGCCCGTGGAGTTGCTGACCGCGCTACCGGCCCCGATGCGCGACCCGGTGTTGTTCGCTGTTCCGTTCTTCCTGCTTTTGCTCGCCGTCGAGTGGACTGCGGCGCGCAAGCTCGAGGACCATGAGCCAGGGCGCCCCGCCTCGGGCGCCTACCTCGCCCGCGATTCCCGAGCCAGCATCTTGATGGGCCTGGTCTCGGTGTTCACCATGGGGGCCTGGAAGTCGGTTGCGCTGCTGGGCTATGCGGCCCTCTACGCGTATCTGGCGCCCTGGCACCTGCCGGCCACGAAGTGGTACACCTGGCTGATCGCGCTACTCGGCGTCGACCTGCTGTTCTACACCTACCATCGCCTCGCGCACCGGGTCAGGCTCGTCTGGGCGACCCATCAGGCCCACCACTCCAGCAGGTACTTCAACTTCGCGACCGCGTTGCGCCAGAAGTGGAACAACAGCGGAGAGATCCTCATCTGGATTCCCCTGCCACTCTTGGGGGTTCCACCGTGGATGGTGTTCGCGAGCTTTTCCATCAGCCTGATCTATCAGTTCTGGATCCACACCGAACGAATCGGGATTCTTTGGGCTCCAGTCGAATTTGTCCTCAACACCCCCTCGCATCACCGGGTGCACCATGGTATGGACCCGCAGTACCTCGACAAGAACTACGGAGGAATTCTCATCGTCTGGGATCGACTGTTCGGCACGTTCCAACCCGAGCTGTTCCGCCCGCACTACGGGCTGACCAAACCGGTGGACACCTACAACATCTGGAAGCTACAGACGCACGAGTACGTCGCGATCGCTCGAGACGTCAGGGCCGCGACCGGACTTCGGGATAAACTCGGCCATCTGTTCGGCCCACCCGGCTGGCAACCGATCCGCACCGCCCGCGCCGAGGTGGACAGTCATGCCGCGACGTAGCGCGCAGACGGCCTTCGATCGTGCGGTGGACGCCGCACTGATCGAACGCTCGCTGGCCGGCACCGAACTGGGTTCGCTGTGGCTAGACAGGGCACGCCCGGAACATCCGCCGGCAACCAGGCCACTGTCCTGCGACCTGCTGGTGATAGGCGGCGGCTACACCGGGCTGTGGAGTGCACTGCATGCGGCCCGTCGGTACCCCGACCGGCGCGTCGTACTGATCGAGGCCGACCGAATCGGCTGGGCGGCCTCCGGCCGAAACGGCGGCTTCGTCGAGGCCAGCCTGACCCACGGCCACGAGAACGGAAAGGCGCGTTGGCCCGCCGAGCTCGACGTTCTGACCGCAATGGGAATGCAGAACCTCGACGGGATGCAACTCGAGATCGCCGAACTCGGTCTCGACGTCGACTGGCAGCGCACGGGGATGCTCACGGTGGCCACCGAGCCGCATCAGGTCGACTGGCTCGAAGAAGCCGCCGGCGAGGGTCACGGTCAACTACTCGACCAGTACCAGGTACGCAACGAAGTTGACTCACCGACATACCTGGCCGGACTCTTCAGTCCCGATACCTGCGCAATCGTCGACCCAGCCAAACTGGCCCTGGAGCTGGCCCGCGCCTGCATCCAGGCCGGCGTCGAGGTGCACGAACACACCACCGCCCGGCGCATCGTCTCGGGCGGGGCGGCGTTGCGCGTCCATACCGACGGTCAGGCGATCACCTGCCGGCAGGTCGTATTGGCGACCAACGTGTTCCCCAGTCTGATTCGACGCAACAAATGGCACACGGTGCCCGTGTACGACTATGTGCTGGCTACCGAGCCGCTGACCGACGAGCAACTCGACCGCATCGGCTGGCGCAACAGACAGGGCGTCGGCGACTCCGCCAACCAGTTCCACTACTACCGGCTGACCGCAGACAACAGGATCGTCTGGGGCGGTTACGACGCCGTCTACCACTTCGGCCGCCGCGTCGACTCGTCCTACGAGGACCGCACGGCAACCTACCGACGGTTGGCCGCGCACTTTTTCCTCACCTTTCCCCAGCTTGAGGATGTCCGGTTCACCCACCGATGGGCCGGGGCGATCGACACCAACACGAGGTTCTGTGCGCACTGGGGGTTGGCGCGGGAAGGGCGCGTCGCTTACGTCAACGGGTTCACCGGGCTCGGTGTCGGTGCCACCCGGTTCGCCGCCGATGTGTGCCTGGATCTGCTTGCCGGCGCGCAGACGCCGCGAACCCAACTGGACATGGTGCGCAAGAAGCCGCTTCCGTTTCCTCCCGAGCCGTTGGCCAGCGTCGGGATCCAGGCCACGCGGTGGTCGCTGAACCGTGCCGATCACCACGCCGGGCGGCGCAATCTGCTGTTGCGGGCATTGGATGCCGCCGGTTTGGGCTTCGACTCCTGACGGCCGCGCTGCGCCCCGTGTAACGCCGCTTTATCGTTCCGCGATGAGGCAGTTATACCGACCGCATCAAAAGAGACACATTTTGGTATCAACCCTGGTACCTCTCGAAGCGGCGGTAGCCAACACCTCACTTCACGGGGAAGAGCGGAGGGGGCAGTGCCTGTTCAGCCGTCCAAGCGATCGTCTCGCCGATGGGCGCAGACGTTATTAGCCGTTGTTGTGCCTGTGCTTGCGTTGATGCTGGCCGGGCCGCCCGCTCACGCCGAGCCCGGTGTTCTCGTCTATCCCGGTATGGAGATCCGGCAGGACAGGATCCGCTGCACGCTCGGCTATGTTGACCCGCAGACCCGTATCGCCTTCACGGCCGGGCACTGCCGGGCGTCCGGGACAGTTTTGGACAGTAGCGGCACCATGATCGGCGTGCAGGGACCCTTCCGGGACAACACTCCCGACGGCACCACGGTCAACACCAACCACCAGATCACCGACTGGGAAGTGATTCACCTGGTCGACGGTGCCGCGATCAACAACGTCTTGCCCAGCGGAAAGGTGCTGGTGACCGACCCGGGTGTGCTGCCCGTGTCCGGAATGCCGGTCTGCCACTTCGGCGTGGTGACAGGGGAGACCTGCGGCACCATCGAGTCCGTCAACAACGGCTGGTTCACCATGGCCAACGGGGTTGTCAGCCAAAAGGGTGACTCCGGTGGGCCCGTGTACACCCCGACCCCTGACGGACGCACCGTGTTGATCGGGATGTTTAACAGCACCTGGGGCGCCTTCCCGGCCGCGGTGTCGTGGCAGGCGACCAGCCAGCAAGCCCATCAGGACACCATGTCGGCGACCTCGGTGGCCATGGCAGATCCGGCGCTGCCCCTGGCCACCGAACCGGCGGCCATGCCTTAGCGCAGAACCTCGAACACCGGGATCATCGGGGCCGCCGCGCGCATCGCCTCAGCATCCGATGTTGGTGTCAGGCCGCCGATGTGGCCTTTGACCTGCCAGTACCAGCGGTCCAGGTAACGCTTGAGAAGTTCGGGCTTGGCCTCGTCGCCGAGCTCCACCACCCGGTGGCGCTGTGAACGTCGGCCGGGCCCCAATTCGACCTCCCCGGCGGCACGCAGGTTGCGGGCCCACTGGGTGTTTCCCCGGGGTGACACCAGATAGGACCGACCGTCCACGGTCAGCAGGTTCACCACCACCGCCCGCAGTTGTCCGGAGCTGCGACCCCGCACTCGCATGGCAGTGCTGCCCTGCACGCTCACTCCCAGATCCGCCAGCCGGCGGATCGCGGCGTTGAACATGCGGGCACCCGCATTCGGGGCTTCGTAGCGTTGCGACATTGATGGGTCCTCCTCGCTGACCAAATTCGAGAGCGGTGCTCTGCTTTTGTAGCGTGCCAGCTCGCCGACAATAAAACAAGAGCAGTGATCTCGATTTCTGTCACACTGGGCCGATGGGTAAACGCCAGGAGTCCCGTGACCGAATCGAACACCGCATCATCGAGCTCGGCCGACGACACCTGGTGACCGAGGGTGCGGCCGGCCTTTCCCTGCGGGCGATCGCACGTGATCTCGGCATGGCCTCCTCTGCGGTGTACCGCTACGTGAGCAGCCGAGACGAACTGCTCACGCTGTTACTTGTCGACGCGTACACCGACTTGGCCGAAACCGTCGAACGCTCCCGAGTGCAGGAAAGCGGCTGGCGCGACCAACTATCCGCGATCGCCGGCGCCGTCCGACACTGGGCCCTGGCCCAGCCCGCCAGCTGGGCGTTGCTCTACGGCAGCCCGGTTCCCGGCTATCACGCCCCGGCCGACAGGACCGTCGAACCGGGCACCCGCGTATTGGGCATGATGTTCGCCGCGGTGTCGGCGGGCGTTGCCGCCGGGGATATCCCCGACTCTGAGTCGAGAATCACCGTTCCGGCGGCCATATCGGCGGACTTCGACGGACTGCGGACCGAATTCGGAATTGCCGACGGGGATCCGGTGCTGGCCAAGTGCCTCTCGCTCTGGGCCGGACTTGTCGGGGCGATCAGCCTGGAGGTGTTTGGGCAATACGGGGCCGACACATTCACCGACCCCGCTGCCGTGTTCGATATCCAGGTGGCAGTGCTGACCGATGTCCTCCTGCGAGGTTAGAACATGTTCTAGCCCGCCCGCTTCGCCGGCGATATCCTCGAAGCGATGCCCGACCAGACAGCTGTCCAGATGAGCCGCGCGGCGCGGGACCCCGGCACCACCGTGAGCCCCGCCGTGGGCGCCACCGTGCGCGTCTCCGATGTGCCCGACTGGTCCGCCGAAACCGACGTCGTGGTACTAGGCTTCGGCATCGCAGGCGGGTGCGCGGCAGTCAGCGCCGCCGCGGCGGGCGCCCGGGTGACGGTGCTGGAAAAGGCGGCCGCAGCCGGGGGAACCACCTCGATGGCGGGCGGGCATTTCTATCTCGGTGGCGGCACCGCCGTGCAGCGGGCCACCGGCCACGACGACTCACCCGAGGAGATGTACAAGTACCTTGTCTCGCAGTCCCACGAACCCGATCTCGACAAGATCCGCGCCTACTGCGACGGCAGCGTCAAACATTTCACCTGGCTCGAGGGCCTCGGCTTCCAGTTCGAACGTAGCTACTACCCGGGCAAGGTCGTCGTCCCACCCGGCACCGAGGGACTGTCCTACACCGGCAACGAGAAGGTGTGGCCGTTCTGTGAACAGGCCCGACCCGCACCGCGAGGGCATTCGGTACCCGTCCCCGGCGAACTGGGCGGAGCGGCCATGGTGATCGAGCTGCTGCTCAAGCGCGCCGACGAACTCGGGGTCACGATGAGCTACGAAACCGGGGCGAGGGCACTCGTGGTCGACGACGACGGGGCGGCGGTCGGGGTCGCCTGGAAGCGCTTCGGCCAGTCCGGCTACCTCAAGGCCGACTCGGTAGTCATCGCCACCGGCGGTTTCGCGATGAACGCGGACATGGTCGCCGAATACACGCCGGCGCTGGGGCAGGAACGGGCCACCAAACACCACGGTTCAGTGGCCCCCTACATCTTGGGCAACCCGAACGACGACGGCCTGGGCATCAAACTGGGCGTCGCGGCCGGCGGGGTTGCGATGTACATGGATCAGCTCTTCATTACCGCGGCCGCGTATCCGCCGGAGATCCTGCTCACCGGGGTCATCGTCAACTCCGACGGCAAACGATTCGTCGCCGAGGACTCCTACCATTCGCGCACCTCTGCGTTCGTACTCGAGCAACCCGACCAGACGGCCTATCTGATCGTCGACGAAGCCCACACCGAGATGCCGCAGATGCCGCTGATCCGGTTCATCGACGGTTGGGAGACGGTGGCTGAGATGGAGGCAGCGCTCGCAATCCCGCGGGGCCACTTGGCTGCCACGCTGCAGCGCTACAACGCCAACGCCGTGGCCGGAGTGGACCCTGACTTTCACAAACAGCCGGACTACCTTGCTGCCCAAGACCACGGGCCCTGGGCAGCCTTTGATCTGTCGTTGGGCCGGGCAATGTACTCCGGATTCACACTGGGCGGGCTGAAGGTGTCGATCGACGGAGAGGTGCTCCGGGAAGACGGAAGTGTGGTGGGTGGGCTGTATGCCGCGGGCGCCTGCGCGTCGAACATCGCGCAGGACGGCAAAGGCTACGCGAGCGGCACGCAGCTGGGGGAGGGCTCGTTCTTCGGGAGGCGGGCGGGAGAACACGCGGCGAGGCGGGCGGGAGAACACGCGGCGAGGCGGGCGGGAGAACACGCGGCGAGGCGGGCGGGAGAGCGCACTCCGCCGAGGTAGGCCGATTTAGATGGTTGCAGTCTCGGGTCCGGGTGCCACCGCCCGCCGGCCCCACGACTTCCCCGTAGGTGTTGTGGGCGAACTCGACGTCACGGCTGTAGATTCGGGCTCCACCGGGGATAGCGCAGCCGTGTAGTCGATCTGGCCTACAGCAATGACAAGCAGGTAGCGCCCCAGCGTCAGAGCCGTGCGGGCGGCTCCTCGCCGACCGCACCGAGATGCCAGCGGCCGTCGCCGAGCAGCTGGAGCTCCTGGGTGTGGTGCTGCTCGACCGTGCTGCGGTGGCTGACGCTGACCAGGATCGTCTCCGGCAGCCGCTCGCGCACCAGCCGGTAGAGCATCAGCTCCAGCCCCTCGTCGAGCGCGGAGGTCGATTCGTCCAGGAACGCGGCCTTGGGCTTGGTCAGCAGAATGCGCGCGAACGCCACCCGCTGCTGCTCGCCGGGGGAGAGCACCTTGGCCCAGTCGGCCACCTCATCGAGCCGTTCGGTGAGGTGCGACAACGCCACGTCATTCAAAACGTCCCTGACCTCCTGGTCGGCGATGTCGTCGACACTGCCGGGATAGCAGACGACTGTGCGCAGATCACCCAGCGGTACGTAGGGCAGCTGGGACAGGAACATCGTGGCGTCCTCCCCGCCGGGGCGGCGCAGCGTGCCCTCGGTGAATGGCCACAACTGCGCCAGGCTGCGCAGCAGCGTGGTCTTGCCGCTGCCCGACGGCCCGGTGATCACCAAGCTGTCACCGGGTTCGAGAACGACATCCAACGGCTGGACCAGTTCTCTGCCATCGGGGGTTCGGACCCGAACGTCCTGCAGTTCAACACGGTCGCCGGTGGAATCCTCGGCGGCCAGGCTCGGCAGCGCTCTGCCCTCCTCGTTGGCGACGACGAGACCGTGGAGCCGGATGATCGCGGCCCGGTAACCGGCGAACTGGTCGTAGGCGTTGCGGAAGAACGACAGACCGGACGTGATGCTGCGAAAGGCGCTAGCGGTCTGGCTGAGCTGTCCGAGGGTGATCTCTCCGCTGTAGAACCGCGGGAACTGAACGAGGTAAGGGATGAGTTCCTGGGCCTGAGTTATCGACAGGTTCCAGCCGATGAACTTGGCCATACGGTTGATGTAGCGCTTGTAGTTCTCGACGATCGGGGCGAACCGGCGCCGCAGGCCGGTGCGTTCGGCGAGCTCACCGCGGTAGAAGGCCACCGCCTCGGATGCGTCGCGCAGGCGAACTAAGGCGTACCGGAAGACGGCGTTGAACCGCTCGTTGTTGAACGCCAGACCGATGATCGGCCGGCCGATCCAGAACGCGAACACCGTGGCGAACACGACATAGCCGATCCCGATCCAGAAGATCGCCCGTGGCAACTCGGCACTGACCAGAGGCAGCGTGACCGACCCCGACAAATTCCACAGGATCGCGGTGAACGAGATCATCGCGGCGATCGACGAGACCGCGCCGAACAGCAGCGTTGACTCCGAGGTGTTGTTCGGCGTGTTCGGCAACGATCCGACACCTGCGGTGAAGATGTCGATGTCCATCTGGATTCGCTGGTCCGGGTTGTCGATCGTGTCGTCGATGAACCGGGCGCGGTAGTAGGCCTTGCCGTCGAGCCAGTCGCCGGTCAACTGATCGGTCAGCCAGGTCCGCCACCGCAGCATGAAACGCTGGGTCAAGAACAGATCGAGCATGATCAGCGAAATGTTCAACACGGCAAGGACGGCGAAAACAAGCATCGACAGCCAGAAGCCGTCCGCACCCGACCCCTTGACCGCTTCGTTGTCTGCGCCGATCCCCGACGCGATGACCTGGAAGCTGGTCATCATGTCGTTGCCCTGGAAACTGAACAGTACCGACAACCGGACTCCGGTAATCACGAAGAGCAGCAGCAGCGCCATCCAGGCCCAGACCAGGACACTGTCGGGGCCGGTGAAATACCCCCGGGTGACTCGCCAGAACTGTCGGCCCCAGACGGTGTAGCGAGTGATCAGGA
>CAZLTV010000026.1:18232-34567 GCA_964562545.1 uncultured Mycobacterium sp. | reverse complement strand
CTGTCGCCGGAGTCGGCGCACCAGGTCACCTGGCTGATGGGCGACCGCGGTATCCCGAAGACCTGGCGGCATATGAACGGCTACTCCAGCCACACCTACAGCTGGCTCAACGACAACGACGAGCTGTTCTGGGTGAAGTACCACTTCAAGACCGACCAGGGCATCGACTTTCTGACCCAGGAAGACGCCGACCAGATTGCCGGTGCGGACGGCGACTACCACCAGCGCGACCTGTACACCTGCATCGAGGACGGCAACTTCCCGACCTGGACGCTGCATGTGCAGATCATGCCGTTCGAGGACGCCAAAACCTACCGGATCAACCCGTTCGACCTGACCAAGGTGTGGCCGCACAGCGATTACCCGCTACACGAGGTCGGCACGATGACGCTGAACCGCAACGTCACCGATTATCACGCCGAGATCGAGCAGGCCGCGTTCGAGCCCAACAACATCGTGCCCGGCACCGGGCTGAGCCCGGATAAGATGCTGCTGGCCCGCGGCTTCTCCTACTCCGACGCGCACCGCGCCCGGCTTGGCGTGAACTACAAGCAGATCCCGGTCAACGAGCCGCACACCGAGGTGCGCGCCTACAGCAAGGACGGTGCGATGCGGATCCGCAACGCCACCGACCCGGTGTACACCCCGAACTCGATGGGTGGCCCCGAGGCCGACCCCAAGCGTGCCGCCGAAGTGCATTGGGCCGCCGACGGGGACATGGTGCGCACCGCCTACGCGTTGCGGCAAGACGACGACGACTTCGGCCAGGCCGGCACTATGGTGCGCGAAGTGCTCGACGACGATGCGCGGGATCGGTTGGCCCACAATATCATCGGTCACGTGTCCAAAGGGGTTCGGGAGCCGGTGCTGTCGCGGGTGTTCGAATACTGGAGCAACGTTGACCCCGAGCTCGGCAAGTTGGTCGAAGAAGGCGTACGTGGGTGATTTCGGCGCGGTTGTCGCCGCTGATGGGTGACAACCGTGCGGGGATCACCGTTGAGAACAGTTTTCGGAGTCTAAGGCGGCCATGTGCGCGGCGGGGTAACGGTCGCCAGCCACCTGGTCGGCCGGCACCGAGTCCTCGATCCGGGCCAGCTGCTTCGGGGTGAGTTGCACGTTCACGGCACCCAACGCCTCGGTGAGCCGGGTGCGTGACTTGGCTCCGATGAGGGGCACCACGTCGGTGCCGCGGGCGCCGACCCAGGCGATGGCCGCCTGAGCGGCCGTGACGCCGATCTCGTCGGCGACAGCGCCGAGTGCCCGCACGAGCGTGAGGTTGCGGTCCAGGTTCTCGTCAGCGAACCGCGGGCTGACCGACCGGAAGTCGTCCTGCGCCGCAGTGTCTTTCGACCAGTGGCCGCCCAGCAGGCCACGGGAGAGCACGCCGTAGGCGGTGATCCCGACACCGAGCTCCCGGCAGGTTGCCAGGATGTCGTGTTCGATTCCGCGGGACATCAGCGAGTACTCGATTTGCAGATCGGCGATCGGGCGAACACTCGCGGCCCGCCGAATGGTGTCCGAGCCGACCTCGGAGAGCCCGATATGCCGGACATACCCCAAATCGACGAGCTCGCCGATGGCCCCGACGGTGTCCTCGATGGGCACGGCGGGATCAAGTCGAGCCGGACGGTAGACATCGATGTGGTCGACGCCGAGGCGCTGCAGCGAGTAGGCGGCGGCAGCCTTGACCGATGCGGGCCGCGCGTCGTAACCCACCCACGCCCCGTCCGGGCCGAGCTGGCCGCCGAACTTCACGCTGAGCTGGTAGGAGTCACGGGGAACTGATCGCAGTGCCTCGGCCAGCAGCAGTTCGTTGTGCCCCATGCCGTAGAAGTCGCCGGTGTCCAGCAAGGTGATGCCGGCATCGAGCGCGGCATGCACGGTGGCGATGCTCTCGTCGCGATCGGCGGCGCCGTAGACGCCCGACATACCCATACAGCCCAGGCCGAGCGCCGAGGTCCGCAGTGCTCCCAGTTTCTTGGTGTCCATGCAGCCCAGTCTTGGCTGGTATCCATTCGGCAACCACGGTGCGTTCAACCTGGGACTGGGAGTCTCTGCCTGGGCGCGACGATCGGCGCGACAATGATGTGATGGACCGCGACGAGCTTGCCGATTTCCTGAGGCGACGCCGGGATGCCATCACCCCGGCAGAGGTCGGTTTGCCGCCCGGAGCTCGGCGCCGCGCACCGGGGCTGCGGCGCGAAGAGGTGGCGCAGCTGACAGGGATGTCGACCGACTACTACGGCCGGCTCGAGCAGGGCCGCAGCACGCAGCCGTCACCGCAGATGGTGCGGGCACTGGCCCGCACGCTGCGACTGTCCGATGATGAAACCGACCACCTGTACCGGCTGGCGGGCCACTCTGTGCCGGACCGGGTCGTGCCCGCGACGCATGTGCGGCCCGCGTTGATGTTCGTCCTGGACCAGATGCACGATGCCGCCGCGTTCGTCTGTTCCGACACCGACATCGTGCTGGCGCAGAACGAGCTGGCCAAGGCGCTGATGGGCGATCGGGTCGCCGCGCCGGATGTGGGCCTGCGGGCGAGCTTCAGCTATCGATGGTTCACCGAATCGGGTGCCCGCGACGTCGCGCCATTGGTTGATCACGACCAGCACAGCCGGATGATGGTAGCGGATCTGCGGGCTGCCTGGGCCCGTAGACGCGACGACGACGACATGCGAGAACTCGTCGACACGCTGCTGCGGCAGAGCCCGGAGTTCGCCGAGCTGTGGGCCCGCCACGAGGTCGCGGTCCGCCGATCCCAACGCAAGACGTTCCGGACGGCGGTGGGGCCCATCACGTTGGATTGCGAGGTCCTGGAGACAACGGACGGTCAGCGACTGGTGGTGCTGACTCCGCCGCCGGGATCTAGCGCCCTGCAGGACCTACGGTTACTCAGGGTCGTCGGACAAACCTGACCGCGGTACTTGACTCTCTCCCCGGGGGAGACCGCACCGTCGAGTCATGACAGCGCACGACAACCAACTGGCACCCGTTTCGTGGGACGAGTTGCCGACTCCGATCCAGACGTACCTGACTGCCCATGCCGACGGGGATATCCACACGACGCTCGCGGTGTTCGCCGACGACGCCGTGGTCACCGACGAGGGGCATGACCACCGCGGCCGTGCGGCGATCGAGGCCTGGCTGACCGACTCGGCCAGTGAATACACCTACACCACGGAATTCACCGGCGCGACCATGTCGGGGGCGGCCTCCTTCGATGTCGTCCAGCGACTCGAAGGCGACTTCCCCGGCGGCGTCGCCGATCTGCACTTCCGGTTCGCCCTCGACGACGCCCGGATCAGCCGACTGGTGATCGAGCCGTGACGCGACGCTGGTTCATCACCGGCGGCACGCCCGGCGGGTTCGGCATGGCGATCGCCGAAGCTGCCCTGGAGACCGGCGATCGGGTGGTGCTCACCGCTCGACGGCCCGCCGAGCTGCGGATGTGGGCGGCCGGTCGGGGTGGGGACGCGGGTGACCGCGTGCACGTCGTTGCGCTCGACGTCACCGACGCCGCCCAGGTCGGGCGCGCGGTCGAGGCTGCGCAAGAGCGATTCGGCGGCATCGACGTGCTGGTCAACAACGCCGGCCGTGGCTGGTACGGGTCGATCGAGGGCATGGACGAGGCGCAGGTCCGGGCGATGTTCGAACTGAACCTCTTCGCGGTACTCACCGTCACGAGAACGGTATTGCCTGAAATGCGGGCCCGGGGCAGCGGCTGGATCATCAACATGTCCTCCGCGGCGGGACTGCACGGCGTGCCCGGATTCGGCTACTACAGCGCCACCAAATCGGCCGTCGAGGCGGTGACGGCGGTTCTTCGCGACGAGGTCGCACCGCTCGGCATTCACGTGATGGCCGTCGAGCCCGGAGCGTTTCGCACCCGCGCATATGCCGGTTTCGCCAGTGAGCCGATTACCGAGTCGATCTCCGACTACCGCCCGATGCTGGAACAGATCCGCGCGGCGATGATCGACCAGGACGGCAGGCAGCCCGGCGACCCACATCGTGGAGCCCGCGCGGTGATCGCCGCGATGGCACAGCAGCCCCCGCCCGGCAGGCTGGTGCTGGGCAGCGACGGCTTCGACGACGTGGTCGCGGCGCTGGAACGGACGCTGGTCGGCATCCGGGCGAACGAACCACTCTCGCGCGGTGCGGATTTCCCGACGGCGCCGGTTCCGGAACCCAACTCGACAACAGGAGCAGACACATGAGACACACCGCAGATCGACCCCAGCCGACCGGCACTCCAACAGTGGTCCTGGTCCACGGCGCGTTCGCCGACTCGTCGAGTTGGAACGGGGTGATCGAACGACTCACCGCCGCCGGGCACCCGGTGGTCGCCGCGGCGAACCCGCTGCGTGGACTGGGAGCGGACGCGGCCTACCTTCGGAGCCTGCTGGACAGCGTGGCGGGACCGATCGTGCTGGCCGGACACTCCTACGGCGGATCCGTGATGGGTGAGGCCGCCGACGGTAATCCGAATGTCAAAGCACTGGTGTATATCGCCAGCTTCCTGCTCGAGCAGGGCGAGAGCACCGCGCAGCTGGCCGCCAGGTTCGCGGGCGCCGAACTCGGCCCCGCCCTCGATGCGGTGCCGATTCGGCTTCCGGATGGTTCCACCGGTGACGACCTCTACATTCGGCAGGGCGAGTTTCGCCGAGTGTTCGCCGCAGATGTCAGCCAGGGACCGGCAGACCTGATGGCGGCGACGCAGCGCCCGATAACCGCCGGTGCACTGGAGGAGCCAGCCACCCGGGCCGCCTGGAAGGCGATTCCGTCCTGGAACATGGTGACGACCCAGGATCTGGCCATCCCGCCGGAATCGATGCGCTTCATGGGCCAACGGGCGCAATCGCACACCGTGGAGGTGGCGGCCTCCCACGCGGTGACTGTGTCCCGGCCCGACGTGGTGGCCGATCTCATCTGCACCGCGGCAGGCGTCACCGTGCACTGAGCTCGCCGTCGGTCAGCTTGGCGCGAGATGAAAAACCGGCCAGCCGATCTCGGTGCGCCAACGCGCCGGGTCGGTGGTGTCGCGCGGGCCCACCACGTACGTCTCGTAGATCGGCCCGTCGACGGCCAGAGCATGGTCCACCACCCATGCCCCCAGACAGCCGTAGGTGACGTCGATGTCGTCATGCGGCCCGGGATGGACCGTGACAGCGAGTTCGACCGCAGCTAGTTCGATCACTTTGATACGGCCGAAAGCACTAGGTGTGCGGACCGGTCGGAAAACTGCGAAAGACCCGACCCCGTGGGTGAACAGGTCGTTGGAGTAACGGCCGCCGGGAGCTCCGGTGCGCTCTTCCGGGGGAAAGCCGGCGTCCAGTTCCGCCATCGCGGCGTCGTACCAGGGCAGCGATTCAGCGAGCTGCACCTTCCCCGTGATCCCGACAACAGTGCGGGCGGGCAGTGATCGCAGTTCGACCTCGATCTCGGCGGGCTCGGGTCGCAGTAGCCGACTCAGCGACACGACGGCCTTTCGGGTGCGGTCCAGCTCGTCCTCCAGGCGCTGCAGATGGCCTGCGGCCACCTCGGCGCGGCGTTGCAGGTCTGTGGCGTCGAGGATGGATTCGATATCGGCCAGCGGCACATCGAGTTGGCGCAGTTGGTGGATCACCTGCGCGGTGGGGATCTGCTCGGGTGCGTAGTAGCGGTAACCGGTCGACGGGTCCACCGCGTCCGGCTCGAGAAGACCGGCCGCGTGGTACCGGCGCAATGTACGCACGCTCAGCCGGGTCAACGTGGCGAACTCGCCGATCGTCAGGCCGGAGCGCATGGTCGATGTCCTCCTCGTTGCCACTCTCGGAGAGAGGCCACACAGTGCTCGCAGATCGTGATGCTACAAGTACTTTTCGCGAGAGGATCACAGTTCGTGTCCGCCGAACGACGGCACCGGCCACCGGCGCGCTAGGGCCATGTGGTCGTGGGGGCGCCCCGGCCTGACGGTCGGGCTCAGCGCTGACCGGGCCCCTGCCCCGGGTACGGCAGCAGCGCCATCTCACGTGCGGTCTTGATCGCCAACGCGACCTGACGTTGCTGCTGCACCGTGAGCCCGGTGACGGAGCGGGCGCGGATCTTGCCGCGTTCGGAAATGAACTGCCGCAATGTGGCGGTGTCCTTGTAGTCGACGCGCTCGATGCCCAGGCTGATCAACAGGTTTCGGCGCTTCTTGGGGGTTGGTGCCTCACGCCGCCGTGGCCTCACCAGCTCGACTTCCGCACGCCGGGCAGTTGACCCTCGTGGGCCAGCTGCCGCACTCGTACCCGGGACAGGCCGAACTTGCGTAGGTGACCGCGGGGGCGCCCGTCGGCGGCGTCACGGTTGCGTACCCGTACCGGGCTGGCGTCGCGGGGTTGACGGTTCAGCTCGGTCTGCGCGGTCGCCCTGGCCTCGGGGGTCGTGGTGGGTGAGGCGATGATCCGTTTGAGTTCGGTGCGCCGCTCGGCGTAGCGCGCCACGGTCGCGCGGCGCCGTTCGTTGGCGGCGATCTTGGATTTCTTGGCCATCAGCGCTCCTCGCGGAAGTCGACGTGCTTGCGGATCACGGGGTCGTACTTGCGCAGCACGATCCGGTCGGGATCGTTGCGGCGGTTTTTGCGGGTCACGTAGGTGTATCCGGTGCCCGCTGTGGAGCGCAGCTTGACCAGAGGGCGGATGTCGTTGCGTGCCATCAGATTTTCTCTCCGTTGCGGCGTAGTCGGGCCACCACGGCTTCGATGCCGTCGCGGTCGATGACCTTGATTCCCTTGGCGCTGATCCGCAGGGTGACCCGGCGGTCTTCGGAGGGCAGGTAGTAGGTCTTGCGCTGGATGTTGGGGTCCCAGCGTCGGCGGGTACGGCGGTGGGAATGCGACACCGTGTTACCGAAGCCGGGGGAGCGGCCGGTCACTTGGCAGTGGGCGGACACGAAGACCTCCTTAATGAAAATGATTTTTGATAAGCGCTCTGGGAACTGTAGCGTGTGCAGGCGGTTATTGAAAATCATTCCCAACAAGGAGGGTGGATGCGCACATCCGTCGTTGTCGTGACCGGCCAGGGCGATACCGCCGAAATCGCCGAGGTTCTGCTCTCGACCCCGGGAACCGCGTTGGTACAGCACCGGTTCGACGGCCACGTCGTGCACCGTCGAACCTCTCTGGAGCGCGACGGGGTCGCCGTGCACACCGCGGAAGTGCTGGAGCTGACGCACGGATGTGTGTCCTGCACAGTGCGCGACGACCTGATCGAACACCTGCGTCGTCTGCACCGCCGACCCGACGTCGACCGCATCGTCATCCGGTTGGGGCCGTGGCTCGAACCGGAACCAGTCTGCATCGCGATCACCCGATCGGCCGCGGCGCGCGACCTGCGCATCGGCGCCGTCATCACCTCGGTCGACAGCCGGACCTGGTTGGCGCAGGCACTCGGTGACGAGGTGCTCCCGGACGGCCGGACCGTGGCCCAGGTCGCGGTCGGGCAGGTCGAGTTTGCCGACGCGGTCGTATTGAACACCCCGCAGACAGAGACGCTCGAGGTGGTGCGCAGGCTAGCCCCACGGTCACGGATTACCGTAGGCGCAGAGCGGCTCGCCCTGGCCCTGAACCACCTCGACGCACATTCCCGCCGTGGGTGCAGCGATAACCCGCACTCACCGCTGTTGAGAGGACAACCGCCGTTGGGCACCGCCGGGCTGGTGCGGTTGTTGGAGTTCACCTCGCGACTACCGTTTCATCCCCAACGGCTCTACGCTGCCGTCGACCTGCTGTTGGACGGCGTGGTGCGCACCCGAGGGCGTTTGTGGGTTGCCAGCCGGCCGGATCAGGTCATGTGGATGGAGTCGGCCGGTGGCGGGTTGCGGGTCGACCATGCCGGAAAGTGGCTAGCTTCGATGACTTCGAGCGAGGCGGCCTACGTCGACCCGCAACGACGTGCGATGGCAGACCTCATGTGGGACTACCGATTCGGTGATCGGCATACGTCGATGACCGTGCTGGTTTGCGGAGCCGACGGTGACGAGGTCCTGGCCGGGCTGCGCGGGGCGCTCCTCACCGACGACGAGGCGGCCCACCCCGAACGCTGGCGGCACTACCCGGATCCGTTCGGAGGCTGGCACGGCGATGGGTGCGACGACAGTGTGCGTATCGGGCCGTCCGCACCCGACGGGCTGGCATGATCGCAACCATGAGCGTTGACGTTGTCTACACCGCCGAGTCCACGGCCTCCGGGGGTGGCCGCGACGGCCATGTGAAGTCCACCGACGGCAAGATCGACCTCGAAACCCGTCCCCCCAAGGAGATGGGAGGCAGTGGTGAGGGGGTGAATCCCGAGCTTCTGTTCTCGGCGGGCTACGCGGCGTGCTTCTTGAGCGCGCTGCGTCTGGTCGCCAAGAGCGAAAAGGTCGAGCTCGACGGCGCGAGCGGTATTACCGCGCAGGTGGGCATCGGCAGCGACGACGCCGGCGGCTACGCGTTGACCGTGGAACTTATCGGCTATCTACCCGGTCTCGAACGCGGTGTCGCCGAGGATCTGATGGGCAAGGCCCACCAGGTGTGCCCATATTCGAAGGCGACCCGCGGCAACATCGCGGTCAAGCTTGCTGCCAAGGTCTAGATATGCCCCGGTCTGACATGCGGATGCTCACGGCCGCAGTTGGCGCCGCACTCGCGTTCGCGTTGGGGGTTACGCTGGGCGCCCCGGCGGCGGCCGCACCGTCGGCCCCGGGGGTAGTCAACTACGCCGTGATGCCCAAGGGCTCGGTCAGCAATATCATCGGTGCGCGGCTGAACTACGAGTGGATGTTCACCCAGCCGGTTCAGTCCTTCTGGGTCGACAACCCGGCCTGCAACAACTGGGCCGACATCGGGTTGCCTGATGTGTACAACGATCCCGACCTGGCCGCGTTCAACGGCGCGGTCGCCCAGGAATCTCCAACCGACATGACCCATCTCGTCAAACAGGCCGTCGGCGTGTTCGCGACCAACGAAGCCGCCGAGCGCGCCTTCCATCGGGTGGTGGACCGTACCGTCGGCTGCAACGGGCAGACCACGGCGATGCACCTGGACAACTTCACCACCCAGGTGTGGGCGTTCACCGGGGGCGTGACCACGGGGAGTGAGGCAGACTGGGTCAAGCAGGAGGCCGGCACCGACCGGCGGTGTTTCGCCACGACCCGGCTGCGGGAGAACGTCCTGCTGCAGGCCAAGGTGTGTCAGTCGGGTAACGGGGGACCCGCGGTCAACGTGCTGGCCGGCGCGATGGAGAACACTTTGGGCCAGTAGCGGCCGTAACGCCGCCGGAATTCGGGTACACGTCATCAACGTGTCACGTGCCGAACGCGGGACTTTGTCGGTGCGGTCTGGAAGATGGACACAGAAGGCAGCGACCGTTCCCGACCCGGAAGGGGCTGACATGGCCCGCGCCATCTTTTGTCAGGACGCCATCGTCGGCCGCGCCGTCCCGCTGAGCAGCGCTGAAGCCGCCGCCGAGCATGTCGCCGAGCAGTGCCTGGTCGACGGTCACGTCGGCAAGGTGGGACTAGAGGTGGAGGCACACTGTTACGACCTGACCGATCCATCCCGCAGACCCGGCTGGGACGAGCTGACAGAGACGATCGCGGCCCTGCCGCGGCTGCCCGGCGGAAGCACCGTGACAATCGAGCCAGGGGGCGCGGTTGAACTCTCGGGTCCTCCGCTGCACGATGCATCATCCGCAATCTCGTCGATGCGGCTCGATCGGGGAATGCTGCGCGCTTCGTTCGCGCAGGCCAGCCTTGGCCTGGTGCTGTTAGGGGCGGACCCGCTCCGCGCGGCCCAACGAGTCAACCCCGGCGGCCGGTATCAGGCGATGGAGCGGTTCTTCGAAGCCAGCGGCACCGGTGAAGCCGGTGCGGCGATGATGACCTCGACAGCTTCGGTGCAGGTCAACCTCGATGCAGGTCCGCAGGCAGGTTGGGGAGACCGGGTGCGGCTGGCACACGCGCTCGGGCCGACGATGATCGCCATCGCGGCGAATTCGCCGCTGCTCGGTGGGCGCTTCACCGGTTGGTGTTCAACCCGTCAGCGGGTATGGAGCCGGCTCGACTCGGCACGCTGCGGCCCGGTGCTCGGTGCCAGCGGCGACGATCCGGCCAGTGACTGGGCCCGCTACGCGCTGCGCGCTCCGGTCATGCTCGTGCGCACCCCCACGCCGGTCCCGGTCACCCAGTGGGTTCCGTTCGCCGAGTGGGCCGACGGACGGGTGTTGCTCGATGGCCGCCGCCCCACCGTTGCCGATCTCGACTATCACCTGACCACGCTGTTCCCGCCGGTACGGCCCCGCGGCTTCCTGGAGATCCGCTACCTCGACAGCATGCCCGAGGCGATGTGGCCCGCGGTGGTGTTCACCCTGGCCACCCTCTTGGATGACCCGACTGCCGCCGACGTCGCCGCCGAGGCGACCGAGCCGGTGTCCACCGCGTGGGACCTCGCCGCCCGCGTCGGGCTGAGCGATCGGCGGCTGCACCGGGCCGCGGTCCGCTGCGTGCGTACCGCCGCCGAACGGGCGCCGGCCGGACTCGAAGAACCCATGCGGCTGCTCGTGCGTGCGGTCGAACAAGGACGTTGCCCGGCCGATGACTTCGCCGATCGGGCTGTGAAATACGGGATCGCCGATGCGGTGACCCAGCTGGCGCAAGGGGAGTTGTAAAGCAGCCGTGACGACACACCACATGCTCGCCGACGAGCTGACCAGGGCCCGGGAACGTACGCTGCGGCTCGTCGATTTCGACGACGCCGAGGTGCGCCGCCAGTACGACCCGTTGATGAGCCCACTGGTGTGGGACCTCGCCCACATCGGTCAGCAGGAAGAGCTGTGGCTGCTGCGCGGTGGTGACCCCGATCGGCGCGGACTGCTGGACCCTGCGGTCGACCGGCTCTACGACGCGTTTGTGCATCCGCGCGCCAGCCGAGTCAACCTCCCCCTGCTTCCTCCGGCGGATGCCCGGTCCTACTGCGCCACGGTGCGTGGGCGCGCACTCGACGTGCTCGAAGCGTTGCCCGACGGGCACCCCGACGCATTCACCTTCGGCATGGTGATCAGCCACGAGAACCAGCACGACGAGACCATGCTGCAGGCGTTGAGCCTGCGCTCGGGTGCACCGCTGCTCGACCGCGGGCCGACGTTGCCCGGCGGCCGGCCCGGGCTGGCCGGCACGTCGGTGCTGGTGCCCGGCGGCGAGTTCGTGCTCGGTGTAGACGCCATCAGCGAGCCCTACTCGCTGGATAACGAGCGTCCCGCCCACGTCGTGGAGGTTCCCCCGTTCCGGATCGGCCGGGTGCCGGTGACCAACGCCGAGTGGGCCGACTTCGTCGCCGACGGCGGTTATCGGCAGCCCCGCTGGTGGTCGGATGAGGGCTGGTCGCACCGTCAGCAAGCGGGACTGCGTGCGCCGCTGTTCTGGAACGGTGACGGCACCCGCACCCGGTTCGGCTACGTCGAGGATGTCCCCGCTGACGAGCCGGTGCAACATGTCACCTTCTTCGAGGCCGAGGCTTATGCGGCGTGGGCCGGCGCCCGGTTGCCCACCGAGATCGAGTGGGAGAAGGCTTGCGCGTGGGATCCCGACACCCGATCCCGTCGCCGATACCCCTGGGGCGCTTCGGAACCCACCGAGCAACTGGTCAACCTCGGCGGTGCTGCGCTGCGGCCTGCTCCGGTTGGGGCCTACCCGGAAGGGGCTTCGGCCTATGGTGTCGAACAGATGATGGGTGACGTGTGGGAGTGGACGACCTCGCGGCTGCGGCCGTGGCCCGGCTTCAGGCCCATGATCTACGAAAGCTATTCACAGCCGTTCTTCGAGGCGGCGGGCGCCGCGGACTACCG
Source organism: uncultured Mycobacterium sp. (assembly GCA_964562545.1). Lineage (GTDB taxonomy): Bacteria > Actinomycetota > Actinomycetes > Mycobacteriales > Mycobacteriaceae > Mycobacterium. The sequence continues at coordinate 22,718 of CAZLTV010000026.1, read as the reverse complement.
GGTGCTTCGCGGTGGGTCGTGGGCGGTGGCGCCGGGCATCCTGCGGCCCAGCTTCCGCAATTGGGATCACCCGATTCGCCGGCAGATCTTCTCCGGTGTGCGCCTGGCCTGGGACGCGCATGTGTAGGCACCTCGGGTGGCTCGGTGCCCCGGTGACAGTCGGCTCCCTGATGCTCGAACCGCCGTCGGGCCTGTTGGTCCAGTCGTATGCACCACGACGTCAAAAGCACGGCACCATGAACGCCGACGGTTGGGGCGTCGGGTTTTTCGACTCCGCTACCGGAGTCACTGTGCCCCGTCGGTGGCGCAGTGCGGCCCCACTGTGGGGTGATGCGTCATTCGCCTCGGTGGCACCGGCGCTATCCAGCGGGTGCGTCGTGGCGGCGGTGCGCTCGGCCAGCGTGAACATGCCCGTCGAGGCGTCAGCGTCAGCACCGTTCACCGACGGCAGCTGGCTGCTGTCGCACAACGGCCTCGTCGACCGGGCCGTGCTGCCCACCTCGCCGCACGCCGAATCGACCAACGACAGCGCCCTGCTGGCGGCGCTGATCTTCGACCGCGGGCTCGACAACCTCGGCGACACCATCGCCGAGGTTGCCGCCGCGGATCCGAATGCGCGACTGAATATCCTGGCCGCCGACGGGGCACGGGTTCTTGCCACCACGTGGGGAGACACCCTGTCGGTGTTGCGCCGCGACGACGGGATCGTGCTCGCCAGCGAACCCTACGACGATGACCCCGCCTGGCAGGAAGTTCCCGACCGTCACCTCGTCGACGTCACCGGCACAGAGGTGGCGCTGACGCCCTTAACAAGTCCCTGACAGCCCCTGACAGCCTCTGACGAGCCCCTGAAAGGATCGTGATGACCTCCGCTGACCTGTCGATCGCCAACTATCTGGCTGCCGACGCCGCCGAACAGGCACTTCGCCGTGACGTTAGAGAGGGTCTGACGGGAAAGCCGAAGTCCCTGCCGCCCAAGTGGTTCTACGACGCAGCCGGTAGTGACCTGTTCGACCAAATCACTCGTCTGCCTGAGTACTATCCGACGCGTGCGGAGGCTCAGATTCTGGCCGCGCGCGCGGCTGACATTGCCGCCGCGTCCGGCGCCGACACCCTTGTGGAGCTGGGCAGCGGAACCTCGGAGAAGACCCGCACGCTGCTTAATGCGCTGCGGGAGCGCGGGTCGCTGCGTAGATTCGTTCCCTTCGATGTCGACGTCAGTGTGTTGACGGCCGCCGGGAAAGCCATCGCGCGGGAATACCCCGGCGTCGAGATCGATGCGGTCTGTGGGGATTTCGAGGAGCACCTGGGCAAGATCCCCGCCGTCGGACGTCGTCTTGTGGTATTCCTGGGCTCCACCATCGGCAACCTCACACCGGGGCCACGCGCCCAGTTCCTCGCCTCGGTGTCGGAGACGATGCAACCCGGAGACACCCTGCTGCTGGGCACCGACCTGGTCAAAGACCCCGAAAGGTTGATCCGGGCCTACGACGACAGCGCCGGGGTGACCGCACGGTTCAACCGCAACGTGCTCACGGTGGTCAACCGCGAACTCGGCGCCGACTTCGACGAGGCCGCTTTCGATCATGTCGCCCACTGGAACGCCGACGAGGAACGTATCGAGATGTGGTTGCGATCGGCGCGCGCCCAACAGGTTCGTATCACCGCGCTTGATCTCGACGTCGATTTCGCCGAAGGCGAGCAGATGCTCACCGAAGTGTCGTGCAAATTCCGCGCCGCCCGCGTCGATGCCGAGCTGGCCGCCGCCGGATTGCGCCGCACCCACTGGTGGACCGACGACGCCGGTGACTTCGGGCTATCACTTTCGGCGAAATGAGCACACTCGGTGAAGTGACGCTGGCGCAGGCCTGGCGGTCGGCCCGCCCGCCCGCCGCGGTCGTGCATCTCGACAGTGCCGCATGCTCACGGCAGAGCTTCACAGTGATCGACGCCGCCGCCCAACACGCCCGCCACGAAGCTGAAATCGGCGGGTACCGGGCCGCTGAATCCGCCACCCCGGCGCTAGACGCCGGACGGGCCGCGGTGCGGGCGCTGACCGGCATGACCGACGCCGAGGTCGTTTTCACCACCGGGTCCAACAACGCGCTCGACATTCTGCTCGACGACTGGGCGGGAGAACGAACCCTGGCATGCCTGCCCGGAGAGTACGGACCTAACCTGATGATCATGCAGCGCCATGGCTTCGCGGTGCGCACCCTTCCCGTCGACGGCGCAGGACGACTCGATGTGGATGCAGCGGCCCGCTGGCTCGCGGCGAACCCTCCGCCGCTGGTGCACTTCACCATCCTGGGCAGCCACATCGGCATCGTGCAGCCGGCCCGCGATCTGGCCTTGGCGTGCCGCAACCTCGGCGTTCCCGTCGTCATCGACGCCGCGCAGGGATTCGGCCACCTCGACTGTGCCGCGATCGGTGCGGACGCCCTGTACTCGTCGTCACGCAAATGGTGCACCGGCCCGCGCGGGGTGGGCGTGTTGGCCGCCCGTCCGGGCCTGCTGTCCGAGCCGACCATGCAGCGCCTGGACTTCGCCGAGACCAATGTGGGTCTGCGCGTGGCCTTCTCGTTGGCGTTGGGTGAGCACATCAGTGTGGGGCCGGCGGTCGTGCAGGCGAGGTTGCGCGAGGTGGGCGCCATCACCCGTACCGCACTCGCCGACGTCGCGGGCTGGCGCGTCGTCGAGCACGTCGACGAACCTAGTGCCATCACCACGCTGCGCCCGCCCGATGGAGTCGACCCGGCCACAGTGCGTGCCCGGCTGATCACCGAGCACGCGATCGTGACGACCTACCTCGGGGTGGAGCGCGCGCCTGGTGAGATGACCGGCCCGGGCCTGCGGATCTCTCCGCACGTCGACGTCACCGACAGTGACCTTGACACCCTGGTCGGCGCGCTGACCGCCGTCTCGTCCTGAACCGGTCCACCGGCGCCGCTCGTGCGGGCACCTGTCCGACCGGGTAGGTCGCCCACTGCCCGGTCGTGCGCATCTGCGCTGCCCGAGGATTCGGTCTTGGCCCGCAGGTGTTCCGTGGGTCACACCTGTCGGCCTACGTTGGGTCTCGACACCACCCCGCAGCGCCGTCAGACGGCCCCGAAAGGACCCGACAATGAAGGTCGAAGATCTCCTCAAGCCCTTTCCCATCAAGGAATTCCATCCGTTCCCGCGTGCCATGATGGGTCCAGGCGCGCACGAGATGGTCGGCCCCGAAGCCCTCAAGATGGGCTTCAAGCGCACCCTGCTGATGTCCTCGGGTCTGCGCGGCACCGACATCGTGCACAACATGGCCGAGTCGCTGAAGTGGCACGGGCTCGAGGTGGTGGTCTACGACCAGGTGGAGTCCAATCCTAAGGACTACAACGTGATGGACTCGGTGAAGCTCTACCAGGAAAACGAATGCGACAGCTTCGTGTCCATAGGCGGCGGCTCCACCCACGACGCCTGCAAGGGCGCACGGATCTCGATCGCGCACGACGGCCGCAACGTCAACGACTTCGAGGGCTTCAACAAAAGCGAGAACCCGAAGAACCCGCCGCACATCGCGATCTCGACCACCGCGGGCACCGGCTCGGAAACCTCGTGGGCGTACGTCATCACCGACACCACCACCGACCCGGACAACCCGCACAAGTACGTAGCCTTCGATGACGCATCGGTGGCCACACTGGCCGTCGACGATCCGGTGCTTTACTACGAATGCCCCGTCGACTACACCGCACAGTGCGGATTCGACGTGCTCGCGCACGCCTCCGAGCCTTACGTGTCGCGGCTGAACTTCGAGCCGTCACTGGGCAACGCGATCCGGGCGATCAAGCTGACCGCCGAGAACCTGCGCGAAGCCACTTGGAACGGCACCGACCTCAAGGGCCGTGAAGGCATGATGTACGCCCAGTACATCGCCGCGCAGGCATTCAACTCCGGCGGTCTGGGCATCATCCACTCCATCTCGCACGCGGTCAGCGCCTTCTACGACACCCACCACGGGCTCAACAACGCGATCGCGCTGCCCCGGGTGTGGGCGTTCAACATGCCGGTGGCCTACAAGCGGTTCGCCGACATCGCCCAGGCGATGGGCGTGGACACCTACGGCATGACCGACGTGCAGGCCGCCGACGCCGCGCTGGCCGCCGCGATCCGGCTGCTGCGCGACGTCAACATCATCGAGAAGTTCACCGACGTCAAGCAGGACAGCTACTCGAAGAACCGGCTCGGGCAGGGGCCCACCCCGTTCTACGAGAAGGCCAAGGTGATCAAGGGTGACAAGGCCGACGTCGACCGCATCACCAACCACGTGCTCGGCGACGCCTGCACCCCGGGCAACGCCAAGGAATGCACGTTCGACACGGTGCGCCCGGTGGTGGATCACTGTATGAACGGCGACCTGGACGAGTTGCTGCCCTGATGTTCTCGTCCGGAGCTTCCGCCAGTCGGTCCGACCCCGTCGCTCAGGCTGCTCGATTCGACTCCGTCG
>CAZLTV010000026.1:0-18132 GCA_964562545.1 uncultured Mycobacterium sp. | reverse complement strand
CCAGTCGGTCCGACCCCGTCGCTCAGGCTGCTCGATTCGACTCCGTCGCTCAGGCCTGTCGGTTCGACTCCGTCGAAGAGGTACGCGAGGCGCTCGCAGGCCAGGGATACATCGCCGACGAACACCTCGCCACCACGGTGTTCCTGCAGACCCGGCTGGACAAGCCCCTGTTGATCGAGGGGCCGGCCGGGGTCGGGAAGACCGAGCTGGCCAAGGTGCTGGCCGCCGCAACCGGCCGCCGGCTCCTTCGCCTGCAGTGCTACGAGGGTCAGGACGAGACCAAGGCACTCTACGAATGGGACTACGGCAAGCAGCTGCTCTACACCCAGATCCTGCGCGAGAAGATCGGCCAGATCGTCTCGGATGCAGCGGATCTCGGTGAGGCAGTGCAGCGCATCGGCGCCCAGGAGAGCGTGTTCTTCTCTGACCGGTTCTTGGCTCCGCGCCCGTTGTTGGAAGCGGTGCGCTCTCCGGAACCGGTGGTTCTGCTGGTCGACGAGATCGACAGGGCTGACGAAGCGTTGGAGGCGGTGCTACTGGAACTGCTTGGCGAATACCAGGTCTCGGTACCCGAAATCGGAACCTTCGTCGCCGAACATGCACCGTATGTAATCCTGACCTCCAACAACACCCGCGACCTGGCCGCCGCGCTGAAGCGGCGCTGCCTGCACCTGTTTCTGGACTACCCGGCCGCCGACCGCGAGCTGGAGATCGTGCGCTCCAAGAACACCGGGTTGCCCGCCGCGCTGGCCGCCCAACTCGTCGACATCGTCCGGGGGCTGCGGGAACTGGATCTGCGCAAGGCTCCCAGCATCTCCGAGACCATCGACTGGGCGCGCACCCTGGCGGTGCTCGGGGTGGAAGAGCTGTCGGCCAAAATTCTGTCCGACACGGTCTCTGTGGTGGTCAAATACGACAAGGACGTGCGCAAGTCGCTGGCCGCGCTACCGCGCCTGGTGGATCCGAACGCCAAGGTCGGCGAAACCCTGCCCGCGGGACACGGTCACTCCCATGAGCATGAGCATGAGCACCGACATCGCCATGAACGTGATCACGCGGACGACCCCGGCGAGGACGGCCGCGCGGCCCGGCTGGCCAAGGACAAACCCGGCAGGTTCACCGACGGCTACTACGGCACCCCGAAGAAATCGGGTCAGGCCGCGACGCTCGGCCGTCGCCGGGCGCTCTAGGAGCGGGTGGTGGAGGCCAGCTTGCACCGGTTCGTCCGACTGCTTCGGCTGGGCGGAGTGCGCGTCTCGATCCCCGAGGCACTCGACGCGATGCGGTGTGCAGGCCAGCCCGGTGTGTTGTCCTCCCGGGCTGGCCTGCACACCGCACTGCGGGTCGCGTTGGTCAAGGATCAGCGCGACGAACCGATCTTCGACGAGATCTTCGACGCGTTCTTCGCGCTGGTGCGCGTCGGCCCGGACGATGCGGGAGCCCATGGGCACTCCCACGCCCATGACGACCTCGCCGACACCGGTGAACTCGAGTCCTTCACGTTGTCCGAAGAACCCAGCGACACACCGCAACCCGGACATGAGCACGGCAAACCGGCCAGCATCCGGGACTTCTTCAAGCAAGAAGACCTTGCCCAGCGCTACAACCTGCACCAGGAAGCCAACAAGATCGATCTCGCCGCGCTGACCGACGAGATCGCGTTCTCCAAAGACAGCCGCGCCGGTGCCGAGGACACCTACCGCATCCAGTTGAGCACCGACCGGCTCAGCGGCGCCGGCGCCGCGGGAAGCCTCGCCACCACGAGCGGAACTCCCGTCGATGCCGAACTGTCCATCGCCGAACAGGACGCGCTGCTGGGTTGGCTGACCGACGAGGTCGGCAGTGACGGGGACGAGACCGACGCCGCCGAACTGCGCAACAGACTCGCCGGGGTGCTGGAAAACCTGCCGAAGGCGCTCCAGCGCCACCTGGAAGCCCTGCTAGCGCTGGAGACGAAGATCGTCGAAACCCGGGAGCGGCGCGAAGCCCCGGTCGAGCGCATCGGCGAGGGAGAGCGCGCCGCACTGGAGGATTCACTGCGCCGGCTGGCGCGCACCCTGCACGGCGCCTTAACCCACCGCCGCCGAGTCGCCGCCGCGGGCCGGGTGGACCCGGGCCAGACGATGCGGCACAACATGCGCTTCGACGGGGTGCCGTTCGTACCGGTCACCGTGCGCCGCGCGGAGGACCGTCCCCGGCTGGTGGTGCTGGCCGATGTCAGCCTGTCGGTGCGGGCGACGTCATGGTTCACCCTCAACCTCGTCCACGGCCTGCAGGACTTGTTCACCCAGGTGCGCTCGTTCGTGTTCGTCGCCGATCTCGCCGAGACCACCGAGCTGTTCCGCGATCACCCCAGCGAACGCGCACTCGGTTTGATCTTCGGCGAGGGCCGATACGAAGGAGTCGACCTTGCGGCCAGCTCGGACTGCGGCCGAGTGTTCGGTCAATTCCTGGCCGAACACTCGTCCGCGGTGACCCGGCGCACCACCTTGCTGGTGCTCGGCGATGGGCGAAACAACGCCCGAGACCCGAACGTGGCCGCTTTCGAGGAGATCACCCGCCGTGCCCGCGAAACCGTGTGGCTCACCCCGGAGCCCCGCTATTCCTGGGGGCTGGGCAGCTGCGACTTGTCCGCCTACGCGCAGTTCTGCGACCGGGTGCGGGTGGTCGCAGACCTGACCGGGCTGGAACGCGCAGCCCATGACTTCGCGGCCGAAGCGGTGGGGCGGTGAGGCGCGCTTGTCCGACGAACGAGTGATGCGGATGTCCCGCCGAAACGGCAGCCCAGCAGCCGAAAACCGGGAGCGACTGGGCTGTAATGCCATCTCGGTGGCCGGTGGACGTACGCTAGACCATGAAATGTTGCCCGGATCACATTCGGTGCGTTCGGGACGGGTCTGGCGAGGCGAGACTGTGGCGAGACTGGACGCGAGGGATGCCTCCTCGACGGCGAGGTACCCCGCGCTGATACCCGAGCACAACTGTGACACCGCGTCGGCGACCCCTCGGCTGCTGAAGTTCCACGCCCCCGAGATCGTCTTCGGTGTCGACTCGATGGCCGAGGCCGCCCACGCGGCGCTGCGCCTGGGTGCCGTGCGTCCGATGCTGGTCACCGATCCCGGCCTGATCGAGGCCGGCTGGGTCGCCGAAATGGCCAGGCACCTGTGTGAGCAGGGGTTGCGCGCGGTGGTGTGGAGCGACCTGACGCCCAACCCCAAGGATCACGAGATCGCCGCCGGTTACCAGCGCTACGCCGAACAAGGCTGTGATGTTCTGGTGGCCGTCGGCGGCGGATCGGTGATCGACGCCGCAAAAGGCGTCGCGATCCTGGCCGCCAATGGCGGTGACATTCTCGACTACGAGGGCGTGGACAAAGCCCAGGTGCCCATTCCGCCGCTTGTCGTGGTGCCGTCGACATCGGGCACCGGGGCAGATGTCTCGCAGTTCTGCATCGTCACCGATACCACCCGCAACACCAAGATCACCATCCTGGGCCGAGCCCTGGTACCCGACACCACCGTGATCGACCCTCGGTTGCTGACCACGATGCCCGACTGGCTCAACGCCGCCACGGGCCTGGACGCACTCACCCACGGCATCGAGGCGTTCGTGTCGCTGGGCCACAACCAGCTGACCGACCATCACGCGCTGCGCGCGGCGCAGATGGTGACCGACAACCTGGTGCGCACCATGGAGCGGCCCGACGAGATGACAGCCCGGGTGCTGATGGCCCAGGCTGCGCTCGAGGCCGGCCTGGCGTTCACCAACGCGATCCTCGGCGCCGCCCACGCGATGAGCCATCAGGTCGGCGGCCTGCTCGACCTTCCGCACGGCGTCGTCAACGGCGTGTTGCTACCCCACGTGGTGCGGTTCAACGCCGAGGCAGATCCCGAACCGTACGCGGTCATCGCCTGCAATCTGGGCGTCGCCGATCCCGGAACCCCGGCCGCCGAGGCGGCGCTGGCGCTGGCCGACCGCATCGACCAGTTGGCCCGTAGCGTCGGGGTACCACGCGGGTTGGCCGCACTCGGGGTGCGCCACGAAGACCTGCCACGGCTGGCCAGGACCGCGCTGCAGGACGCCTGCATGAGCACAAATCCGCGCAGTGCCGACGAAACCCAGATGCGCGCCCTCTACGAGGCGGCGATGTGAGCCGCGCAGGAACGTCGCCGTGACCGAGCTGTCCCGCGCACTCGATCGGCGCCGCCCGGTCAACGCCCCTGACCTCGCGAGGCTGACCGGTCTACGCTCAGGAAAGGGCAGCTTCTATCCCGAGCTGCGGAACACCGCCCAGCGGCTGCACCGGGTCGTGACCGCGCTCGCCACCATCTCGCGGGCCTTGGTACAGACCACCGAGGGCCCCGAGAACCTGGTCCGAGCGGTCGCAGAGGCCGCCCGCGCACACCTCGACGCGGACTGGGTGTTGTTGGCGTTGGCCGACGGAGCCCTGCCGGAAGCCAGTGTCCGACACCTGATCGTGGACTCTGCCGGCGTGGTCTACGCGTTCGAAGGCCTTTCCGACGCCCAGGATCCCGGCCCCTACCTGCCCGATGCCGTGCTCAACCGCCTCAACGACATCCTGCGCGGTCAGCTCGCTCAGTTCCGGCTACCGGTCATCGAGGATCAACACGCGCACGTGCCCATCGAACTCGACGGTGAGGTCATCGGTGCCTTCGCAGCGTGGACACCGGCACACCGGCCCCTCGACGAGACCGACGCGGCGGTGATGCGCATCCTGTCCGGCCAGACCGCGGTCGCGCTGCAGAATTCGGCGCTGTTCACCAAGTCGTTGGCTCTGCTGGCCCAGTCGGAGGCACACAACGCGGAACTGTTGGCCACCCAGCGTGAACTTGGCGCAGCCCAACGCCACCAGGTGCTCAACTCCGAACGGCACCGCATCGCCCGGGAACTACACGACAGCGTCGCGCAGACGGTGCTGTCGGCCGGTATGCAAATCGAAGTGTGCCGCAGCGAAATCGACGGGCTGAACGGCGGGGGTGATCTGGGAGCGCGACTGGATTTGGCCAAGGGACTGACCCGATCGGCGACCGAGCAGCTGCGGTCGGCGATCTACGCTCTCAACCAGCCCGCCGACGCACACCGGTCCAGCCTGGCCGAGATGCTTGCCCAACTGGCCACCGTGCACATGCCCGAGGACCTTCAAGTGAGCCTGCGGGTCACCGGCCAGCCGGTCGAGCTACCCAGCGAGGTCGAGCACGCCTTGCTGCGGATCGCCGGCGAAGCTTTGTTCAATACGGCTATGCACGGCAACGCCACTCGCGCGCTGATACGACTGACCTACCGTGCCGGCACCGTAAGCCTATCGATCGCAGACGACGGCACCGGCGACCCGGCGAAGATGCGGTTGATGCTGCGGTTGGCCGGGGCCACCGATGTCGACGGCCGCCACCGTGGCCTGGCCAACATGCGGGCTCGTGCCCGAGAACACGGAGGCACGCTCGAGGTCTACCGGTCTCGTATCGGTGGCGTCCGCATCGTGGCCCGCATCCCATGCAGGCAGGAAAGCACCCCGGAAAGCCAGGACTCATGAAACCCATCCGGCTCGTTCTCGTCGACGACCATGCGATTCTGCGGCAGGGCTTGCGCTCGGTGCTCGAACGCGACGACGACCTCGTCGTCGTCGGCGAGGCCGCCTCCGAGGGGGAAGCCGAGGCGATCGTTCGGGCTACCGACCCCGATGTGGTGCTGCTCGACCTGAAACTCTCCGCCGGTTCCGAGTTCGAAGGACTCTCGTTGTGCGCCAAACTTTCCGCGGCATACCCGGGACTGGGGTTGTTGGTGCTGACGACCTTTCTCGACGAAGACCTGGTCGTGCGTGCCGTGCACGCCGGCGCACGAGGCTACGTCGTCAAGGACGTCGACACCACCGAGCTGGTGCGGGCCATCCGCGCGATCTCGGCAGGCGACAGCGCATTCGATTCGCGCAGCGCAGCGGCTGTGGTGCGGTCGATGTCCGGACGCGCCGAGGCGCGCCAACAACTCACCGACCGGGAGATCGAAGTACTGCGTCTGCTGGCAGCAGGACTGTCCAACAACAAGATCGGGGAGAAGCTCTACATCTCGGCGACGACAGCCAAGTTCCACGTCAGTAACATCATGCGCAAGCTCGAAGTCAGCCGGCGCGCCGAGGCGGTGTACGCGGCAAGCAAACGCGGCCTGATCTGACCGGCAGGCCCTCGCACCCTGGCTGCCCACCGGATCACGAGCGAGCTGTGCGATCGAGAATCAACCAGCCGCCGTGGAATTCGTAAACCCGGGCGCTGAGCTCGGGGTTGGCGCTGATCAGCCGGGTGGCTGCACGCCTTAGCCGGGCGAGATCGAACCGTTGGATGTGGCCGTAGCATTCGCGGGGACGCTCCTCGAACGGCACGGCCACCACGACGCGGCGGCGCGCCAACCGAACGGCTTGGTCGAGGACCGCATCGACAGCTTCGGTGGGTAGGTGTTCGATCAGGTGAATGGCGGTGACCGTGTCAGCCGAGCGGTCGGGAATCGGGACGTCGGCGGCATCGCACACCAGCGTGGTGAGCGGGCGGCGCATCTCAGTGCTGACCTGACCCAGCAGGTGCATTGCCGGGCCGCTGAGATCGGTTGCCAGCACGTCGAGTCCCTGGCGCGCCATCCGTAGTGGGAAAAAACCGAAACATGAGCCGAGATCGATCAGCCGATGGCCGAGAACCTGCTCGGCCGCCCACGCGTGGACCGGCGCGAACGCGGTGGCGCCACCTTCGAGCCGGGTGATCGAGTTGCGGTAGAACCGCAACCACGACGACAGCCCTCCGTCGACCGTGGAACGCACGACACCGGTGAACACCAACTCGAATTCGGCCTGACCGTGCAGCGCCTCGGCCTCGACCAGGTTCTCGGCCAACGTTGTGGCCAGCTCGTCGCACAACTCGTCCGGGCGCAGATCATGCTCGACCATCACCAGCGAGCCGCGGCGCAGCACGCAGAACCGCGGCGTGCACACCGTGTCGCGGGCGGTATGCATCCGGTGCGGGCCACGGCGGCGGCGCACCTGCACACCCTGGTAGCTCCACACACCGTGCGGAGCGGGCGCGAGCGGGTCGAGCACCGCGGACTGCATAGTGCACAACGTTATTGAGAGCGGAGACGATTGCGCGCGCCCCGAATGGGTGAATTCTGCAGCCCGCCCGGATGGGCCGCCACTGCCCGGACGGCGAGTTCTGTTCGGCGGCGCGGTGCCATAGTTTCGATGGCATCTGGTATGTCGCAGCCGCCGCGAGGATGGGCCCACGGACCATGACCGGCCTGTCGAGCCCCCGGCTCCACACCAACTGCGCTGCTGCAAAGGAGAAACCCATGGCAAAGACCGGTTGGTTCGAGACTGTCGCCGAAGCGCAGCGCCGGGCGAAGAAAAGACTACCGCCCAGCGTCTACAGCGCGTTGGTGGCCGGGTCGGAAAAGGGCGTTACTGTCGTTGACAACCTCTCGGCGTTCGACGAGTTGGGCTTCGCCCCCCATGTGGCCGGGCTGTCCAGCAAGCGTGACATGACCACCACGGTTCTCGGGCAGACCATCTCGATACCCGTACTGATGTCGCCCACCGGTGTGCAGGCAGTCCACCCGGACGGCGAGGTGGCGGTGGCCCGCGCTGCCGCCGCCCGCGGCACCGCGATTGGCCTGTCATCGTTTGCGAGCAAGGCGGTCGAAGAAGTCGCGGCAGCCAACCCGCAGACGTTCTTCCAGATGTACTGGACCGGAGGCCGTGACCGGTTGATCGCCAGGATGGAGCGGGCCCGCCGGGCCGGTGCTGTCGGCCTGATCATCACCACCGATTGGTCGTTTTCCAGCGGCCGGGACTGGGGAAGCCCGGCGATCCCCGAGAAGATGGATCTGCGGGCCATGCTGCGCTTCGCGCCGGAGGGAGTGCGACGGCCGCGCTGGCTGGCCGACTTCGCTAGGGCAGGAAAGGTGCCGGATCTGACCGCTCCGAACCTGGCCGACGGCGGTGCGGCGCCCACGTTCTTCGGCGCGTACGGCGAGTGGATGCACACCCCGTTGCCCACCTGGGACGACATCGCCTGGCTTCGTGAACAGTGGGGCGGCCCCTTCATGCTCAAGGGGGTGATGCGCGTCGACGACGCTCGACGCGCGGTCGACGCCGGCGTCAGCGCGATCTCGGTGTCCAACCACGGAGGCAACAACCTCGACGGCACTCCGGCTCCGATCCGTGCGCTGCCGGCTATCGCCGACGCGGTCGGTGCCCAGGTTGAGGTCGTGCTCGACGGCGGAATCCGGCGCGGCAGCGACGTCGTGAAAGCCATGGCGCTCGGTGCGCGCGCCGTCATGATCGGGCGAGCATATCTGTGGGGTCTGGCCGCCGGAGGTCAGACCGGCGTCGAGAATGTGCTCGACATCCTGCGTGGGGGAATCGATTCGGCCCTATTGGGTCTCGGATTGTCCTCGATTCACGATCTCAGCTCGACCGACCTCGTCATCGCCGACGGGTTCCGTCGCGACCTGGGCGTCTAGCCCGACTCCCGGGCGTCTATCCCGCCCTCCTGGTTGCCTAGCCCGACTCCTGCGCGGCGCGCACCCGCGCCGCCTCGCGCACCGCCGCGAGGTTGGCCTTGCCCTGCCGGGAGCCGGCGAGCTTGGCCGCGATATGTGCCCCCACGGTGATCGGTTCGTAGGCCAGGCCCGCATCGGCCTGCAGAAACGGAGCCGCGGTGGTGATGACCGCGTCGACATTTCCGTCATGGAAGAACGCGGCAGAACGTCTGCGCACGACGGAACCGTCCACGACCGGCGGCCGCACCCGGTGCAACGTGGACATCCAGTGGTCGTTGGTGATCCGCGCGGTGAGATCACCGAGATTGACCAACAGTGCGCCGTCGAGCGGAGAGACGTCGTGCCAGCGCTGATCGGCGCCAAGGACCTGCAGGCCGGCCACCTGGTCGGCCCACAGCACCGTGACGATGCCGTAATCGGTGTGCTCGCCCATGCCGGTGAGTTCGCCGTCGAGGGACACCGGCCCCGCGGGTAGCGCGTAGTTGTTCATTCGCAGCACGTCGATCGAGTGATCGGTGACCCGGTCGAAATAGCCCTCATCCAGGCCCAGCGCCTGGCAGAAGATCGCGGTCAACGTGCGTGCGACCCTGCCGGCCTGCGTGAAGTACTCCGCCACCGCGTCCCGGAACGACGACACCTCGTCTGGCCACACGTTGATGCCGTAATCGGCCTCGTCGAGATCGAGTCCGGCAAAAGACCGGGCCTCGACACCGACGTTGAACGCCTCGAAGAAATCGTTCATCCGCGCCGCCGACCGCACCCCGAGGGAAAGGCTCAGCGACTCACTTTTTGGCGGGCTGTAGCCACGGTTGGCGCCGGGAATTCGGTATGAATTCTTGATAGCCCCATCCAGATCGAAGAACCTGTCCATCGCCTCGGCTAGGGCGGTGGTGACGCAGTCGGGCACTCCGTGACCCAGGACCTGCATGAAACCCACTCGGCTGCAGGCATCGTCGACGGCGGCGGCCACCGCGCGGCGGGCCTGATCGGTTCCGCCGCCGACCCAGGGCGAGATGTCGACCGTCGGGACTTCGAAGCCGGGCATCGACGCTGCTACCGCGGTTTGTGGGCAGTCAGCAGGAACGCCGGGAACTTGATGCGACCTTCGCTGTCGCGCTCGTGGGGTGGCATCGCCGACGGTCCTTCGACATTCGGGGGCACGTGCGCATGGATGAACGCCGGCCGCACCTCGTCGATCGACCAGTAGCGTCCCACGACCTCGCGCAGTTCGGCTTCGTCGACCGCGTTGGGGGTGGCGTCCAGGCCGGGCGGGAACGCGCCCGAGGCGAACACCAGGATGTAGTAGGTCGCCCCCGGCGCTGCAGCACGAAAGACCGCCTGCTGGTAGGCGTCTCGCAAATCCACCGGCAACGAATGAAACAGTGTCGAGTCGATGATCGTGTCGAACCGGCCATCGAACCCGGTGAACGTGGTGATGTCGTCCTGCACAAACGTCACGTTGGTCAACCCGCGCTCCTCGGCGGCGCGACGGGCAGCCGCGACGGCCGTCGGGGCCAGCTCGATACCGACAACGGCGAAACCCTGCGCGGCGAGGGCCAGCGCAAGTTCGGCGTGGCCGCACCCGGCGTCGAGGACCTCCCCGCGCACTTTGCCGGCGCGGATCAAGGCCGCCAGCTCGGGCTGCGGCTCGCCGATATTCCACGGCGGAGGACCTTCGAAACCGCCGTCACCGCGGTAGGCGCTGTCCCAGTCCATCACGTCCGAGCTATCACGGGCCATAAACCCAACCTACGCCGGAACGTCCCAAGTGTGCACCGGTGCATTACTGTGCATGCCCTGGCAGTACAACCGCAGCATCTCGGCCAGCGCCTCGGGCCGGCTCAGACCCCGCTCCTGGAGCGCGGCCACTGTCATCGACTGCCATGCCGCGCCGTTGCGGCCGGTTTTCGCGCGGCCCTCGATCACTCCGAGGTAGCGATCGCGGACGTCGGCGGCGACCTCCCACCGCCGCAGGCCCTCTTCGGCCAGCGGCAACAGCTGGCGCAACACCAACTCGTCGGCCGTCACCTCACCAAGCCCGGGCCAATACAGCCGAGCCTCCATTCCGCGCTGTGCCGACTCCAGGAAGTTCGCGTGCGCCGCAGCGAAGCTCATCTTCGTCCACAGTGGGCGGTCTTCCTCGGACAATGCGCGCAGGGTGCCGTAGTAGAACGCGGAGTTGGCCAACATGTCCAGCACTGTCGGGCCGGCGGGCAGCACCCGGTTCTCCACCCGCAGGTGGGGCCGGGTGACGCCGTCCTGCTCGACGACGTCGTAGACCGGGCGGTTCCACCGGTAAATGGTGCCGTTGTGCAGTCTGAGCTCCGAGAGTTTCGGGGTGCGTCCCTCGGCCAGCTCGGCGACCGGGTCCTCGTCGGACAGCTCGGGCAGCAGTGACGGGAAATAGCGCACGTTCTCTTCGAACAGGTCGAAAATCGAGGTGATCCAGCGCTCGCCGAACCACACCCGGGGCCGCACGCCTTGGGTTTTCAGTTCGTCCGGACGGGTGTCGGTGGCTTGGGCGAACAGCTCTATGCGCGTCTCGGCCCACAGGTGGTGCCCGAAGAAAAACGGCGAGTTGGCGCCCAACGCCAGCTGCGGGCCGGCGAGCACCTGCGCGGCGTTCCAATTGGCGGCGAAATCGGCGGGCGAGACCTGAAGGTGCAATTGCATGCTGGTACAGGCAGATTCAGGGGCAATCGAGGCCGCCTGAATGCTGAGCCGCTCGGGCCCGGCGATGTCGATCATGATGTCTTCACCGCGGGCGGTGAAGATCGAGTCGTTGAGCGCTTGGTAGCGGGTCGACGCGCTCATCCAGCTGCCGGTGAGGTGCTCGGGCATCAATGTCGGCAGGATCCCGATCATCACTATGTGGGCGCCGTCCGTTTCGGCTTTGGCTTCGGCCGCGTTGAGGCTGGCGCGGACCTCGTCTTCGAGATCCAATGCCGCCCTGCCCGGGAGGCGACGCGGCGGCACATTGAATTCGATGTTGTAAGCGCCGAGTTCGGTCTGGTACGCCGGGTCGGCGATCGCGGTGAGCACCTCGGAGTTGCTCATCGCGGGCTGGTACTGCGAGTCGACCAGATTGCACTCGATCTCCATGCCGGTCAGCGGCTTTTCGAAGTCGAAGCTGGACTGGGCGAGCATTGTCTCGAAGACGTCGAGACACAGCTGCACTTTGCGGCGGTAATCACGACGATGCCCGGGACCGATGTCGACGTGCTTGAGTTCCTCGCCCACCCCGCCATTGTCAACGAGGGCGCGGGTTTACGCGCTGATTCAGTCCGGCCGCGTCGCGACCACCACCTGCGGACCGAACGGCACGCCTCGCAACGTCACCTCGACGTCGGCGTGCGCGGCCAGCGCCCGCAGAGCCGACGGGCTGTAGGCGCGCAGTGAACTGATCAGACCGTCGTGCACGAACGGCACCGCAGGCGCGAAAGGCGCCATGGTGGCGAGGCGTAGCAGGTGCAGTGGGGCTGGCGGGCGTGCAAGATCGATGATCAGCAGCTTGGTGGCCACCCGGGTGCCCTCGGCGAACACCTGGACCGCCGCTTCGGGCGGCAGATGGTGAAGAGACAGCGCGAACACCGCAAGGTCGAACTCGCCGTCGGCGGCATCGGGTGCGGTCGCATCCATCACCCGGACGCTGGCCCGGGGGTGGTCGCCCAGCGGGCCAGCCGCCATCTCGGCCACCGAATGCGCATCGACGTCGGTCACGGTCAGGTGTGCGCTCGGATGCCATTCAAGCAACCGCAGCGACAATGCGCCGTGTCCCGCGCCGAGTTCCAGGATCTGGGGGTCGGCCACGTCGGCGACTTCGTCGAGTGCGATCTTGGCGAACCTGTCGTGGCCGCCGAACGCTTCTCCGGTCCACTCCAGCGCACGGATCACGCTGCGCTTGCGGGCCTGCTCGCCAGCCGTGGGGGAGTCGCGGTCCAGATACTCCTGGCGGCCGGTCTGCAGCAAGCGGTCCAGGCATGACGCGTCCGGACCGCCGCGGGGCATCTTGGCGATGCCATCAGCGGCGGCCCCGGAACTGTCCATATCCATCAGTATGCGAATCCGGCGCGGCTGTGCGCTGTTTTGGGTAGCCAACCGCGCGCCGAACTCGCAATCAGTCTTCGGCGAGGATTTGGTAGATCTCGCGTCGGGCGTTGTTGACGATCTCGACGATCCGTTCCTGCTGGTCCTCCGATGCGGCATAGGCGGATTGGCCCACTGCGCCGACGAATTGGGTGACGGCATTGCGCAGGTTGGCCTGGGCGGGCTCGACATCTTCGGCCATTGATTCCCAGGGCGGCGTCTCGATCTTCTCCGCGGCGGCCCGGCCTTCGGCGGTCAGTTCGAACAGTTTCTTGCTGCCTTCGCTGTCTGCAGCCGCGATCAGCCCCTCGTCCTCGAGCAGCTGAAGTGTCGGGTAGACCGAGCCGGGGCTGGGGGCCCAGATGTTGTCGGTGCGCTCGGCGATCTGCTGGATCATCTCGTAGCCGTGCATCGGACGTTCGACGAGCAACGACAGGATGGCGGCGCGTACGTCACCACGCTTACCGCGCCGGCCGCGAGGACCTGGTCCGCGACGGCCGCGAGGACCGAAACCGAAGCCGCCGCCGCGTGGGTCGAAGCCGAAGTCGAAGCCGTGCCCGGGACCATGCCCGCGTCCACGGTCATGACCATGACCATGGACGTGACCGCGGCCGGGTTGGAAGCCAGGGCCGAAGCCCAGGCTCTGGCTGGGGCCGTCGGCCGGTCCGAAGCCGAAGCCGCCGTGCTGGGTGCTGAATGGGTGGTTCATGTCTGCGTTCCTTGCTTCGAGGGGAGCGTTCGTTCGCTTCCGATGGATCAACGATATATCGCAATCTATCGCGATGCAACGTTGCGATCGGATATCGGTCGGAAACCTGCGGCTAACCCCTGTGCAACAGCGCCTGCTTAACCTCACTGCGATACGCGAGCCGACGATGAGTCACACGGAGCGCGGACCGTCCGTACGGTTCGGGGAAGGGCTTCTCACATGACCGAACCTTCAATTGGCGGCCCCGAACCAGCGGTTGTCGCATCCTCGCCCTCGGCTGCCGTCGTTGCTCCGGACGGTGATCAGGAGTATGTGATCGCCTCGGGGCACAGCAGCCTGCACAACGACGAACTGGCGCCGACACCACCCTCGCAGCGCAAGTGGGGCTGGTTCGAGATCTTCAACGTCTGGACCAATGACGTGCAGAGCTTGGCCGGCTACACCCTGGCGGCCAGCCTGTTCATCACCGCGGGCATCAACGGATGGTTCGTGATCGCTGCGATCATCCTCGCGGGCGCCCTGGTCATGGTGTTCGTGAACTGGTCCGGGCAGCCCAGCGTGAAATACGGGGTGCCCTACCCGGTCGTGGCGCGCGCCTCGATGGGGGTGCGTGGCGCGATGTTCCCGGCCACGGTCCGCGGTATCGTGGCGATCTTCTGGTATGGCGCGCAGACCTACTTCGCCTCGACTGCCGTCGCCCTGGCCATCAACGCGATCATCGGTTCCGCGCCGAGCTCCACCTTCCTCGGGATGACCTGGGTGGACTGGGTGTCCTACACCGTGGTGGCAGCCTTCCAGATCTTCCTGTTCGTCCGCGGGATCGACGGCATCGTGCGGTTCCTCAACTTCGCCGGCCCGGCGGTCTATGCGGTGATGATATTGCTGCTGATCGCGATCTGGTGGCAGGCCGGATCAGGACTGCTGCAATCGGTCGGCGATCTCTTCGCCGGTGACAAGACCGGAATAGCCGCGGTGAGCGCATTCGTCGGAGTGGTGGGCACGATGATTGCGTACTTCGCTGCGGTGATCATCAACTTCGGCGACTTCGCCCGGTTCACTCGGTCGGACCGCGAAATGAAGCGAGGCAACCTCCTCGGCCTGCCCGTCAGTCTGACGTTCTTCACGTTCCTTTCGCTGTTCATCACCGCAGGCGCTTACATCGTGTTCCAGGACGGCCAGGGGGAGCCGATGACCAATCCGGCCGACATCGTCGGTCAGGTCGGCAACGTGTGGTTGAGCATCCTGGCCGCGGTCACGTTCTTCGTCGCGACCGTGGGTATCAACCTGGTGGCCAATTTCATCCCTCCGGTTTACGACATCGTCAACCTCAAGCCGGAGAAGCTCAACTTCCGTGTCGCCGGGATTATTACCGCGACACTGGGTTTCATCATTGGTGCACTGTGGGTGTCGGTCATCGGCAACGCGGGACTGCCGAAGTTCGTCGACACCCTCGGGGCGGTGCTGGCGCCGCTGTACGGAATCATGGTGGCCGACTACTTCTTGATCCGTAAACGCAATCTCGAAATCCAGCAGCTCTACAGCGTGGATCCCGATGGGTTGTATTACTACACCCGAGGGTGGAATGTGCGGGCGCTGTGGGCATTTGGGATCGCCGCGGTATTTGCCATCGCCGCGGTCTGGGTACCTGCCCTGCACGCTTTGTCCGGCTTTGCCTGGGTCTTCGGTGCCGCGTTGGGTGCGGGGCTGCATTGGCTGGTGATGCGCGGGCAGTCGGTCGGATCATCGACGTCGCAGACAGCGGCCGTGGGCTAAGCCGCACCGCATTTACTCGGGGTTGTGTTGTGCGCGTTCGTCGATCGCATCGGCCAGCCACCGCGCCCAGCCCGCCTCCATTTCCGCGGTCCGTAATCCGTACTCGAGCGCGGCGCGGGCGTAGAAATCGGCTTCCGAGTCGTTCCACGGCACCGAGTCGCGGATGTGCCGGTACCGCTGAAGCGCGTCGTCGGCGGACTCGGCGACCCGCACGACGTAGTCGCGGGCCTGCGTGGGGGGAATCTCCCCGAGCAGAAACACCTTCAACACGTCAGGCCTGCGGATCGGGGCGCCGTCGCCTTTCTGGGTGATCCACTCCAGTAAGTCGGCACGCCCGGCGTCGGTGACCGCGTACTCTTTGCGGCCGCGTGCGCCGACGGCCGTGACTTCAATGAGGCCGTCATCGGCGAGCTTGTTGAGCTCCCCGTAGAGCTGGCTTTGGGTGGCGGGCCACACGTTGGCCATTGAGGCCTCGAACCGCTTGAGCAGGTCGTAGCCGCTTCCGGGATGCTGGGCTAGGAGGCCGAGGGTGGCATAGCGCAGGCTCACGGCAGCATGGTACGGCCCGCGGCCCCGGGACCGCGCGTATTCCACTATTGACATGTCTATATTGGAATGTGAGAGTGGGATATCCCGACAGGAGGTTGACCGCCATGACCGAAACCGCTTCCAGCCACGATGGCCCCGGATTGTTCCGCGCCGGTGATTTCTTCCGCCGCGACAACTACGCGCCGGTCGCCGAGGAACTGACCGAGTTCGATCTGCCGGTGACAGGCGCAATTCCAGCAGAGTTGACGGGGTGGTACCTGCGAAACGGGCCCAATCCACGCGCCGCGACAGGGCACTGGTTCACCGGCGACGGGATGATCCACGGAGTGCGCCTCGAAAACGGCCAGGCCAAGTGGTACCGCAACCGGTGGGTGCGCACCGACAGTTTCGTCGAACCCTTTCCGCTCTACAACGCCGACGGCACCCGAAACCTGCGCGCCAGCGTCGCCAACACCCACGTCGTCAACCATGCGGGAAAGACGCTCGCCCTGGTCGAATCGTCGCTGCCCTACGAAATCACCAACGACCTCGAGACGGTCGGCGCCTACGATTTCGGCGGCAAACTGGCCGACGCCATGACCGCACATCCCAAGATCTGCCCCACCACCGGCGAAATGCACTTCTTCGGATACGGCAGCATCGCGGCACCCCACGTCACCTACCACCGGGTCAACGCCGAGGGAGAACTGGTGATCGACCGCCCGCTCGAAGTGCCGGCGCTGACGATGATGCACGACTTCGCGCTGACCGCCGATCATGTCATCTTCATGGATTTGCCCATCGTGTTCGACCTCGACATTGCGCTCCGTGGCGCACGCGACATGCCCTACCGCTGGGACGACGGCTACGGAGCCCGCCTCGGCGTGCTACGCCGCGACGACCCGTTCGGACAGGTGCGCTGGTTCGAGATCGACCCCTGCTATGTCTTTCACGTGGCCAACGCCTACGACGACGAGCATGCGGGCCGCCCGGTCATCGTGCTTCAGGCTGTGCGTTACCCCGAATTATGGCGCACAGAAGCCAATTTCGACGTCGCCGGGACAATGTGGACCTGGACGATCGACCTGGCCAGTGGCGCCGTATCCGAAAGCCAGCTCGACGACCGCGTCGTGGAGTTCCCCCGCATCGACGACCGGCTGGCGACCCTGCCGGCCCGCTACGCGGTGTCCGTCGGTGACTCGAAACTGATTCGCCACGATCTGAGCACTGGGGCGGCCGCCGAACACCGGTTCGGCACCACCGCCTCGCCGGGCGGCCCGGGTGAGGCGGTGTTCGTGCCCTCGCCATCGGCCCCGGCCGACGAGAGCAGCGGCTGGTACCTGGCCTACGTCTACGACCCCAACCGCGACGGTAGCGACCTCGTCATCATCGACGCCTCCGATTTCACCGGACCCCCTGTTGCCAGGATCGCACTGCCGCAACGGGTTCCATACGGCTTCCACGGAAACTGGATTGCCGACTAGCCCATCGGGCCCGGCCCCGCACGGTACGCCGCGCGGCTGAGCCTGCAGGCGCGTGTGAACGCGCTCGTCAATGCGAACGGACTCCCCGTACCCGACCCGTTCGGCCACGGTGGCCACGGTGGCAGAACCCGAGCGCAGCATGTCGGCCGCCAGGGCCATGCGCCAACTCGTCACGAATGCGGTGGGTGGTTCGCCGACCAATGCGGAGAACCGATGGGCAAACGCCGCCCGACAGCCGCCCGCCGCCGCAGCAAGATTCGCCATTGTCCAGGTGTGTGCGGGATCGCCGAAAATGAGTTCGAGCGCGCCACCGACCACCGGGTCCTGTTCGGCCCGCCACCACCGGGCTGCCTTCTCGGGCAGGTCGAACCACGCCCGCAACGCGGCGATGAGAAGCAGATTCAGTAGCCGATCCAGGAAGGCCTCCTGTCCGGGACCGTCACGGCGGGCCCCGCGGCCAGCGGCGGTACCAGCTGGGCATCTCACTCGGCGGCCCGCAGCACCGCGACGGTGGCGTCTTCGGGATTCTCGGGCAGTCGTGACCGTCGCCTCCAACGTTGCGCTCAACGACCGGTTGGACGCCGCTGACCTCACCGAGGAGCCCTGGCAGGCCTTCTGCGCGTCTGGCTCGCCTGGAACCACGTCCGGACCGTGACCGGACTGACGGCTGCCACGCTGCTGGTGGTCGGACTGGTGCGCGGGTGAACCCCGCCGCTCAGGACGGCGGCGCGAACCCACCGCGCTCTGGTGGCGGACCGTTCGGGTCGTATTCCGGCTCTCGGTAACCCGTGCCTGAGGTCTCTGGGTAACCCGGCCCTGAGGTATGGCCAGACCCTCGGTTGTAGCCCGGTCGTGGGTAGGACCCCGATTCTGGGAATGGAAGCGGGTACTGGGCAGAGCCCGACCACGCGGCACCCTGGGGTTGTTGAAGCCGACCCAGCGCACGCCGGTGCCGCTCGGCCAACACGGCGGCCAGCGCCATCGCCGGCGGAGTGC
>CAZLTV010000025.1:0-35821 GCA_964562545.1 uncultured Mycobacterium sp. | reverse complement strand
GCGCGGCGATGAAACGGCCGTAGTCCAGTACCCGTATACCGTCGAGAACGCCCATGATCCGCCTTTGCAGGTATAGCCACCGTAGGCCATACCGTAAGGCATCGGAGGACGTCGGGTAGGCTTGGGTCCATCGGCCGCCGTTGGAACCGCGGGTTGCCCAGCTTCCAACGGCGCAACGACACTCCCGTCGCAGCTCATCTCCTTCCCTGGGCGCCCCAGGAGTGTCTAGCGCTCCGCCATCGCGACGAACAGCTGCCGTAGAGACTCGTGGCGTTCGAGTTCCCAGATGACATCGGCAAGCCGGTTGGCCCTCGAAACACCTAGCCGGCCGTCAACCTGTCGATGGAACTTGACTGCGAGCTCGTCGTCGGAAAGCGGATTACGCGGATGCCCTTTGGGATCCAGGCCCTCGACGACAACCCTTTCCCCGTCGGTCAACTCGACCTCGAATCTGCACGACATGGGCCAGGGGAACGACTTCGTGTAGACAGGGTCCTCGACCAGCTCGATCGCATCGACCACCTGCAGAACCTCGGGATCGCGCAGCCTGGCCTCCTCGAACGAGGACTCGTCGAGGAAGCCGTGCACCAGAGCTGTGGCGATAAGGTAGGGCCCGCTATGGTCAGCGGTCTCCCGGGTCTGCGGCCTCCACAGTCCGGGTTCGGATGCGCGGCTTACGACCGTTTTGCCACACATATGAATTCGAATGCGCGATACGTCCGCGGCCTTGACCGAAGTGTGCAGCTCCAGGGCCAACTGCACGGGAAGCTGCAGTTCGTAACGGATGGGCAGGGTCTTGAAATAGGTGTTCTCGATGCGGAACGGCGCCTGGGCGCCACCGAACGCGCCGAGCCGGAACTCATGGCCTATCTGCTTCATCAACCCCATCTCGCCTTCGAAGGCCCTGTCGGGGCCGGTGATCCCGACCTGGGCAAGGCGTGCTGCGAATAGCCCATTGCGGCTTCCGTTGGGTCCGGCCATACCCTTCCAGTTCGACAACGTCCCTGCCCGGGTCTCGTGAACGCTGAGGTTGGCCACCGTCGCGAGACGAATCGCATCAGCGATCCCGCCACTTTCGAGACCCAACAACCGACTCGCGGCAGCAGCCGTGGCGATCGAATGGAAGATCGTGTAGTCCCACCCGTTGCTCCGCAACAGGACCTCATCGACCAACTGTCCGCACACCTCGTAGGCGATGACGATGCCCAGCAGCGCGTCCGCACCGCTCGACGACGTCATCTCCGCCGCCGCCAGCACACCTCCGATGTTGTCGCTCGGGTGCGGGCCGTTATCGCCCTCGGCATTAGAGGTATCGGTACCGAAATAGTCGTCGTTGAAGTCCAACACCCTGGTCATCGTGCCGTTGACAAGGGCCGCCAGATCCGGAGCCGTCGTGATACCAGTACCGAAAACCGTTGCGGGCCTGCTGCTCGACACTTCGCCGGCCAATAGCTCGAGAGAACGCACCACCGAAACGTCACGCGCGGCCAGTGCACAGCCGACAGAATCGAGAAGGCTCCGCTTTGCCGAATGGCGGACAGTCTCACCTATTTCCTCGAACCTCACCCCGCCAGCGAATTCGGTGAATCCCGCAACAACGCTGTCCGATATCTGCGACCGCTCTTCAACCGACATGTCTCTCACTTTCTCAGTGGCGCCGTACCACGACGCACATCTCAACATTCGACATATGTCTGTAAATCGTCTGCTCTCACGCCCGCACAGCGGCAACTGGATGCTCGTGCGACCCCCTGATCACTCCGTGCCACGAACCCGACTGACCGCAGTCCATGCCCATTCGGACAGATCGTGACGGGATACGTCTCCGAACGGTCGCCAGCCGATCACCAACGACAAAGCGAACCGGCCCGTACCGTTATGCCGACATCATCGCCAACGGTCGTACCGGAGATCCAGTGGCACCGAAGATGTTCAATGGCACCAGAACGAAGGTGAACTCGTAGCACCGCAGCTCGGAGAGCCGTTCGAGTTCGAGCGCCTCGACGATATAAATGCCACTCTCGACCAGCAGAACCCGGTGCGCAGGCATCACGGTGTGGCCCGCCCCCGGGGCGAGTCGTTCGAAGGCGATCGTATCCGCTCCCGCCGCATGGATCTGGCGCCCCGCCAGCCACTGCGCCCCCGCCTCACCGACCCCTGGCACCCCTGATGCCTCTCCGACATACCGCTGACCTTCACCGAACAGCTGGCCCCAGCCGCTACGTATCAGCACGACGTCTCCCGGACGCACATCGATACCCTCGATGGCACAGGCCTGTTCGAGGTCATCGGGGGTGACCTCGTAGCCGCCTTCACAGCGCTCCACCTCGAGCACCCGCGGGATGTCCAGCAGCACTCCCCGGCGGACCATCGGCTCGATGGTGTGCACGCCCAGTTCGACGTACTTTCCGCCCACGCACGACTCGACCGCGTCAGCGCCGCCGAACAGCCTGCCCCCGTGGGATACGTGGGCAAGGGCATCGATGTGGGTGCCGACATGGGTGCCAGTCGTGATCATGTCGTTTGCCCCGCTACCCCCATCTGCTCGCATCGCATCCCCGTGACGGCGAGGCAGCGTGTGCCAGAACTGTGGATGGTTGGGCGACTGCGGCATACCTACTCGAAGTTGGCGACCGAGGTCGACGACTCTGAGACCGCTCTCGACGGCCCGCAAAAGCTCATCTGACAACGTGTCTTTCCTCCTTATGCCGAAGCTGCTGCCATCACGGGAACGGACAATCAGCAGCCCCGGCTCCATCGATCCTCATCAACCTGAGCGGAACACTGAGGCGAGGACTGCCATTAACTGGTCGAACCGCCGAACAGTTGGTTGAAGGTGTTGGACAGCTCTTGGTACTGGCCGGAGACTAACTCCGGGTCGGCGACGCGCACGTCGGTCGGCTTCTCCCACCAGTCTGCCGCAATCACGGGTTCGTCGAATCCCTCGAGCCGGGCGTTGTACCCAAAATCCTCTTGGACGGCACGCTGGCCGCTTTCCGACATAATCCAGTTGATGAAGAGTTTGCCTGCGGCGGCATTGGGAGCTTCGCTGGCCAGCGCAGTGGCGAAAACATATGCCGGCGCATACTCGGCCGTCACGCATTCCAGTGGCGCCCCTTCCCTGGAGGCCCGCACCCCCTGCCCCATGTGGCTGTTGAAGAGCACGTCGTATTCGCCGGCGATCACCTGCGGTGAACCAGGACTCGAGCTCTTGAAGACAACTGGCCGATGTGCTGCGAGTTCCTCGAGCCATGGCACGCCTAGTGACGGATCCTCATAGGTCCAGTACGTCAGACTCGTGCGGCCCACGTATCCCTCGTCGCTAACGATGGCACTTCGCCCATCCCATACCGGGTCGGTCCAACCCTCGTAGGTCTTGAGCAACTCGACCTCTTCATCTGTCACGCTGTTCGGGTTGTAACACGCGCCGACCACCTGATCTGCGAACCCATAGGCGGTGTCCGGGATGAAAGTCTTTTCCTCGTAGGAGAATTTGTCGGCGTTCTCGGGCGTGAAGGTCTCGATGTAACCTTCCTCGGCAAGTCGCCGATAAGGCTCCACATCGATGAGTGCGATGACGTCCGCGCTGCTCAGACCTGCGCGACGCTCGGCGAGAAAGCGTTCCTGGATGGTGTCACTTGTTCCCGAGATCCACTGCAAATTGATCCCCGGATAGTCCTCGGCGAACGCCTCGCCGATCTGATCGAGCCGATTGGTCGCGTTGGTGCCGATGAAGACCGTGAGGTCTCCATTATTCGTGGCCTTCGCATCCTCCCACAACGTCCGTTGCTGCTCACTCGCCGATTCGGTGACGTCGCCCCCGCTGGCACCCGAACTGCACGCCGCCAGTGGCAGGAACAGTGCCGCCAGTCCTGCTACTGCGATCCTGGATGCCCTTGTACGCGAATCGTGTTGTTGCCGCACGGTGGTCCTCTCTGACACTTACCTCGGTTTAAGCGGAGACCGCGCCCATCGCAGCGCCGCCTGTGGTCTAGTACACAATATATGATGCATGTTAGCTAGAACATAGTTTTCGTAAACACGCGACGGATCTCGGCAACTCACTCCGACGCATTCTGGCGCTGGGCAATTCGGCAGCTGATCATCGATGCGGTTGCTCGGTTCCATCCGCCGGCATCCGCAGGAATCGACCGACGCAGTGGGCGAACACGTCAGCAGCTCGCTTCAGCACACCCCGGCCGAGAGTGATCAACCAGTCTCACGGGCAGCACCCCCTTCCACCCGATCCGCAGAGTTCATTCCCGCGTGGCGCACAGCCAACCGTCCGTTACTGATATGGCGCCAATATTGGTGCACAACAGTTTTCACCGGCTTCTGCACAGTCGTGACGGTTATGTTGAGCTGACCCAAGCTTCGAGAGCTCGGCCGGGCTTCGCTATCCACACTGCGTCCGCACTGCGCCGACTCTGACGCACCCGACACTTCTCCATCGTCGGCGCACCCACGGCCCTGCGTTACACGGTGGTCGTCAACCGCGAGCTTTCCGACGCGCTATCAGCGGTAGATCCGTCGCGCCCGCGATTGCCATGTGGTTCATCTGAGACGGCCCAGACACTTCGGCGATCAAAGGAGACGTGTACCTCGTCTCCCAGTGCAAGCTGCGCCAGATCAACCGGTCTGAGCTGCGCGCGGATCGGCGTACCTCCCACGTCGACGAATGCGTCGCACAGGTTCCCCGCATATACCAGGTCGGTGACCTTGCCCGGCAGCTTCACCTGCGCATCCCCGATGAGATGCTCGGTTCCATGGGCAGGGGTAACACTGACCGCCTCGGGCCTGATCGACACAGTTACCCTGTCACCGACCTGGCTTCGCTGCCCGACCAGACCAGGCACCGGGGTATCCGGAACAGCGTCCACATTCAGCATCCCGATACCGTCCCGATCCGCGGGTTCGGCCACCCGCGCCGGCAGGAGGTTGCTGAACCCCAGAAACCTGGCGGCGAATGACGTGGTCGGCCGCTCGTAGAGATCCCGTGCGGTACCTTCCTGAACGATCTGTCCCTTGTCCATCAGGATGATCCGGTCCGAGATGACCATTGCCTCGGCTTGATCATGGGTGACGTAAATCGCGGTCGTCCCGACTTCCTTTTGGATACGGCGTATTTCGAACCGCATCGTCTCGCGAAGCTTTGCGTCGAGGTTGCTCAACGGTTCGTCGAAGAGCAAGACGGCTGGTTCTGGAGCAAGACTGCGCGCTACAGCAACTCGCTGCATCTGACCACCGCTGAGCTCGGATGGCAGACGGTGCTCCAAACCCTCTAGACCCACGACATCGAGAACCTGTTCGACTCTCCGCTTGATGTCCTTACGGTCCCACCGCCGCAGCTTCAACCCGTAGGCGATGTTCTTGAACACCGTCATGTGCGGCCAGAGGGCATAGGACTGGAAAATCAGGCCCAGATTGCGGCGTTCCGGAGCCATTGTGTATCCGCTGCGGGACATCAGCTGATTGTTCACCGATATCGATCCGCCGTGAATATCCTCGAGACCGGCTATGGCACGCAGCAAGCTCGTCTTGCCACAGCCACTGGGCCCCAACAGGGAGACAAACTCGCCCTCCTTGATGCTGAGCGAAAATCCCTTGAGAGCAACATAGTCATTGTATTTCTTGGCGACATCGTCAATTTTGATATACGACATGCAGGGTTCCTTAACGAGGTTGTGTTAGGTGCGGCGGGTGAGGTCGACGCGGAATCCCAGCGCTCCAACTACCACGACGGCCAAGATCAGGAGGGACTCGATGATGGCGATGATCGCCGCCTTCTGGTAGC
This sequence comes from uncultured Mycobacterium sp., assembly GCA_964562545.1. Lineage (GTDB taxonomy): Bacteria > Actinomycetota > Actinomycetes > Mycobacteriales > Mycobacteriaceae > Mycobacterium. The sequence continues at coordinate 30,027 of CAZLTV010000025.1, read as the reverse complement.
TGCCCGAGCTCATCTCACTCCACATCAGCACCGGGAGGACCACAGAATTGCTCGTGTAGACCATGATTGCGACATTGAGCTCCCGAGTGCAGTAGATCAACAGCAACAGCCAACAGGCCAAGACATTCGGTTTGAGCAGCGGAACTGTGATGCTGCGAAGTGTCCGAGTCACACCAGCACCTGCAATTCGCGAAGCTTCCTCCAAACCACCGTCGACCTGCACCATCCCCGAAGAGATCACCCGTAGTGCATGCGGTAGGTAGCGTGCGCAATAGGCAACCACGAGAAGGGCGATGGTCCCATAGATGGGAGACCCGACGTAGGCCCACAACACTCCTACCCCGAATACAATGCCCGGCACCGCTACCGGGAGCATGCCGATCGTTTCGAAGAAACTACGGAGCGGAGCCTTGGTGCGGTTGCGGACGTAGCCGACCGCAAAAGCGATGACGACCGCGATGGTCGGTGCAATCGCACCGACCAAGATGGTGTTGATCAGCGCGGTCTGAAACTGCGACGCACCGAGTGCTGATTCCCAGTGCGTCAGCGAGAAGAGATCGGCGGAGAGATTCGGGGTGAAATACCGCATGAACGAACCGATGAGCAACGCACCAGCCGGTAGGACGACGCCAATGAGAACGTAGAGTGCCGGTACGGCGAAAGCGACCCAGCGCCATTTGCCGAGCTTGATCGTGACAGGCTTGGCACCTTTTCCGCTGATCGTCACGAACCGTGAGCTGGCCCTGGTGGCCCGCGCCTGCAGAAGCATCCCCAGCATCATGATCACCAGCAGCGCCAACCCTGCTGCCGCCGCCCCGCCCCAGTTCGCCGGAGTCGTCGTCGTGTTTTGGTAGATGAAGTACGGCAGCGTGCGGTAGCCCGCAGCTGTGCCGATCAGTCCGGGAATACTGAACATCTCGCTGGAGAGTACGAACACCATCAACGCAGCCGACAATGCGCCGGGCATGACGACAGGCAACGTGACCTTGAAGAATGTCCGCAGCAACGGCGCGCCAATCACTCGCGATGCTTCTTCCAGGCTTCCATCCATGTTGACCATCGGGCCCAGCGCGAATAGATAGGCCAGGGGGACGAAGGACAACACCATGACGAACACCAGGCCCGGGAAGGTCATGACGTTCATGAAGGCACTCGATTCGCCGAATACCGATCGCATGAACGCGTTGATCAGTCCCGAGTTCTCCGAGCCCAACAGCACCCACGCAATTGCACAAGCGAACGGCGACAAGAAGATCGGGAGCGGAACCAGCACCGACAATACCCGTCTGAAAGGAACATCCGTTCGGCCCAAGATCCATGCGAAAGCGATCCCGAACACCACGGAAAACGCACTGACCACAAACCCCAGCCACAGCGAGTTGCGGAGCGCCATCCAGTATTCCGGCTGGGTGAAAAACGCCTTGATATTGGCCAGCGTCCACTCTGCACCCGGCGCTCCGGGTGACCCACTTTGCAGCGACGCGAACAACAGATAGCCAAGCGGCATGAGCACAAGGACAGCCACGATGGCGTAGGTCGGTACTGACAGCAGGAGGTCCTGGCGCCCGCGAATACGTTCCAGAAGTGTCGGCGGAGGCGGCGGCGGTGTGGCTACCGGCTTGTCGGCGATTGCGGTCATGAATTCCTTCTCATAGCAGAACTACTCGCGTTAGCTGGGTGATCCGAACAACTGGTTGAACGTCGCCGACAGCTCCTCGTAGCGATCCGTAACGATCTTTGGATCTGCGAAACGGAGGTCCGTTGGCACCTCCCACCACTCCTCTTCGAGCACAGGCTCGTCAAACCCCTTAAGGCGGGCATTGAAACCGAAAGCCTCCTGGACGGTGCGCTGGCCGTTTTCGGACATGATCCAGTTGATGAACAGTTTTCCGGCAGCCGTGTTGGGAGCATCTCTGGCCAATGCTGTGACGAAGAGATAGGCCGGGGCATACTCGGCTGTCACGCAGCGCAACGGCGCCCCGTTGACCGCAGCCCGAGGTGCCTGCATCGTCTGGCTGTTGAACAGCACGTCGTACTCGCCCGCGATCACCTGTGGCGCAGCAGTATTAGAGCTCTTGAAGGCTACCGGTTGATGAGCGGCCAGCCCCTCGAGCCACGGCACACCCAACGAGGGATCCTCATAGACCCAGTACGTCAGGCTGCGACGGGTGCTGTACCCCTCATCGTTGATGATGGCGCTACGCCCGTTCCATACGGGATCGACCCAACCTTCGTAGGTCTTGAGTAGCTCCACTTCATCTTCGGTCACGTTGTTGGGGTTGTAGCAGGCACCCATTGGGATGTCGGCGAAAGCGTATGCGGTGTTCGGGATGAACGCTTTTTCGTCGTAGTCGAACTTGTCGGCGCTCTCCGGGGTGAATTCCTCGAGATAGCCCTCGTCGGCCAATCTCCGATACGGCTCGACATCGACAAGCGCGAGCACGTCCGCGTTGCTCAGACCAGCACGTCGCTCCGTCAGAAAACGCTCCTGGACAGTGTCGCTGGTCCCGGAGATCCATTGCAGATTGACTCCCGGGTAGTCAGCTGCGAACGCTTCGCCCACCCGGTCCAGCTGACTGGTCCCCGACGAACCGACGAAGACCGTCAACTGTCCGTTGTTGGTCGCCTTGGCTTCCTCCCACAGGGCCCGTTGCTGCTCGCTCGCCGAGGCGGCTACCTCACCTCCCCCTCCGCCCGAACCACACGCCACGCTCCCCAGGCAGAGAGCGGCCAGGGCGGCCACAACTTTCGGTGTCTTCTTCGTGGGAGCGCCTTGTTGCCTCATGTAGTCCTCTCTCAAGCGTGGCGTGTTTCGTGTGACGTCGACTCGCCTGCGCGGCATCCGTGTCCTGCAACACACAATATATGATGTTCGCGCGATCGCCGAGGTTTTCCGGAGTTTCCCGTCCCGCTTCCGGGCTCCGCGCCCACACGCCCGAGAGCCGTGTGTAGACCATCGAGCATTACGGGTTCTCACGCAGCCATACCCCAACACCGGGTCCCTTGTGTGTACTGACCGCACAGTGCGGTCAATGAGCACGATCGATCCGATCGTATTCCCAAACCTGCACTACACGAGGCTTTTTGGAAAATCCAGGGTTTGCGGCAGGGCTTGTCGCGACGGTATCGAGCAACCGGGTCGGAACGGGCCCCCTGGTCAAAACCTGCCCTGGGGGCTTACCCAAGCAGGCATCCTAGATAGCTTCCCGAGCTGCTCAGCGGTCGGGCGCCGGGACCAGCGGATCGGACCCCGAAGGGGCGGCGGCAGACACTTCGGCCGCCGACAACCTGCAAGGCAACCAGAGCACCTATCGGCTTCCAGGCGGACTCGTGCCGTTACATGTGCCGCCCGCCAGCGACTTCGAGAGTCACCCCGGTGACATAACTGGCTAAATCGCTTGCCAAAAACAACGCGGCCTTGGCCACCTCGTTGGGCTCACCCGGTCGTCCGAGCGGCACGTTCTCGATGCTGGCAGCCAAAACGTCGGCAGGCATCGCCTCGGTCATCGCAGTACGGATGAGGCCGGGCATCACCGCGTTTGCCCGCACGCCGAATCGCGCACCCTCTCGAGCCGTCGCCTTCGTAAGACCCACCACGCCCGCCTTTGCCGCTGCGTAGTTGGTCTGACCCAAGTTTCCCACCTTCCCCGAGATCGAAGACAGGTTGACGATCGCACCGCCGCCGTCGCGTCCGCGCATGTGCGCCATAGCGGATCTGGAGCACAGCCACGTCCCCTGCAGATGAACGTCGATCACCGCACGGAAATCCCGTAGTGACAATCGGTGCATCATGCCGTCACGGGCGATCCCAGCATTGTTTATCAGCACATCAATGCGGCCGAAGTGCTCGACCGCCCGGGCGAAAGCCGCCGCAACCGAGTCCTCATCGGTGACATCACAGCCCAGCCCCAGTCCACGCTCGCCGAAGTATTCAGCCTCAGCCGCGGCCGCTGACGCGGATACGTCGGCGATGACGACCGAAGCTCCGTGTTCGCCGAACACCCGCCCGATCGCCTGACCGATCCCCTGGGCCCCTCCGGTGACGAGTGCAACCTGACCATTGAGCAGCATCATTTCCTCCTTGCTTTGACGCGACGGCGTCCGGCCATTCGCTCAACGCCAGCCGACGACGGGATCGAAAGGCTCGTAGCGACGGAGGTGCCGCCGGTATTCCGGTTCGACATCGACCTGCAGCGCCGCGAGGACACGGACGAATAGGTTGTAGTGGGCAATGAGCACAACGAGTTCCATCGTGGTGGTCTCGCCCAGCCCCGCGACCAGGTGTGCCCAGGTGGCGTCGTCGATATCGAGGTGCCGGGTAAGGTCCCGCCCGGCCCGAAGCGCAGCGCACTCCAGATTCGAGAACCGATCTGGCGTAGCCGTTTCAGAGGCTCCGGCAGTTTCCGCGATCATCGCCAGCACATCGTCGTCGGTAACCCCCGCGGTGGCCGCGATGACGACATGATGGCTGAACTCGTAGGAACTTCCGGTCACGTAACCGATCTGCAGCAGCACGAGTTCACGTAGTCGCGGGGGCAGTGTTGAGTGGGTTCGGAACCACTGTGGCGTATCGACGAACAAGCCCAGCAGCTCAGGATGATTCAACAGGGCCCTCCGCGAGTTCATCATCCGACCGGATCCATCGCCGGCCAGATGTCGGAACCTGTCTGGGACTTCGTCGATCCCGACGAACGGAATACGCGCCATCAGGTGGTGCCCCCGATCCCGCCGCGCGACCGTTGTCCGTCTCGCATGTCAGATGATTCCTGCTTCGCGCAATTCGTCGATCTCCTCGGTCCGGAGATGAGCGATGTTGCGCAGCACCGCTTCGGTGTCCATACCGACCGGCGACGGCCGTCCGGGCGCGATCCGTCCCGGCCCGCTGAACTGGATCGGAATGCCGCTGCCCATCAGCTCTTGATGGCGCAGGCCAGCGTCGGGATGGCGCAACGGGACCACACTGCCGCGACGGCGCAAAAAGGGATCGTCAACCACCTCACGGGGGGTACGAACCGGCACTGCCGGCACGCGGTGGCCCGTGAGCAGTTCGATGACATGGTCAGTGGTCTGTTCCCTCGACCACGCCTCAATCATCGTGTTGAGCACGCCTGCATTTGCCGCACGCGCACCTCGGGTGGCGAACCGCGGATCGGTGGACATCTCGTCTGCCCCCATAGCTGCGAAAAGCGCGTGCGCCCAGGTATCAACCAACCCGGTGATGGCAACATGCCCGTCCTTGGTGGGGTAGACGCCGAACGGAGCCAGCCGAGGAAGGTGGTTCCCGCTTCGGTACGGCATCCCGGCGCCGTGCAGTACGTCGAAATGCTCTTCGGCAACCATCGACGCGAGCGCGTCGATCATACTCACCTCGATGCGCTGTCCCTGCCCGGTACGATCGCGGTTCCACACCGCACCCAGAGCACCGATCACCGCGTACAACGGGGCGATCATGTCCGCCAACGGGAGCCCGACTCGGGTGGGCGGACCGTCCTCGAATCCCGTCACTTCGACGATCCCGCTCATGGCCTGCACGACGATATCCATCGCTTTGATGTGCCGATATGGGCTGTTGTCGCCGAATCCGGTGATAGAGCAGTAGACGAGGCGCGGGTTCTGCGAGTGTAGCGACTCGAAATCGATCCCCAGTCGTTTGGTGACACCGTCACTGTAGTTCTCGACCAGAATGTCGGCCCAGTCGACGAGCTTGTCGAACACTGCCCTACCCTGTTCGGATTTCAGGTCTAGGGTGACACTCTTCTTGTCGCGGTGGCGGTTCATGACGGTGACGGAAACATCGTCTTCACTCGGTGCATCGAAATGGAGGCCGTCCGGCCCCAGAAAGGGAGGATTTCCGCGGGCATTGTCGCGTCCGCCTGGAGGCTCGACTTTCACCACGTCTGCACCGAGGCCGGCTAACGTCAAGGTCGCATACGGTCCTGACAACGCTGTGGTCAGGTCAAGTACCCGCAACCCGGACAATAGCGAGGCGCCGGGCTCGGAGTACCCCGCGTCGGCGCTGGGATCAGTCATCGGATATCGCTCCTGCTCGTCGTGCTTCCGGTCCTGGCCTGCTCCTGCCGAGACTGTCTGGCGTAGTGGGTCGTCAACAGTTCCCGCGCCGTGACGACATGCGCCAAATCAACCATCTCACCGTCATATCTGACAGCCCCATCGCCCGCGCGCGTCGCAGTCTCGTACGCGTCCACCAAGCCCTCGAACCAGCGGACATCGTCCTCAGCGAGTGAGAAGACCTCGTTGGCAATCGGTACGTGGGTGGGATGAATGACGATCATTCCGTCATACCCGATGTCCCGGTTAGATTCGGCGAATGCCCGAAACCCGTCGAGGTCCGGGACCGACTGCCACAAGCCACCGATCGGCGCGATCCCCGCAGCGCGCGCCGCAAGGACCGCCCGGCTACGAAAGTACAAAGTTTCAAAACCTCCATCGGTCCAGCGGAACCCGACTGACCGAGCCACGTCGGCGTTCTTCGCGGCGGCTGCAACCACCGACACAACTCGATCATGGCACTCTCCGATGGCCCGACACGACGCCAGCGCGCCGGCCTGTTCGAGCGCAACCTCCAGCAACGTAGGCACCGATCGACCGTGCAGATCGTCGAGCAATTCCAGATGATGCGCCGCTCGGAGTACCTGTTCGGATCCGGCGCTCTTCGGCAGGTAGACGACATCGACGCCCGCCTCGACAGCAGCCGCCAGATCCTGTGCGGCACCCGGATCACCCCATGCGTTAACCCGAACGTGCACCTGGACATCCGACCGTGCTCGTCGCAACGTGGACACGTTCTCGGCCAATGCCGCACGCGCCGAGCCCTTCTCGTCCACCGGGACCGAATCCTCAAGATCGATGATGACCGCATCGGCACCGGAGTCCGCCGCCTTGGGCAGGTATTTCGGCCGGTTCGCTGGGACGAAGAGCAGCGATCTCGGCGTGATCATGGCCTGGGTGCGGGGTTCGCGAAGTCCGGTGTCCGCTTCTCAACGAAAGCGGCCGCCCCTTCTGCGGCTTCGGCAGTGTCGACGTACAGGTCGAGCGCGGAGCCGGCCACTCCCGACAACGCGGCCTGGTGCTCGGTGTCGACGTTGAAGGTCTGCTTGAGGAATTTCAGTGCCGTGGGGCTCAGGGCGGCCATGTCGCGGGCCCACGCACGGGCTTCTTCGAGCAGCTCGTCATCTGGGACGACAGCATTGACCAGACCCCAACGCTCGGCTTGGGCAGCATCGTATTGACGGCACATGAACCAGATCTCGCGGGCCCTCTTCTCACCCACTACCCGTGCCAGGAAATTGGTACCGAATCCGGCGTCGAACGACCCGACCCGCGGACCCACCTGTCCGAAACGTGCGCTCTCGGCCGCAATAGTCATGTCGCACACCACATGTAGAACATGTCCGCCACCGATCGCGAAACCGTTGACCGCGGCAATGACCGGCTTGGGTACGTCCCGAATCAATTTGTGAAGGTACTCGACCTCCCACAGCCCGCTCTTGCTCGGACCGTAATTTCCCAGTTCAGCCCGGATTTTGACATCTCCCCCACTGCAGAACGCCTTGTCTCCGGCTCCGGTGAGGATGATCGAGCGAACCGAGGAATCTGCCCATGCCCGGCGGAAGGCCTCAACGAGCTCTTCCACTGTCTGCGCCCGGAACGCGTTGCGCCGTTCTGGGCGGTTGATCGTGATCAGCGCGGTGCAGCCATCGACGACCTCGTACAGAACATCTTCGTAACTGTCGGTCATGAATCTCTCTCCTTCGATATGTGACGTGATACCCAAACCTGTGATTCACCGCAGGAAGTGCCGCTGCGGGTCGAACGCGCGAAGCCCAGCCAGTTCCTCCGCGGTGGGTTCGGGCTCGCGGACGACATTCTCGGGCCAGCTGACTTTGGTCCAGCCCGTCCGGGCGCGGACCGCGTCGACAAGCGCCGCGGTGGACAAACCAGACTCACCGGGCGGCACCAGGACTGCTTCAAGCCGGAAGGTGTCCAATTCGCGCACAAACACGGCTCGGTCGGTGACGACGGTGCGGACGGCGCGGCCCGGTGCGGTGCGCACCGGCACGTCGTCCACCAGCCGACGGGCCGATTGACGAAGAAGAACGATCACCTCGTCGGCTACTGAGGCAATGTCGTTAGCTCCTCCGCTACCCGTCAGATAGGCGCCGTCGTAGCCGACCGTGCTGTTGATCGTCCCGTCGGCGGCGACCTGCCCCGCTCCGAGCGCGGCGAGGGTGCGCATTCGGTGATGACCGACATAGGCCCCCAGTACTGCCACCGTGTCCGTCAGCTGGACTGCGGAGGGCTTGTTGCGGTTGGCGAACAGATAGGGGTCACCGGGTTGCGGCGTATAGCCGACCATTCCCATCTCGGCGACCAGCATCGGGGCCCGCTTCGGATCCATCCTCCGGTGAGCAAGCCAGGCAGCAAGATTCGCCTGCCCGATCCCGGCGAGCAGAAAGTCATGCCCCGAATCGGCGATCCGCGCGCCCATCTGACGCGCAGCAGTCACGATCATAAGCTCGGCATCGCTGTATGTTTCGGGGACCTCGACCGATCGGGGCCCAGTCCGTTGCGACACCGACCCGGCGAGCCAGGAGTCAATCCAGACATCGAAGTCCTGAGCCGTCGCCATGTGGGTGCGAGCCGCAAGCATCGCATCGATGTCCTCGTCGTAGCCGGCGACCCCGGCGATGCCGTTGGTGTATGTGCCGTAGGGCGCGGAACCCCCCGGCGCTTCGGATACCGTGAGCACAGCCGGAGCCGGTACCCGAACCTGGGGATTGAACTGTTGCATCACGGAGTGTTCGACGATCTTCTCCACCGAGGCCAACACACCACCCCGGCTTGCTAGTGCACCCCATTCCCGCTCGCCTCCGGGGCCGGCCAGAACAATGTTGCCGTGCCGGTCACCTACGACTCCGTGCAGCAGCGTCAGGTCCGGGATCAACGCCGGCACCACGGTCACGTCGCCACCGACAAACGGGTCACTGACGCAGCCTCGTGGTGCCATGCCGTCGCGGCCGGTCATCGAACCGTCGGCAAAGGAGCGCACCGGGAAGAAAGGGATACCCATGGCTCCGGCCGTTAGGCCGGCCAGTAGCGTGTAGATCGACCAATCCTCGATCTCCAGTCCGTCCTGCAGCGCCCGCATGATCACCGGGGACGGGCTCGGTGTGGGGTGGTTCTCCCCTGCGAACGAGGTAATGAGCTTCTTCACCAGCCCCGCTCCGACGAGTGCCTGCTGACTGTTCAGCAATCCGGTAGTGATGACGGTGAACTGCGGATCGGTACCCCGGAACTGCCGCACCACCTCACGGACCAGGGCGTTCGGCCGAGCATCTCCGAACGGCAGGTGCAACGTCATGCCGGGCCGGACGTACCGAGCGACAGCATCGGCAAGCGAATGCCGCCGGTCGCTCAACGGCGCCGACCAACTTTGCTGGTCGTGCGGATTGTCAACGCCCATCGAATATCCCCTTCGGAGGTGCGGTCGCATGGACAGGTAGGCGAGGACGGTGCGCACTATGCCTCCGGCGAACCATCCGGTAAGCGCCAACCGTCCCGCACAACCTCAGTACGATTTCGGAAGGCCGAGCACCTTGGTCGACACGTAGTTGAGCACCATCTGCTGTGTGATCGGGGTGATCTTGAAGATCTGAGCTTCGCGCATCAAGCGTTCGACGTGGTACTCCTTGCTGTAGCCGAATCCACCGTGCGTCTGCAGCGCCGCCTCGGTGGCGTTGCCGCCGGCCTGGCCCGAGAGAAACTTTGCAGCGTTCGCCGCCGCACCGCAGGGGAACCCATGGTCGTAGAGCCACGCGGCGCGGAGGGTCGCCAACTCGGCGCCTTCGAGTTCGATCCAACCTTGAGCGAGCGGATGCGCGACCGCCTGGTTCTGTCCGATCGGACGGTCGAACACCACCCGCTCCTTGGCATATCGAACCGCGAGTTCGAGCGCAGCGCGGCCGACCCCGATGGCCTCCATGGCAGTGACGATGCGTTCTGGGTTCAATCCGTCGAGCAGATAGCGGAAGCCACTCCCGACCTCGCCCACGATATCGTCGTCGCAAGCTTCCAGTCCGTCGATGAACACTTCGTTGGAATCGATTGACGACCGTCCCATCTTCGGTATCTCGCGGATCTTGCACCGTTCGCGGTCCAATGGGACGAAGAACAACGTCATACCGTCCATGGGATGTTCCTCATCCCGGGGGGAGGTTCTGGTGAGCAGCAGGATGTGGCTCGCGTTCTGAGCATTCGTCGTCCAGACCTTCTGGCCGTTGATGATCCACTTGTCGCCGATGCGATCCGCCCGGGTCTGCACTCGCGAGGTATCGATTCCGGCGTTCGGCTCAGTCACCCCGAAAGCCATCAACAGTTCGCCTTTGGCGACTTCGGGCAGCACCCGCTTCTTCATCTCGTCGGACCCGTGCCGGACGATCGGCATTGCCGGGAACACGTAGAAGTGCAAGGCGGACGCGCCCGAGGCGCCGGCACCGGACGCGGCGACCTCGTTGAGCAGCAGCGCCGCGTCGGTAATAGTGCCGCCACCTCCGCCATACTCCTCGGGAACGATGATGCCCAGCCAGCCCGCCGAAGCGAACCGCTGAACGAATTCCCATGGGTAGGTCGCTGTTCTGTCACGCTCGTACCAGTATTCGTAGTCAAACGTGCGAGCGAGCTTCCGCGCCTCCTCGCGCACTTGCTGCTGTTCGGTCGTCAATAGGAAGTCCGTCGACACTTCTGCTCCTTCACAGGGCCGGCTCGTTCAGGGGTCGCTCGCCTCTGGCCTCATCAAGGATAATATATGACCGATAAAATTTTGTGAAAAGCACGGCGGGAGTTCGGACCGACGTCGTGCACTCTCGGCCGATTTCTCCACCGCGGCAACGCAACCGCGGCCAGCCTTACGGGATACGCCCAATCCTCCAGTAGGCCAGCCGGTATCAAGCTCGTGGGAGGACATTGCGCTCCACACCCGGGAGCTGTCGAACCCGCCTCGTTTCTGACGGCAATCGTTGTATCATCGCGCCTTTGGCAAACGGACAGGCTACTTCGACATGGCCACCGCCCCAGCACTCGAGGCTAGCAGGATCCCAAGCATCCAGAATGCCGACGCCGCGCCACCGACAGCCACGAATGTCGCTGATGCAGCAGGAAGCAGCACCTGTCCGATCCGGTTGCCCATCAACCGCACCGCGATAGCTGTCGGTCGGGCATTCGCGGGAACAGTCGCCACTGTCCAGGCCAGGCTGACCGGTTGTCCCACCCCCATCGCCAACCCGAGCAACGCCATGACCAGCATGAGCAGGCTGGGTTGACCAATAATGGGAATGAGAGCACACATCACCGCGGTCATACCGACCGTGGAAAGTAAGATAGTTCGACGGCTCGCGTTGTCCGACCAGAGGCCTAACACCAGCCTGGCCATCAACGAGAACGTCGCACGCACCACCAGAAGAATCCCTACATAGGTTGCGGCCCAGCCCTTCTCCTCACCAAGGACGGGGAGGTACACCGATAGTAGATCGATCGCCGAAAGTACGACCAGGCTGACGTATACCGAGGCCAGTGCGCCCGGATAGCGAAGCACCTCGATAGCGCGAGTCGGCGTGGCCGCAGGTTCGGCGGCGCGCTTCTGCCCTGATTTTCCCCGTAACAACGTCGCGGAGAAACCCAGGCCGATGAGCGCCGCAGTGGCACCACCCAGATTTGCCGCAGTGGTGCCGGGAAGACCGCCTCCGTAATGTTCGAAGGCGACGGTACCGAACAGCGGTCCGACCAGCTGTCCCATCGAAGCGCCGGCCGCATACCAACCGTAGTCACGGTCATACGCCCCGTCGTGTGACTCTGCGGCGATGATGGACTGATAGGCAATCATCTGTCCCAGGTTTCCCGCCCCAAGGGCCACACTCGCCACGGCGAGGTGCCAGATCTCCACGCCGAGAGCCAAACCCACGCAGCCACCGAAAAAGAACCCACTTCCGATGACGCCTAGCCAAGCGGCCTGACCGCGCCCAGCTCGCCGACCCAGCGGTATCGCCAGGATTGCCGGAGCGATCGCATACAACGCAGACAGCCAACCGATCGCAACTGGCGAAGATCCAAGCGCAAGGATGCGATACGACGTCATCGGCCGAACCGAGGAGATCGCGATCTGCGACAGCATCAGACAGGCAGCCATCAGGATCAGCCGACGCGCCTGCACCCGCGCTCCTTCCCCACCCCCAATGGCGCACTCCCGCGCCGCCCGGGGCCACCGATGCGTGCCGAACTACGCTCCTGGCAGTACCGCGGCCGCGAAGTATGGGTCGAGGTCGTCCGCGTGCTCGATGCCTGCCACCGCGCTCGCGAGCTGGTCGAGCACCCGCTGGGCCACAACATCCCCTGCAGTAACGGCATTCATACGCGTAACGGCCCGATCGAAACCGACTTTCAGCTCGCTGCCAGTGAATTCATCGTCAATAACAGTGCCGTCCCGGCATTTGACCCGGATCCGCGGTGCGAAATAGCGTCGGCTCGGAGAGCCCGTGACCGTGACTTTCTCCATGAACTCGGCGATTGCGGCATCGGCAGTCTGGGGCGCCAAACCGGGTGCGGTGTATCTCGGTGTGCGACCCGCAACGAACATCTCAGCCACGATTGCGAAGGTGGTCCCGCGCCGACGCTCCCGTAAGGCCGGCCGCGGACGGCCAGGTGTCGGATAGCTGGCCTCCAGCCAGTTGAGCTCAACGTCTACTGTATCGATATCCTCATGGCGTATCTGATGACGTGCGCGAACCCGCGCGGCGAGATCAACCACAGGATTGTTGTATCCCGGCGTGGGATAGGCCTTGAAGGCGACGTCCATCATCGCGAATTCGTGGCCGAAACGGGCAGACATCTCATCGAATGATGCTGTGCCGCCGGGCCCGTCAAAACTGTGGGCGAGACTTCCGTCAGCCGAGCCGACGAACGCGTTGAAAAAGCCGAAATCACCACACAGGCAATCGGCCGCACTGGAGGTCATCACTGGTGCGTACATCGCCGCGCTCACCCCGTTGCGAGCGGCGGTCGGTTCATGGAACCGCAGTTCGGCGGTGCCCGCCAGGGCCGGTTCGAGACCGCCTGCGGCCACCGTCACCGCTAGCGCCAGCGCATGATGGAGGCTTTCGCTGTCGAGCCCCGCCAGCTTGCCTGCTGCCACGGCTGCACCCAACGTCCCGAACACCGGTGCGGCGCGAAAGCCGTTGGCATGCACAGAGGCCAGAGTCCGGCAGGCGAGGCGCGATTGCACCTCGTAGCCTGCGACTACCGCGGTTAACAAGTCTCGTCCCGACGCTCTGTTGACATCCGCGACGGCCAGTGCGGCGGGCAGGACACAAGGCCCCGGATGGGTCAACAGACGATACGAGTCGCTCTGGTTGGTGATCGCCATGTACATGGAGTTCGTGAACGCCGCGGTACCGAGCGAATGTCGCGTGTTGACACCCAACAACCGAGCCCCGGTCCGGACCGGCTCCTGTTCGGCGATCGCGCGCACCCGCTGCCCCATCGTGGTCCGCATACCATTGATCGCTGCGGCGCTGTTGTGGAAAAGACACGCTTTCGCCTTGTCGACAACCGCGGCTGGCAGGTCGTCGAAACGCAGGCCGACGGCGGACTCGACCAAACGCTGGGACAGGGTCGACTCGCTCTGACTTTTGGGTGTGCCGAATACCGTCATCGTGATCTCAGGCCTGACGGATCCTTGTGGTCACTAGTTGGCCTGTCATGAAGCGGCCCGCAGGCGAAACCAGAAACAATGTGAGGCCGGCGATGTCATCTGGCGTGCTCAACCGACCCATGGGATCGTTGCGTTCGCGCATCTTGATGTGTTCGGCTCCAGCCTCTTTCACCAGTCGGTCGGTGAGAGTCGTACCGGGGTTCACCGCGTTCACCGTGATGCCGGAGCCGGCCAGCTCAAGGGCCAGCGTTCGCATGTGGGCGATCATCGCACCTTTCGATGCCGCGTAGGGCCCGTTCTTCGGCGCTCCGTAGAGACCACGATCGGAGGTCAGCATGAGAATCGTTCCGGTCTGTTGCGCAACCATCTGCCGCGACACCTCTCGGGTGATCAGGAACGTCCCATTGACATTCACATTGATCACCCGGGCCCAGTCGTCGAAGGCGAGATCGAGCGACGCACCGCGAGCAAAGATCGCTGCGCAATGCACGAGAATGTCGATCCGGCCCGCTTCTGCCACGATCGCTGCCGTCGCGCTCGCCACGCTGGATGCGTCGGACACATCGCACCAGACCGCATCGACCAGCGCGCCCGGGCGTGCCATGGCCGACACCGCATCCTTGGCCGCAGCAGCGTCGATATCGGCGACGTAGACGTGGGCGCCGTTGGCGACGAGCACCTCACAGATGGCCTTTCCAATTCCGTTGGCACCGCCGGTGACCATCGCAACCTGGCCACCGAGTGAGTTCTCGATCTGGTTGGCAGGCACAACCAATCCTTTCGTCGCAGACCTTTGACAGGTCCGTTGGCGCGAACGCCGAGCTCGGCCGGCAATGCCGTTCGTCATGCTGTTGATCACCGGCCGGTCGGTGCTGATCGACAGATTGTCACAGTGCAGCACTCCGGTTGGCCTGGCAGCTTCACCGGCCTGTTCCTACCGGAGAGTCCCCAGCTTTCCATCCACGCGGAGAGTTGTCAATATAATATTTGATGTTTGGACGTGCCGAAGGGGTCATCGGGGATTGCGTCACAAGCACACCGCCTTACCCGCACTCCAGGGCTCGGTTCTCCGTCCGAACGGGCGGGCCGCCCAACTGGGTGTGCGAATCAGTCCGTCGCGGCACTCACCCAACCGAATTCCTGGACAGCGCGGTAGAGCAAGTGGACCTCACTGCCAGCAAGGCCCGTGGACAGATAGACCGAGACCTGATCAACCCCGGTGCGCCCCGGAGCGCGACCGGCCGCGACAGCCCCGAGTGGCTGAATCACATCGGCATGCGGCGAGGCCAGAGCCAGCGCCGGCGGCACGTAAGCCGCTAGCTGATCACAAGAGTCGGTGGACACCACGTCGGCCAGCTCGAGAAGATCCATGCCGATCTCGCTGCGCCCCTGGTGTTTAGGACCGAGCGTGGTGATGTGGGTTCCGGGAGCCACCCAAGCCGCATCCAGCACCGGCGCGGGACTCGTCGTGGCCAAAACGATGACGTCATGGTCTCGCACAGCCGCCTCCGCACAGGACACGGCATCGCATGCCAGGTCGAGTTCCGAGCGAACCCGCCTCGCCAGCGCCTCCGCCACGGGTGGGTCAAGAGAGAAGATGTCGACCTTCGCGACGGGCCGCACCGCGCTCACGGCCCAGATCTGGGTCCATGCTTGGGGGCCGCTTCCTATTACTCCGAGCGAGGCCGCCTCCGACCGGGACAGTATGTCCGCAGCCAGGCCGCCGAGAGCACCAGTGCGTATTTCGCCGAGCGCATCGCCGACTGCAATCGCCTGAAGTCGGCCTGTCACCGCGGAGTGCAGCACCACGACCTGGTCTTCGTGAGCGAGGTGCAGAGCGTCGTAGCTTCGATATCCGAACCACTCCCCGGACAGCGAACCGGCGGTAAAAATCAGCGGACCGGGACCGACATCAATTCGGGATCGAGCTGGGGCGTGCAGAGATCCCACATCGGCGGCAATCACTGCTTCCCGCATCCACCGCACGGCCTGCGTGCCGTCGATCGCGTTGCGTAGCACGTCGTCGGTCAGCACGGTCGGCGTGTGCGTGGTTCCACCGATCTGACTCATCGCTGACTTCCTTCTGATTCATCAAACTGACAGCCGAGTTCGTAATATACGCAATATGGTACATAATATTGGCACTGGCCAAGCAGATTCAGGCAGTAACGCACTCACCATCACCGACGTCGTGGAGGTCGCATGAGCCCGTCAACCGCCGTATCGCTCATCACCGGAGGCGGGGGCGTGATCGGCAGTGTCGTCGCGCGACGACTGGCAGCACGGGGCGACACCGTGGTGATCGTCGATCGCGACCGCGACGCAGCCGAACAGGTGGCGACGGAGATCAATGGAGCTGGCGCAGGCGAGGCCTGGGCGGTGGCAACCGATGTCGCGTCCGATGACGCAAACAAGCGCCTGATCGCCGAGATTCGCAACCGCTACGGACGCCTCACCAACCTGATCAACAATGCCGGCATGAGCCAGACCGCACGCTTTGGCGAACTCACCCACGCAGAGTGGACCCGGGTACTCGACGTCAACCTGTGGGGAGCCGCTTCTTTGTGCCAAGCCGCCGCACCCCTGTGGCGGGAGGACCCCGGCGGGGCCATCGTGAATCTGTCATCACGGACGTGGCTGGCGGGCGGCCCGCTCGCCTACGTCGCCTCTAAGGCTGCGCTGGTGGGCATCACCCATGCCCTTGCCGCCGAGCTAGGGCGCTACAGCGTGACGGTGAATGCGATCGCCCCGAGTTTCATACCGGCTCCGCGGATAGCCGCGATGCTCGGCGACGCGTACGACGAGCACGTCGAGCATGCGCACACACTGCCCCTGCTTCCGCGCGTCGCCAGTGCAGACGACGTCGCCGACACGATCGCGTTCCTCACCTCTGCCGGTGCCAGTTTCATTTCCGGCGAGATCATCCACATCTGCGGCGGCGGGCAACTACCGGCCCGGGCAGTGGGCCGGCGGTAGGCGTCGCCCCGACCGGATCGCACCACGTCAGCAGATCTCCAGCAGTCACGAACGCTCGAGGCAACTTGGCGTAGCATCCGAATCAGTCGGGGGACGGGGAGCATGTGTATCGCCGATCTGCAATCTTTCATATGATACTTCGTGTAACTCGAGATCGGAGATCGCTCTATGACTGAGCCCCAGCTCATCAGTCGCGACCGTGGCCGCACCCAGCTCCCGGAAGAGGTCGCCTCCTATGTCCGTGAGCTGATCATCTCGGGAGCGGTCCGCCCCGGGGAATTCCTACGGCTCGAACCCATCGCCGAGGCTGTCGGGGTCAGCAACACACCTGTGCGTGAAGGCTTGCTGGCGCTGCGCAGCGAGGGCTTTGTGCGCCTCGTCCCGCGTCGTGGATTCATCGTGGCGCCGTTCACCCAGCAAGACATTCGAGACCTGTTCTGGGCGCAGGCTCAACTCGCCGGTGAACTAGCAGCACGTGCCGCCAAGCGCATCACGCCCGACCAGATCGCCCGCTTGGAGCAGAATCTCGCGCAGTACCAGAAAGCCGCCGACCGTGACGACAAGCAGGCAATCGCCGATCTGGGCCATTACTTCCACCGTGAGGTCAATCTGGCCGCCGACTCCACGCGACTGGCACTGCTCCTCGGATCCGTGGTCAGGCAGTTGCCCAACCGGTTCTATGCAACGATCGAGGGCCAAGTCGAACACACGGTCGCCGACCACCCGGTGGTACTCGAAGTTCTGCGAAAGGGCGACGCGCGCAAAGCGCGTAGCGTCATGCAGCAGCACATTCTCGAGGGCGCCGACCGCTTGATCGACACTCTCGAGCAACGTGGCCTATGGACACCGGACGGCGTAGCCTCGGCCTGACCGCGGTAGGCACCCGGTCTCGAGATCTATCGGTCGACCACACCTCAGCCCGGACCGTCGGCACAACAAGAAGGCCGACGGTTCGTCGCTGACCGAATGCGAGCAGGCTGCCCAATCCGCTGCCACGAGCAGCCTCCAACACACTCCCCCGGGTTAGTCGACTCTGCTACCCGGCGCTGTCGCTGCGGGCAAACCGGGCATCCCGCTCACCGCGGTCTTACCCGATCCAGCTTGTCCTCCATGATGTAGGTCACCGGGAGGCTGCTAGCCCAGGAGCAACGGGAATGGCGTCCAGCGGGGTAGCCGGGTCCAGCGACGACATGTCACCGGCCGGCTCCCCGAGATGGCGAGACCGGATGGCTCGCCGCATAATCTTGCCGTTCTTGGTCTTCGGCAGATTCGCGACGATGTACACGGTCGGCGCGAACGCACGGCCGGCATTCGCGATGGCGGTAGCGGTCAGGTCGTCGTGATCGATACCGTCCAAACGAGTCACGACAAAGGCAACCACCCGTTGTCCCCGCTGCGGGTCGGGGACACCGATCACCGCAGCCTCGTTGATTCTACGGTCCTTGAGCAGCGCCGCCTCGATCTCGGCCGGTCCCACCCGTCGGCCCGATATCTTGATCGTGTCATCTGAGCGGCCGTGGATCTTCCAGGTACCGTCTGCACCGACGCTAGCCAGGTCACCGTGCACCCACACTCCGTCGAACCGGTTCCAGTAGCTCTCGAGATAGCGTTCCCGGTCGTTCCAGAACGCGTGGGTCATGCCGGGCCACGGGTTGTACACCACGAGTTCGCCGACGGCGTCGATGACCGGGTTACCTTCCTGGTCAACAACTCCTACGTCCATACCGGGCAGTGGGCCGTTGAAGCTGGCCGGGTCCATCGGGAGAAACGGATAACCGACCAGAATCCCTCCCCCGGTTTCAGTGCCACCGCTGTAATTGATGATCGGCCGGGTCCCTCCTCCGACCTGTTCGAAAAGCCACCACCAGGTCGGCTCATCCCAAGCCTCGCCCGTGGAGGCAAATCCACGCAACCGCGGAAGGTGGGGAACCGCTGTACCGCTGGCTGCCATGATTGCCCGGGCCGCTGTCGGTGCAATCCCCTGGAATGTCACTGCATTGCGCTCAGCGATCTCCCACAAACGCTGCGGTACAGGGTGGTCCGGAACACCTTCGATCAACACGATGGTGGCTCCCAGCTGAAGTCCACCCATGATGATGAGAGGACCCATCATCCAGCCCATATCGGCGATCCAGGCGATCACGTCGTCGTGGTCGACGTCGAATCCATAGGCGAAATCACATGCCGCCTTCACCGAGAAACCTGCATGCGAGTGCACGATGCCTTTGGGAGCGCCTGTGGTGCCGGAGGTGTAGATGATGGTGACCGGATCGTTGGAATCCATCGGGACGGTGCGCACCGGCTCCGGTGCCGGGTCGAGTTCGTCCCAGTAGACATCTCGCGGGCGCGTCATCACGGCGCCGGTGTCGACATTGCGAACGACGACAACGGAACGAACCGTCGGCACCTGATCCAGCGCAGCGTCTGCGGTGTCCTTCATCGCTATCGGCTTCCCACGCCTGGTGGTCCCGTCACAGGTCACCAGTGCCACAGCTTCGGAATCTCGCAGCCGAGTCGCGAGAGCGTCGGCACCGTACCCGGTGAACGCAGGGACGCTGATGGCGCCGATCATGGCGCACGCCAGATACGTGATGACCGCTTCCGGTAGCACGGGGAGGAACATCACCACGCGGTCACCGCGCTTGACACCCAGGGCGGTCAGATTGGCGGCGAACCTGCGCACTTCAGCATCGAGCTCGGAGAATGTGAGAGAACGATGCTGCCCTCGATCACCCTCGTAGACGACCGCGACCTTATCCGCAAACGGCCCGGCAGCGTGCCGGTGCACACAGAGATCGGCGACGTTGAGCGTTCCCCCGACAAACCATTGCGGGAACTCTCTGCCGGCACTGTCATCACGTGCAGTGGCAAACGGCGTGCTGAACTCAACACCGAGGTCTTGGACCACCGCTGGCCAAAACCACTGCGGATCATCTACTGCAGCACGGTGCAGCGCTTCGACCGAGTCGTAGCCCCAACGGCGCATAGCGGCGAGTAGTCTGCTGCGTTCACGGGCACGTTCGTCGGGCACCCAGGCGGGGGAATCGGAAGCTCCGAAGAGGCCGGGTCCACGCATGTGATGAGTCCTCTCTGTCCTGCGTCGTCATGATGAGGGGGAAGCAACTTGGACGGCACGCTTGACGATCAAGCCAGCCCGATGCGCGTCGCAGATCACTTCGTCACGCTGATTCAAGCCGTAGTGTCGGAAGAACACAATCCCGTTGTCCGGCCTGCTTTTTGACTCGCGCTTATCAACAATCTCGGTGCGGACGCGAATCGTGTCGCCCCCGAAAACGGGTTTCGGGAACCGCACCTCGCCGAATCCGAGGTTGCCGAGAGTGGTGCCCTGCGTAGTGTCCGGTACCGAGATTCCGGTGACGAGCCCGAGGATGAACAGGCTATTGATCAGCGGGCGGCCGTACATCGTTGTCTTGGCGTATTCCGCATCGATGTGCAAGGGTGCCAGATTCAAAGTCAGCGAACAGAACAGCACGTTGTCGGTCTCCGTGACGGTGCGCCGGGTGACGTGATCGAACACCGCCCCGGGCTCGAAATCCTCGAAGTACAGGCCGGGCATAGCGGTTACCTCCTATGACTCATTATGCATTACATCATATATTTTCTATAGGATGCGCGGGGATGAGGGCGGCGGTTGCGAGACTCGCGAACAGCTCCGGCACACATGATATATCGTGTATGACAATGGCATGCGCTTCCAAAGTCGAACCGCAGGAGGGACAATGCGACCACACCCAGCATCGCGGCCGGTACGGTAGGAGGACGACGGTTCCCCAATGAACACTCCTCCGATCGCCGTCGGCGTGCGTCTGCCCCTGCCCAGCGAGGTAGTCTCCCCCGCAGACCTCATCGCCATCGGGCACAGCGCACTAGCACTGGGATACTCCTCATTCTGGGTCGGCGACCATGTGCTGCTGCCCGAACACAGCCACGAGGTGTATCCCTACCTCGACGACGGGGCACGGCCCTTCCGCGCAGATTCATGCTGGCCCGATCCGATGGTCGAAATTGGTTGGTTGGCAGGACAACTCCCCGAAGCCAGATTCGGCACCGCCGTGATGATCCTGACGCTGCGTCGCGCCGCCCTCCTGGCAAAACAGCTCGGCACGCTGTCATGGTTGACCAGGATGCCGTTGACTTTTGGCGTCGGCACCGGCTGGTTGCGCGACGAATACGACGCGCTCGGTGTTCCCTTCGAAAAGCGGGCTACGCGCGCCAAATCGGATATCGTCGAGATCCGACAACTACTCACCGCGGGATCCGGACACTATGCGGTGACAAGGCATGATGGCGAACCGGTCGACAAGCGGTTCTTCATGCATCCCAGAGCCGCCGCCCCCGTAGAGTTCATCTGGGGCGGCCACAGTCCGTTGGCGCTACGCATTGTCGCGTCCTCATGCGACGGCTGGATGCCGAGCAAGCGCACCATCAGCGAACTGCAGAGACTGCTTCCTCGACTCCGAGCGGCCTGTGATGCCGAGGAACGCGACTTCGACGAACTGCGGCTGGTGGCAAAAACCGGCCCTGGCCCGGACCCCCGGTCCGGAGCCATCGACAAAGACAATCTCGCCGCATACCACGACCTGGGCTTCGACGAGGTGATTCTCGAGCTGCCCTACGAGCCTGCCGGCAGTGGCGACGCTATCGACATCCTCGAGCGGGTAGCTGCCCGCAGCTGGTGAACCCACCCAGACACCACAGACGACAGGAGAACTGGTGATCAACGGACTATTCGACGTTTCGGGCAAGACAGTGCTGGTCACCGGCGGCAGCCGCGGAATCGGCCTGGCCATTGCCACCGGATTCATCGAGGCCGGCGCCACGGTGTACATCTCATCACGCAAGTCCGATGTGTGCGACGCGGCCGCCGCCGAACTATCCCGCAGCGGTGAATGTCATTCCTTGCCTGCCGATCTGGCCAGCGTGTCGGCGTGTCAGCAGCTGGCCGACCAACTTGCCGAACGCGAAGGCCAACTCGACGTTTTGGTCAACAACGCCGGCGCTCTATGGGCCGCCGCTCTGTCCGAGTATCCGGAATCCGGGTGGGACAAGGTGTTTGATCTCAACGTCAAGGGCACATTTTTCCTCGCTCAAGCGCTACTACCGATGCTCACCAAATCGGCTAGTCCCGAGGATCCCGCCCGAATCATCAACATCGGTTCCATTGATGCATTTCACGTACCTCACCACAACACGTTCGCATACACGTCCTCCAAGGCCGCGGTCCATCAGCTCAGCAAGCATCTAGCCTTGCAGTTGGCACCGTCATGGATCACCGTGAACGTCATCGCGCCGGGACTCTTCTACAGCGACATGCTCAAGGCAACGGTGGAACGCGACGGCAAGGACACCGTACTCGCACCGGTTCGGCTCAAACGGTTCGTCAATGAGGACGACATGGCCGGAGCGGCAATATACCTGGCTTCTCGGGCTGGCTCTCACCTAACCGGTGCGGTATTGCCAGTGGACGGTGGCCACGCGACGACGCTGTAGTGGACCCGACTTGGGTCACGTCTGCCATTTTTCGATTCTCGCAGCGCTCTGTTCTGCGGTTACGATTTGGCTTAGTGCACTGGCTAGGCACTAAAACGTGGTCGCCACCAAGCCCGATGGCGTTAATTCGGCGGAGACGGAGCCGCTCTTGGGCCAAGGTCCCGGGTCAGTTGACCAATCAAGCCTCGGACGGGTGAATCTGGGTACAGTCACCGGAAGTATTGAGGTGCAGGCAATTTCGCCAATTAGGTCGTGAGTATGCAGCACTGACCGGACTTGCGCTGCGGCAACTTCTGCCCGCCCTGAAAATGGCCACGGCCAGCACCGCCGGTCTCGACTGCGCGCCCAGACTATTGGGGCCACAGTAAACACCGAGGTCGAAGACATTATCGTCACCACCGCAGAGCAGAATCCAAGGCACTAAGCCAAATGACCCAAGTCGGGTCTGAATTCCCTGGCCCCTTCGGATGTACCTGCCCGCCGCAGCGTCCGCACCGAGTTTTTATGCAACCGGCGGGCCCGGCAGAAATGGAAGTTACTGATTCGCATGGCACGACCCTCGCATCGGAGCCACCTAGCTTGCCATGTGGTGTCAGCGGTCGCTGCGCACTCCCCGCGCGATGTTCAAACCAGCCGTCGACTGGCCGCTGACGCTCTCGAGGACTCTCACAAACCCCTGCCCCCGGATATGCCAGTCGAATGCCCGGTCTGACAGTGTCCCCAAACTTCAGGCTTCCCGCTGCGCGGACCGTGCCCCCTTGAGCAAGGGGCTATAACCCTATCGGTTCCCAGAACCGATAGGGTTGCCGCGGCGTGTTAGACGCGCGATCGCCGGTCGCCACAGGCGCGTCCATACCCGCGGATGCCGAGTGCCTAGCCAGAGCAGTCTCCGCCATCCCCGAAACTCCAGCCAACCGCGGGTGGTTTCTACAGACTCAGCCCCAACAGGCAAGGAACCTCGGGCGCCGCCAGGTCGTGCGACTGCACACACTGCCAGGGCAGCACTGCCGTTGGCATGGATGCTCGTCGTGACCTCGCACGAAAGGACCTCAAGGCCAGCGCGTCGCAACAGTGCGGAAAGCGATGAGTCAGAAAAGAAATTCAGATGCGTCACAGGTTCGCGCAGCCGTGGAGGACCGCCCAGGATCTCCAAAGGAACTTCGGCATACAGGACGCCGCAATCAGACAGACGGTCAGCCAAAGCAAGAACAGTGTCGAAGGGCTCCGGCAGGTGCTCGAGCACGTGGCTTGCAACCACGACGTCGAACCGCTGTTTAGCTGGCGCATCTTCGAGAGTGGTCCCACAGCGCACAACGCCGGGAATCGCCTCACTGCTGTAGTCAATGAGCGCACAAGAGTGTCCGGTACGCACAAATTCTGCCATCAGGCTCCCGGTTCCACCCCCAAAGTCAAGCACGCTATTGTCGGGACCGATCCACGGCGCTAACCGAGTCCGCAGCTCTTTGCTTCGTTCCTCGTCAATGGGTGTAACGACGGGGTTGTGGGCGGTAGAGGAACTAGCACCACCCAGAAACTGGTACTTTGCGTCCACTTCTGCCGGGGTCGGGCGGGGCCCGAACCACACCATGCCGCAGCGCTCGCAGCAAAGAAATTTCACCCTGAGCGAAGAAACGCCTGGAGCCCAGAGTTCAAACAAGACCTTGTATCGCCTCATGACGTAAGAGGACAACCCTTGAGCGTCACGCTCAAACTCCTGGGTGCCGAGTTCCTTAGCCGACGAACTGCCACATACGGGGCAGACTGGCTCAACAATCATGGCCCGGCCTTCGGACGGGATTAGTTACTGCTTCTTCACCCAGACAGCCCTCGAACGGTGCCCGCGGCCCCAGCCGGAAAATATCTGCCGTTGAGCGGGGTTTGAAACGATTTCGACCAGCAACCTGAGTCATCGCTGATAGCGATTCGGTGTAGACAATTCGTCGAAGAGAGCCGCCACTTTTCGCCCCAAACACCCTGATAGGCCACTTTCCAAAAAATCAGTGTAGATGTGCAAACAAACCCTGTCGAGCGCCTGCGCGTGTGCATTGTCCGTCATCATTGCCAACCAACTAACCCCTGTCTACCTTATACCGTATCGGGCGTAGCAGTTAGGCAGAATCGGCGGACGCCAAATGTTCCTAAGTCAGGTCGGATTGACATATCAAGCTCGGCAACGTGTTTCCGCGTGACCGCTGCGCCATCGCCAGCGCGTCGAGCACCGTCGAGGGCCGCATGCTCGCAGCAGCCCGCCAGCCTACGCCCATAGGGGAAAACGCATCGACGGTAAACCGGCCCTGCCGGGAATGGGTGCTCTTGAACGCGGGGATGGCCGGCAGCTGGCACCCAGCCCAAGATCAAGCTGTTCCTGGCCGGCTGGCGCGGCGTTACACCCCGGCGACCTTCAGCACCGCGACGCCGGCCTCGTTGTGAGCCGAGGCGAGGTCCTCGATGTCGCGGGTTCCGCGCCAGCTGGACCACGCAATCTGCACCGCGGTCGCCCCCGAAGCAGCCTTCACAGGGTTGGCGCTTCAAACACCCGCTCTGAGGCTCATCGGCAGAGAGAGCGGAACAGCTCAAGCACTGGCGGGATGTGCTCTGCGATCTGAGCACCTACCGTTTCGAACACTTCGTCGCTCTGGCCAATTGGGTCGGTAATGTCCAAGCGATCGTTGACCACCAGTCGCGGGCGAAGCGCCGCAAGATCTGCGATTGTCTCTGCGCCGCACTCCACGACGAGTTGGGACGCCTCGATCAGGGTGAAGGCCCTGCTGAGCTTGTTTGGTGCAAGTTCGAGGACTCTGTCGCGGTGCACTCTGGTCATAGCGAGGATGAGATCGGCGTCCGAAGCTACTCTCGCCGTCAGTTGTCGAGCGGTGAAACCTGATGAGTCGCCGCCCATACCATCGAGGACAAGCGCCGCTTGCTGATGCATCGGATGCCCTATCACAGCGTGCGTGCCTGCGCTGGACGCCGCAAACTCTGGAATCTGAAATCTTGCGGCATACGCAACCGCTAAACGCTCTGCGATGGGAGACCGACAGATATTTCCGGTGCAAACAAACAGTGTGCGCAGGGCGAGCTCCTCGTGTCCTCGTGCTCGGGTCCGTTACACCGAACCATAGTCCAGCCACATCGAGATCTCTCCAGTCGCTGCTGCGCCCCGCATCCGCCAACCCAGCGCGACCCCGGCAGAAGTGATCGCCGAGACCGAGGCCGTGCGACGAACCCGCAAGTGGTCGGCGTCGCGGATCACCTTCGAGCTGACACGCCACGGCGTAGCGCTCAGCCGGCGAACGATGGGCTTGAAGGGATACGTCACCAACCTCGACTCCACCACAATGGCCGCCGCCGAGGTCATCGCGAAATACCACGCCCTCTAGCCTGAGTTTGGACACCTTGGCTAATTCTCGTGGTCGGTAGTCGTTTGACCTGCGGGTATTCTCCCGCGGGTGCGTGTGTTGGGGTGCTAAACCGGTACGTTCGTGCGGTGGCGTACGTGCGGAAAGTGCGCACCTACGCCACCGCACGAACCTACCCGCCTAGTACCCCAAACACAGCACCCAAGCAGATAAAACCACAGGTCAAACACCTAGCCGTCCTGTTTAGTGCGGCGCCGCCCTCATGAACCATCACGTTTTCCGACAAGAGGATTCCGCCCAAAAAGAATCACCACTCGGCTCGCAATCGACTGATAGAAAGTAGGCGGAATCAAAACCTGAGCAACGATAACCAAAGCTTGACGAAACGGATATACGCCACGTAGCGCGGACGAAGTAAATAAACGAAATCCGTAAGAACGGCTCGTGTAGGAGGCAAGTCTCGCACATTGCCATCCGCGATAACCCCAGTAGGCGCGTTCTGATACATGACGCCCCCTCATTCGTTCAATCCAAGCCAATTGGTCCGTATAATTTTTCCCTTTTGACACTCGGCCTTGTATCTGCTTATCGTCATACACGGTCAAGGGCTCGTCAATAAATATGATTTCTGCGCCCGCATTGGAAGCCCGAATTGCAAAATCAGTATCTTGCGACGATGGGAGAGTTTCATCAAACCGAACTCGTTGAGCGAGCGACCGAGGTAGCACCATAGTCGATGTTTGAATCCAACCTGGTGTGCACATCAAGTATTCATCGATGCGTTCGCCGCGCTTAGGTCCCCGCGGCGGCTTAACCCAAACTCGGCCGATGTCGCGATTAGCAATAAGACGCGAGAAAACGAGTATATCGCCCGAGTGCGCATCCAGCACTCCAACGAAAGTCTCAAGTTTATGAGGAAGGAACATATCGTCAGAATCAAGAAGTGCAATGTACCTGCCTCGCGCAGAATCGAAGCCCACATTCCTGGCGCTACTCGCACCGCCGTTCGGTTTGCGGATATACTTGAATCGCTCATCGTTAAGTGACGATACGGTCAATTTAAGTGCATCGCCGTCGGTCGAACCATCGTCAACAACCAAGCATTCGAAATCTGGAAAGGTTTGCGCGCCAACGCTTTCGAGTACCTGAAAAATGGTGTGCGCCCGGTTGTACGTAGGAATTATTACTGAAAACGTCGGCTCGCACCGAAGGTGGTCCGTCAATCTTGTTCGTCTTTCCTTGCCTTTGCGCCGCGTTCTGCCACGGTGATCGCCGCGTTCATTTATAAGCAGTCGAGGGAACGGTGATGCGAAACTCACAATACCCTAACCGGCAGGCAATGACGCAAGAACACTCTAAATTACAGCTTCGAATTATCGATCTGCATCGACATGCACATAGGGCTCAAAAGCCTGAATCTATATTGTGCACATTCAGTCCAGTGCGCACCTGACGCCGCCTAATAAATCCGACTGACCTCGATCGCGGTCAACACGGCACGCCAAGCACCGATTGCTTACCCCCAATTCACAAGTTCAATCACATCATCGTTGCGCTGGATCGTTTTCACCCGAGTTCCTCAACAGCGACAAGGCTACGCGAACCCCTAGTCAGGAACCACCCACTAATCCTTGATTCTATGCCGCACGAAAGGCCACAATAGACTTCACTAAGCCAACATATTTCTCACGCCAAATCGTGGAGTCAGGAAAATAGTCAGCCATTTGAGTTATACCCAGCAACTCGACTTCATGGACGGAGTCAATTGCTCGTTGCCGGTCCCTGGTGAACCGATGACCGAGCTGCCAATGCCTTGTGACATAGACACGCGTGGCGAAAGGAAGAAACTGAAGTCCCGGAAACATCCAATGCGGCTCAACCGGGAAGTAGCGATAGGGTGTTTGAACCCAGTGCCTTGGAGCCGAGGAGCGAATGACCTCAGCTAATCGGGCTCGCTGCGCATGCCCGCCTACGTGCTCGAGCAAACTGTTGGAGACGACCAGGTCAAACTCTGTGCTTAATACGCCCGCTGGCGGCGCACAGGCGTCACCTTGTAGCGCCGTGACCGAATCCGAGTCCGAATACTTTTGCATATTCAACAAAGTGACATGCCTGGGCCTGATGGGAGCGGTATCCCAAAATCCTGGCGTACCACCCAAATCAAGGACATGCATCTCCCCGATATCGGGAAACAGCTCCAGAAGTTTGATCCATCGCTTTTCGCGAGCGCGCGCAGAAAGCGACGGCCCATTTGACGGGTCGACGATACGACTGGTCAACGAGTCCACCGCCGAAGCTTAGCGTAACGCCCCGCGTGTCGCAGAGACCCGAGTAGTTACTGCATGTGAGAAGAGCGGACCAAGCGCTGCCACTGCCTGGTTTACTCGGCGGCCGCGTGACTCGGGTCCGGACTTCGTTAGCGATAATTCGAGGATTTCTTTGGTCGCCAGAGCATCCGTCTGACTTCCTAGCCAGGCTCGATAGTCTCGGTAGGTTCTTAACTCCGAATAGCCGCCTTGTCATGGCACTGGGTTTAACGACGTCTCAGACGATAGATTCGGCCATCCCAATCTGGGGCGGATTTCGGTTAAAGCAACTCGGAGACACGCGACCGAAGCGGGGCCGCTTCTGAGCAGGGGCGCGCAGGCGGGCGCATCGCCAGGACAGGGCCCTGGAACGCGACCTCCCATTCCGCCCAAACACCACACGGACCGAGATACCTTTCGGCCGGCCCGGTTCGGCCCCGCGGGCCGATGGCCCATTCCATCAGCCGGTGACCAAAAGGAGGTCGGTTAAGCGTGTTATCTAGCCACTCCGAGCCGCCCTAACGTCGCTCACCGACGCATTCGCGACCCACGGGGCTCGCCAGAAAGCGTGCCGTTTACAGCGGGCCAGACCATCACGGCGGCGGCAACGCGAATAGCAGGCGAGACAATCACGCAATTGCCGAAACAAAGACCCCATTTATGGTCATTCCCCCGTATTAGTTTCGACCGTAGCACGCAAAGTGGCCTCAATCGCGCACTGCGCTTTATGTTATACTGCCCCGGAGTTGATTGTGAATCTGAGCGCCGATATTCTATATTGCGCCGGTATAGCGCACATGAAATGGGAACGTAAAAGTTGACTGAACTACGCCAAAAACGCCGAATTCGCGTGTTAGAATCGGTACAACCTCCTGGACCAATTGTCCAGTATATTGATCAAATTGTCGTGCATGCGCCAGACGACATTGACTTCGCTTTTTTTTCCTATAAATCCGCAATATTTGGGCGGTATGATGTTTTCCATGTCCACTGGCCTGAATGGCTAATACGTCATAGGACGCGCCTGGGCACATATGTCCGCGGTTTACTTTTTCTGGTTTTCATTCTGCGCCTGCGTACCTCCGCAATTCCCGTAGTACGTACGGTGCATAATCTGGAGCCACACGACGCTGGCGGGGCGACCGAGAGACTACTTCTCGGGATGCTCGATAAGCTCGTCCATACACGCGTGGTCCTGACCAAACCCGCATGCACCGAAGACCACGGGCACACAATTGTTATCCCACACGGGCACTATCGCGAAGTATTTCATCCTGCGCCCTCGGTTCCGCTGGTTAGAGGAAGAGTACTTCTATTCGGAAACATAAAGCCATATAAAGGTGCCATTGAATTAATTAGAGCCGCCGAAGCATTAGGGGATGATATCGAAGTCCGCATCGTGGGCTCACCAACCGACGATATGAGGGCTCAGATTACAAAGGAACTAACCAAACCCGGCCGAGCGGGCGCGAAAGTCACCGTTAGGCTTCAAACCGTTCCAGACAAGGAGCTATCCCGAGAGATCGCGCAGGCTGAGCTCGTTATTCTGCCGTATCGGAACGCCGATAACAGCAACTCTGGAGCTGCACTACTGGCGCTATCCCTGGACAGGCCGATTCTGACCACCCGTTCGGTGTTCAATGAACAACTTGCCGAGGAGACCGGGGAAAATTGGGTTCAGATGGTCAACGAAGATATCAAGGCTACGGATATCGAACAGGCACTGTTTCGAGTTAGGAAAATACCGAACGGCACCCAGCCTGAATTGGTTAGCCGTGATTGGAGTATAATTTCTTCTCGTTACGCTAGGACGTTCCGTAATGCGGTGCGGTGATCAAGCTGCTCACTTCCGTGCAAATTTGTTGACGTTATGCACAGAGACTCGACTCACCTAAGTCATTTTACCCATTTGGTGAGTTTCACCCCACTGTTGCCCAGCTCGTCCGCGATCTTGGGTGACCGTCGCCCCATCGGTCTCCTGGTAGAGCATCACCGCGTCCCGCTTGAACTCCTCGGAATAATTTTTCCGTGGCATCGCGATCAATCATCTCGCTTCCCCCCGCCAATCTTGCGGGATTCAGCGTGTCCAACACCTGCGGTCAGGCTCTCATGGACCATGCGCGGGAAGCGAGCCCTGAACGCCGTTGCGATC
>CAZLTV010000024.1:30562-37196 GCA_964562545.1 uncultured Mycobacterium sp. | reverse complement strand
GCTCCTCGCGCAAGCGCTCGTCGGGTAGCTACCCTGCTCCCTATGCGAACAGCAGTAGTGCGGGTCGGCGTCGATCTGGCGGGCCAGTTGACCGCCGAACAGCTGTCTACCGGGATGGCCGAGCTGGCCCGGCTGACGGCCGAGGTGGATGCTCAGCTGATCGACAACAATCTCGCGGCGCTGCCGCCCAAACGTCGGGAAGTCGAGATCCTGATGACGGGCACCGACCCGACCGACCTGAAATCCACTGCGCTCACTCTGTGCGCCAAAGCATTTGCCACCGAACCGGTGCCCGGCGTGTTGACATTCGTCAGTCACGGTACCGACGACGACGCTGCGGGTGTGCTGGCAGGCTTCGGTGTGCGCGGGATGATCGAGCGAACCCCGGGCGACGAAGGCTGGGACATCATCACCGTGACGATCGACAAAGCCGACATCGCGCGAATCCCGGAGAGCCGGTTGCATACCGCGTTGGAGGCCTCGACCAACTGCGAGATCCGCATCGTCCTCAAGGACTGAGCAGTGTGAGCGAGACCGGTGAAGTGACACGCCCATCAACGATCCAGGAAGTCGAGAATGGCCGGCGCGGCCTGCACCCAGGTGTCGAAAAGGTTGAAGCGCTTCACCTTTCCTGAGGCGCGATCCTCACCGGCGCGTTCCCAGGCATCTTCAGGCCATGGCGGGTCGATCAAGGTTGAGCCCTTGATGAGGCAGCTCACCTCCAGCGAGGTGCGCTTCGGATGGTCGAGATCGTTTTCACCGCCACGAATGATCAGGGTCGGAACCTTGATGTTGTCGAACATCTCGTCCTCGACACCCGGGATGGTCTGGCCCGGCTTAGGCACGAATGCGTTGAGCCAACGCAGCATCAGCTTGAGGAACTCGTCGGAATCCTGGGCCCGGAAGCGCTCCCGGTTTCGGGGGTTCTCGGCGATGCGCTCCTTCCATTCGTCGATGTGGGCCACGGCCTTCATTCCCATGCCCCGCACCGCGAGGATGCTCGGCACGATGTAGTACGAGCCCAGCACGAACGAGCCGTACACGCCGCCGACGATGTTCCAGACCACGAGTTTGCGAACGAGCTCTGGATACAGCATCGCGGTCAGCATCGAATCGCGGGCACCGCCGGAACCGCCCGCGATGATGCAGGGGCCGATGTCGAGTTTGGTGATCAACTGCTGCAAGGTCTCGGCGCGCATATGCGATTCACTCTGACCGTAGAACTGCACGTCGGACTTGCCGCAGTTGGGACGATCCCACAGCAACACGCGGTAGCCGCCCTTGACCAATTCCTCGGCCAGCGGCCGCAGACCCGGAATGTCCTTGCTGAACCGGCCCCCGGGGGTCAGGACAATGAAATCGCCTGTATCACCCAGTATTTCGTAAACGACGTCGCCGCCGTTGATTTCGATAACACGCTCACCGGGCTTCAATTCCGGGCCCGCGGTCTCGGTGGTCGTCATGCTTGGACCAACACATCGTTGCCGACGACCCGGACCGGATAGGTGCGAATGCTCCACTCCGGTTTGACCGCTGTGGTGCCGGTGGCGAGTTCGAATCCCCACTGATGCCACGGGCAGTAGATGTACTCGAGGTCACGGACCATCACCGAGTCGCCGGGCACGGATTCGTCGACGATGTTACGGCCCCGGGCTCGTCCGGAACACAATGGACCACCCTCGTGAGGGCAGTAGTTCGCGATCGCGTGGAACGTGCCGTTGACGTTGTAGACCCCGACGCCGTGGCGGCCGATGGGGACGAGTTTGTGTGTGCCTGGTGGGATCTCGTCGACTGTGGCGACGATGTGCTCGCGCCCTTGGGCCAGCCGGGGCTGCTGCTTTGCAGGCGAGTCAGGCGAAGTCTGCTCGGTCAACGTCAGAACACCCTCACCTGTCCCTCGAGCGCCGGCACCGTCTCAGGGAGATGGTAGGTCTTAAGGCCGTTGCGGAACATGATGTTCTCGCGCGCGTGCTCGGGCAGATGCTTGACCAGCCAACGCGGATCATCGAACGTCCAGTGTGGGTAGTCCGACGAATACAGCAGGATCTTGTCGCACTCCATCCACTCGAACGCGCGGGTCAACTCGGTTTTGTCCTCTGGGTAGTCCAGCGGCTGGGTCGTGAACTTGATGTGTTCCTTGACGTACTCGCTGGGCTTGCGCTTGATGTCCATCCACTTCTTGCGCGCCTCGTAGATCGCGTCCATGCGCCACATCAGCGGCAGGATCCAGGTGAACGCGTGCTCGACGAACACGATGCGCAGGTTGGGGAAACGGTCGAACACGCCGTCGAAGATCAGGCTCATCACCTGGTTTGCCGCCAGCAGTGAGTAGGTCACCATGAAGTCGTGGTTGTAGCTCGGGATGCCGACAGGGGGGAACGGCAGCGTCTCGTAGTATCCGCGCGAGAGATGGCAGCTGACGGTGATGTCATGCTTGGTGGCCGCTGCCCAGATCGGGTCGTACTTCGGGTGTCCCCAGGACGGCCGCGGCTCGGCCTTGATCAGCACCTGCGACATGTAGGGGTGCTCGGCCCACTTTTCGATCTCGGCGGCAGCCGACTCGGGCTCCTCGATGGCGACGCAGATCGATCCGCGCCAGCGCTGATGCCAGTTGTTGTGTGGGTCGAGCCAGTGGTTGGCCAGCCACAGGTTGGTGGCGACGCAGAACGCGTGGGTGGCCTCGGGCAGCCGGGCTTCACCATGGGTGGGTTCCAGGATCGCGATATCGGAACCAGCCTCCAGTATCAGCTGCTTGAGCGCCAGGTCTGGGTCGCTGCAGGCAAATTCGCCGTCCGGAGGGAAGGTGTCGACGCGCATCGCATAGGAGTGCGCGTAGTCGGGAGCGTCGTAGTAGATGCCCTCGCGGCGGGGATGGCTGAGGAAGTACTTGCTTCGCCATGGCTCCGGGATGTATTCGACGAGCTCGCCGCGCCGAGGCATCGGGTGCACGTCGGAGTCCACACAGCGAACCGGGATATGTTCGGTGGGCGTAACCCTTGTCGTGGCGGAATTCGCGGTTACCGTCATCGGTGGCCTCCTTCGGCTTCCACTTGCGTCATTGGGTGACCAGGCCGGTCGGTACGTGCTTGGTCACGTCGATTCCGTAGAGCTCGGCCGCGTTACGCCAAGCGATCTTGTCGCGCTGCTCGGCGGTGTAGGCGGTCGGCAGGTTCGGTTCGGCCATGTCCCATAGCGGGTAGCTTGATCCGAACATCGTCATGTTGTCTTTGCCGGTGAAGCCCAGCCATTCGCCGGCGAATTCGACATCCCCCGGTCCGTCGAGCTTGCCCTGGATGAAGTAGTTGTGGCCGGGCAGGTAGTCGCTGGGCATTTTTGGCGCCCACGGCGTCTGCTCGAGGTGCGGGCGGCCGAAGCAGTCCATCCGCCAGATGTAGGGCGTGAGCATGTCGGCGGCGCCATCGGCCCACACCATTTTGAGCGCATCGAACTTCTCGAAGACGCCTTCGGCGATCATGTTCATCAGGTGGTACAGGTAGTTCAGCGACATGAACCCGAGGTACTGCTCGTAGGTTCGCGTCGATCCCGACGGCGTGGGCGAGGCCATGATGCCGTTGCCCATCTCGATATGTACTGCCACCGGAAGTCCGGCATCGACCGCAGCTTCCCACAGCGGCCAGAATTGTGGCTTGCCGTACAGCTCGCGGGACTGCATCGGGATGCCGATCTGTACGACACCCGGGTGATCCTTGTATTTCTCGATTTCACGCAGCGAACCGGCGATGTCGTCGGGGACGACGCGGATGGTGCCGCGGAACTTTTCACCGAACTCGGGGTGCTCGAGCCAGCGTGACACCATCATCTCGTTGTGGGCGGCGGCGAGCGCGGTGCCCAAGTGGCGGTCGGGCATGATGCCGCGGGTCATCGGGTGGAGCACTGCGATGTCGACGCCGCGATCGGTGAACAGCTGCTGGGCGACGATGTCGACATCGGAACCCGGGTACTGCTTGTTCGGGCCCTTGGTGCCTTTGGCGTATTCCCCGCCCGGTGCGCCGTACCAGTCCATCTCGTAGTCGGGGAACCCCCGGCTGGAGAACGGCTCACGCAGAAAGTTCTGTCGCAGGTCTTTGTTCGAGCCGAAGAAGATGTGCACGCTGGCGTCGATCAGGGGGATGTTGATGGGCCCCTCGCCCGCCCGGGTGCCGTCGTTGATCTCGATCACGCGAGTCCTCTCAGGATTGCCCGGTGGGCTTGTCGAAGCCAGCGCTCACGGTAGCTGGCCTCGATACCGGACATGGACCCAGTGTAGATCGTAGTTCTTCAAAGGCAAGAATTGTGTTCTCCAATCAAAGTGCTTACTTTTGCGCAGGTCAGCGTGTGCGCAGGTCAGCCGAACGGACCTGGTCGCCCGGAATTCGATAGCCCTTGGAGGAGAATCATTACCGCGGCTAACGAGAATGCTATTCTCCCAATACCGTTACCGATCCCGGAGGCGCTGGATGCTGCTGGAATTCGATGCTGATCAGAGGCTATGGCAGGAGACCGTGCGTGACGCGGTGTCCAAGCAGTGCCCACCCTCGCTGATCCGCGACATCGCTGAGAACGGCGTCGATCCGACTCCGTTGTGGAACAGCTACCTCGATGCGGGGTGGACTGAGCTGACCGACACCGAGAACGCCGTCGAACTCGCGATCGTGCTCGAAGAGCTTGGCCGCTCGACTGACCCGACCCCATTTCTGGCGACGCTGACGCAATATGCGCCGCTGGTCGCCGATCGCTTCGACCCCACAGGTGCCGGTGCTGCGGTGTATTCGGGTGTCACGGCGATTCGCGACGCCGAGGGCTGGCTCCTCAGCGGCACCGACCGATTCGTGCTCGACGGGGATCGCGCCGACCGGCTCGCGGTCGTCACCCCGGCGGGAGTCTTCATCGTCAACGCCGACCAGGTCAGCACGCGGCGCGTCGACGTGTTCGATCCGGTGCTGCATGTCGCCGAGGTGACGTTCGCCGGAGTGCAGGTGGCCGACACCGAGCGCCTCGCCACCGACACCGAGCGGGCCCATCACGTGGCGCTGATGGGCATGGCGATCACGATGGTCGGCGCGTGCCAGCGCATTCTCGATCTGGTTCTCGAACATGCCAAGAGCCGGCAGCAGTTCGGGGTCGCGATCGGCACCTTCCAGGCGGTGCAGCACAAGGCCACCGACATGTTCGTCGCGATCGAGCGGGCCCGGGCGTTGTCGTACTTCGCCGCGCTGACCATCGCCGCCGATGATCCACGGCGCCGGCTGGCCGCCGCGATGGCCAAGGCCTCGGCCGGCGAGTGTCAGTCGCTGGTGTTCAAGCACGGCGTGCAGCTGTTCGGGGCGATGGGCTTCACCTGGGAGAACGATCTGCAGTTCGCGCTTAAGCGGGCCAAAGCCGGCGAACTGATGCTGGGTGGCGCCGCCGAGCACCGCGCGTTGATTGCCGAGGAATACGGGAGGGATCTGTAGATGCAGCTCACTTTTGACACCGATGTCGAGGAGTTCCGGGCCGAGTTCTCCGCGTTCCTCGACGAGCACACGCCTACTGCGGCCGAGACACTCGAGCGGCCACGGTCGGTATCGCACATGCCGCAGTGGGCCCGCGACTGGCAGCGACTGTTGTTCGACAACGGCTGGCTGCTCCCTGCCCAGCCACCTGAGTTCGGCGGCCGCAACGCGAATGTGCTCCAGACGTTCGTGCACGCCGAGGAACTGTGCAAGCGCCGCATCTATCACAGCTTCAACCCGCAGGGCGTCAACATCATCGCGGCCTCACTGCTGACCTTCGGCACCGACGAGCAGAAGCGCGAGTGGGCGGTGCCGGTGCTGCGTGGCGAGCGCACCGCGTCGCTGGGCATGAGCGAACCGAGCGCCGGATCCGACCTGGCGTCGCTGCGTACCAAGGCCGTCAGGGACGGCGACGGCGATGACGCCGACTTCGTGGTCAACGGCCAAAAGGTGTGGACCTCCGGGGCCCACGACGCCGACTTCCTGTTGACGTTCGTGCGCACCGACCCGGATGCCCCCAAGCACAAGGGCATCAGCGTGCTGTTGATCCCCACCGATCTCGACGGTGTGGTGTGCCGTCCGTTCGCCGACATGTGCGGAATCGACAACCTCGATTTCAACGAGGTCTTCTTCACCGATGTTCGGGTGCCTGCCGAGAACCTCGTCGGCCCGCTCAACGGCGGGTGGGGAGTGGCCAACGGATCACTCGGGCACGAGCGGACGATGATGTGGCTCGGCTTCGCCGATCGAATCGCCAACTGCATCGCCGACTTCGAGCCGAAGAACGTTCTGGAGCGCGACGCGCTGGCGACCAGCATCATGGATTACGAGGCACTGCGCTTGCTGGGGTCTGTCAGTATCGCCAAGGCGGCCCGCGGCGAGGTCGACGTCGCGTCGGTGTCGATTCCGAAACTGTTCGGAGCCGAGGCCGAACAGCGGGTCGAGGGTCTCGCACTGGAGGCTGCCGGACCTGAAGGTCTCGTTCACCCGTCGACATCGGGCCCATACGAGCATATGAACCTGGACCACTATTTCGCGAGCTGGTTCGAGCGCTACGCCCGTAGTTTCGGGGGCACCATCGCCGGCGGCACCTCGGAGATCCAGCGCAACATCATCGCCCAACAGGTACTCGGCCTACCCCG
>CAZLTV010000024.1:27282-30462 GCA_964562545.1 uncultured Mycobacterium sp. | reverse complement strand
GTCGAATTTCAGGCCGGACAGCGGCTTGGAGAACATGTTGAGGATGCGCGCGATCAGGTTGAGCTGCACCGGCGGTGTGGGCAGCACTCGGGCCTCGGCGGTGCCGGCACTGGTCTCGACGTCGATCGTCGAACCCAGTGGGCCGTAGTAGGTGTCGGTGTGGGTGCCCTCGAACCAGTCGTCGATCCAACCGTGAGCCAGCACCTGCACGGCTTCGACGTTGCGGGGCTGTGAGAATCCGGTCATCAGAGAGGCGATGAACTGCGCGATAGGGTTTATCGATCGGAACGCGTCGGCATGCAGACCGCCGACCAGTTCCACGCCGACGAACTGGTCAGGACGCAATTTCACCAGAGCGGTGTTCAGGTCCCCGAACGAGTTCAGCTGCGCCGGCTCGGCGGAGATGGTGTAGACGGGTATGTCGTCGGGAATCTTGGCCACGCCGCGGCTGACCGCGCCGCCCACCGTCGAGGTGTCGAGCAGGAGCACACCAACAAGGTCGTGGTCGCGCTCGTCGGGGGCGTACTGGGTGTAGAAGCCGCCGACCCCGGCCGCGAGCTGTCCGCCTGCGGAGTGTCCGGCGATGACGAACTGGTCTGGCAACGTGAGGGTTTCGTCGCCAGAGGCTAGCCGCGCACTGGTCAGTAGGGCCTCCCGGTCGTCGAGGAACAGTTTGGCGACCGCGGCGTGCATCGCGTCGCCACCGGCGAAACAGCCGTCACAGGCGAAAAAGTTGCCCGAAATCGACGGGGCGACGACGATAGCGTTGTTGCGCTCGGCCAGCTCGGCGGCCGTGGCGTTGTAGAAGCTGGCGCGCGCCGGCCATCCGTGCTGGAAGTAGATGAGCCGCTCGGGATCCGGATCTTCGGGGAAATACCAGTCTGCTTGGACGGTGTAGCCGTCTCCGCAGTCGATGTAGAGATCCGATCTGCCAGGTGTGACGGTGCTGCCGGCCGGGACCGCCGGCGGACCCTCGAACAGCTTGATCACCGCTTCGGCCACGCTGAACAACAGCGTGCCGACCACGTTGAGCAAGGTCGGACGTGACGGTGCGGACAGCACGGGAGTCGCTACGGCGAAGGTGGTGGAGGCGGTCGAGGTGTTGGTCGATGTACTCTTCGGGGCCGCATCGGCGGGCTTGGCGGTGTCGCCGAGGTCTGCGGCTGACGCTGGGGTGGCGGGCCGGGGCGCTTCTTCGGTGGCACTGGTAGCAGTCATGGCGCTCGGCGCCGCGGTGCGGCTAGCCGGTGTCGGCTCGTCTTTCGCGCTGGGGACGGCTGTGTCGGAGGAGGCTGCCGGTGCGGTGGTTTGGATGGTTGGCGGGTTCTCCTCGACCGAGTCGTCGACCGCGCCGACCGGTGTGGGCTCGCCGGTTGCTGGGTCGTCGTCCAGGCCGTCGAGGGCTGTGTCCGCCTCGGGTGAGTCGACGGCCGACTCGTCGTCCTGAATGGGGGGATCTTCGTCGAGCTCCCCGTCATCAAGGCCACCACTGTCAAGGTCCCCGCCGCCTTGCCCCTCGTCGCCCAGGTCCTGGTCGTCGAGCGAGTCTTCGGCATCCTCGTCGTGAGCCGGGCCCTGCGGGTCAATGTCGAGGCCCCCGCCATTCTTGTCGCCGTCGATGCCACCGGATTGATCGGCGCCGTGTGCTGACGCGCGCGAATCCGTCGTCGGGGTGTCCTGTGGGCCACTGTCGTCGACGGCGCGGACTTTCGACTGGGACGAGGACGTGTTGTCCGCCGCGCCAGCGGAGGAGCCGTCGTCGGCGGAAGCCAAACCGGCTCCCGCGAGTGCGGCCGCGGATATCCCCGCTGCGACCGCACCGGTGCTCAGGAACAGCGAGACACGACCCACCATGGTTCCCCCTCACGGTTGCTGCACAAGCTACCGGTGAAGCGGAGGCCGGGGGAACGGTTTGGGTAAATGTTTGCCAGAATTCTCAGTCGACGACGGCGCGTTCCTTGCGTTCGGTGATCGGCCGGGCGAGTTCCTGCTCGTTGCAGATGCGCTGCAGCTTCTCGATCGTCTCGTCGAGGCCCGGGCCCAGCGGCTTGCTGGGGGTGAAGGTGGCAGGTAGGTGCCGCATGCCCTGGATCACCCCGATGGTGTCGTAGTGCACGGTTCCCTCGGGGTCGCACACGTAGTCCGGCATCCGGTCCAGCACGGCGGTGAGCATCGACTTGAAAACCGTGCGGGCCACATTGGATCCCACGCACCGGTGGACACCGATCCCGAAACTGAAGTGCCGGTTGCCCTTCCGGTCCATGTGAATCTCATTGGGATCGTCGAACACCGCCGGATCGCGGTTGGCCATTGCCCAGGACAGCCAAATGCGGTCGAACTTCTTGAACTCGTGCCCCTCGAGCGAGGTGTCCTCGGAGAAGGTCCGGCCGTCTCCCGGTGCCGGTGTGAAGAACCGCAGAAACTCCTCGGTGGCGGGGTGCAGGAGCTTGTCGCGCTCCAGGCTGAGTCGCTCGCGGTCGGCAGGGTGCTCGCCGAGCCATTCGAGGGAATGCGCGGTCAGCGCGGTGGTGGTGTCGAACCCGCCGCCGATGATCAACCCGAGGTTGCCCAGAATCTCGATATCGGGTGCGGGTTCTCCGTCGATCCGCAATTGCAGCAACGCATTGACCAGTCCCGGGCGGGGATTCTCGCGGATCTCCATCATGTTGTTGATGATGTCGATGCCCATTTCACGGTGCTGCTCGTTGATCTTCTCGCGCTCGGGGGAGTGCTCCGGGGTGTACACCGAGGCGTGAGTGGGCTCGCTGTAGACGTTCCACTTCTTGAGCTCGATGCCCATCATTGCCAAGGTGAAGACCGCGGGTACCACATTGGCCAGGTGATCGACGAAGTCGATCCGACCTGATTCGATGTGCTCGTCGAGGGCTGCCCGGGTGATCTCGTCGATGAACGGTTCCCACCGTTTGATCGCTGCGGGCGACAAATAGGGGTTCAGCGCACTGCGGTAGATGCTGTGCTCGGGCTCATCCATCTCGAGCAGGCCGCCACGAACGACGGTGGCGCGACTCGCTTTCGGGATGGTGATGCCCTGGTAGGGCGTCTCTCCGGAGATGTCATGATGGTTGGACACCGCAGGACAGCGCGCCAGCTCGAACACTTCCTTGCTGCCGGCGGCTACCCAGTGCCCGTTGTAGGTGTCGGTCCACGCCATCGGGCACT
>CAZLTV010000024.1:0-27182 GCA_964562545.1 uncultured Mycobacterium sp. | reverse complement strand
CTGCCGGCGGCTACCCAGTGCCCGTTGTAGGTGTCGGTCCACGCCATCGGGCACTTGGTCTGCATCTCTTCGGTGATCTTCTCGAACTGCAGACGGTACTCGGGCGTGTGCCGGTCGAAGTGATACTTCGGTTGCTTACGGCTTTCGTCGGCGTCGTTTCCGACGACGTCATCAACACTCAAGACTCTTGTCTCCCTGTGCTATTCGGGTCCATAGATCAACTAGAAGAGCGGTGCACGCGTGAACCGGCTCTGTCATTCCTCGATGGAGATGGCCTGTTCGGGGCAGGAATGTGCGGCCTCGCGGACTGCGTCCTCCTGATCGGGTGGGACGACCTCGTTGACCGGTGAGGCCGTCCCGTCGATATCGCTGAGTTCGAAAGAGTCCGGGGCGATCATCGAACACAGCGTGTGCCCCTGGCACCGTCCCGAGTCAACAAATACTTTCACGCCACCGTCCTCCTAGATGTGGTAGTCGTACCACTTCAAATAGCCACCGGCATCGACACGCAGCTGCATGCCGGTGACATACCTCGCCTCCTCGGACACGAGCCACAAGATGGCGTTGCTGATGTCCTCGGGTTCAACAAAATTGACCTTCATGGCCTGCTGGACGCCGAACACGGGCTCAGCATCGGCGCGGGTCGGGTTCTCCAGATCGGGCCGGAAAGACCGATACATCGGGGTGCTCTGCAGCATATCGGTGTTGCAGTTGGTCGGATGTACGACGTTGGCGCGGATACCACGTACCGCCAATTCCGTGGCGAGGTCATGGACGTACTGCGAGAGCAGGCGTTTCGACGTCATGTAGGACATGCCGCCCGGGTCGCCACCAGGATTGGGCTTGTTATGGGCATCCATCATCGCGGCCGTCGATCCGGTGGCCACAATCGCCGCGCCTTCT
Organism: uncultured Mycobacterium sp.; assembly: GCA_964562545.1. GTDB lineage: Bacteria > Actinomycetota > Actinomycetes > Mycobacteriales > Mycobacteriaceae > Mycobacterium. The sequence goes on along the minus strand of CAZLTV010000024.1, from coordinate 26,279 downwards.
TTGAGGTGAGGCAGTGCTACCTGGATGGCGTTGATCGTGCCGACCAGGTTCGTGTTGATGACGTCGGTCCACGCCTGAAGCGGCGGCTCGCCCTTCATGCCGGCGACACCCGCCTGCGCCACGACTATGTCGAGCCCGCCAAGCTGGGCGATGCCATCTTCGAGGGCCTTCTTCAGTTGTGCGGCTTCTCGAACGTCAGCTTTGGCCGTGACGACGCGTCGGCCGGTCTTCTCCACCAGCGCTGCGGTCTCCTCGAGATCCGCCGGGGTCGCCATCGGATAACCGATGCTGTCGACGTTCTCGCACAGATCGACGGCGATGATGTCGGCGCCCTCTTCGGCAAGCCGCACGGCGTGGCTACGGCCCTGTCCGCGCGCAGCGCCGGTGATGAAGGCGATCTTGTCTTGTACGCGTCCCATGTATGTGGTGTCCTTTCGGTCTTCGTTGCCCGTTCGCCTGGCCGGCGTGTTTTAGGTGTTTCGGCCGCCGTTTACGCCAAGGATCTGGCCGGTGATGTAGCTGGCCTCTTCGGAGACGAAGAACGCGCACGCGGCGGCAATGTCCTCGGGGCGACCCATTCGGCGCACCGGGGTCGTCTCGATCTGCTTTTCGGTGTCGCCGAGCAGGCCGCGTTCCTCTGCCTTGCGCAACATCGGAGTGTCGATGAAGCCCGGTGGCACCGCGTTCACGGTGATCCCGTGGGGGCCGTATTCCAGCGCCAACGACTTGGTCAGACCGTTGACCGCAGACTTCGCCGAGACGTAGGCGGACATGAACGGTTGGCCCGAGTGGGTGCTCGAAGAGGAGATGTTGACGATGCGTCCCCAGCCAGCCTCGATCATGTCCGGCAGCGTCGCCTGGATGCAGTGAAAGACCCCGTTGAGGTTGATATTGATGACGTTCTGCCAGTCCTCGAAGGTGAGCTCGGTGAATCGCTTGAACCGTTCCATCCCGGCGGCGTTGACGAGCACGCTCACCGGTCCGAGCTCGGCGCGGATCTCGCTCAGTGCGGCGTCGACCGCGGCGCGGTCGGTGACGTCGGCAATGTAGGAGAACTTCTCCGCGCTGGGGTTTAGGTCCATGATCGCGACGTTCAGACCGTCGGCGCGCAGGCGGTGAGCGATCGCCGCGCCGATGCCCGAGGCACCCCCGGTTACGACGGCAGTTTTCACGTGTGGCCCTCAAGCTTCAAGAATCATCCTTCCGATTATGAGAACCGTACTCTCGCACACCGTCTCATCGCAAGACATGACATCCACAGCGTTCGCACAGGTGAGACGTTTTGGGGCAAGTTGTCGCACCTTTCTGCGCAGGCAGACGCGGCTCCTCAGGTTTTCTTGAGTTCCCTCGCCCCGAATGTATGATTCGCCGAAGATGAGAATGCAGTTTCCATCACATTTGGACCTGTGAGTCCAGCTCAGTCACAACTAGCGGTGTCGCTTGCAAGGAGAATGATGCAGGAAACAGCCACGATCTCGAACGATCGCGCGGATGATGGTGCCCACGCTGCGGATCGCCGTCTGCTGATCGGGGGGCAGCTGGTCGAGGGCAGCCGGACGTTTCCGTCGCTGAATCCAGCCACCGGCGAAGTCCTCGGCTATGCGCCCGACGCTTCGGTAGAAGACGCCGAAGCCGCCATCGCTGCCGCACGCCGCGCCTTCGATGAGGGCGAATGGTCGACGAACACGGAGCTTCGGGTGCGTTGCCTCGAGCAACTCCACCAGGCGCTGGTGGACCACCGCGACGAACTCGCTGCACTGACCATTGCCGAGGTGGGGGCTACGGAGTCGCTGTGCCAGGGCGCTCAGCTCGACGCCCCGATCGAGATCGTGCGCTACTACGCCGAGTTGTTGAAGACCTATCCGATGACCGAGGACCTCGGCAATATCGAGAGCCGCGGCATGCAGCATCACCGGTGGGTGGAAAAGGAAGCGGCCGGCGTCGTTGCCGCGATCATCGCCTACAACTATCCCAACCAGCTCGCACTGGCCAAGCTCGCTCCGGCGTTGGCCGCCGGTTGCACGGTGGTGCTCAAGTCGGCCCCTGACACCCCCTTGGTGACGCTGGCGCTCGGCGAGCTGATCGCCAACCACACCGATATCCCGGCCGGCGTGGTCAACGTCCTGTCCGGTGCGGATCCGGCAGTCGGTGTCGCGCTTACCACCAGCGCGGACGTCGATATGGTCACCTTCACCGGCTCGACACCGACTGGTCGAGCGATCATGTCCGCCGCCTCCGACACGCTGAAGAAGGTGTTCCTCGAGCTCGGCGGCAAGTCGGCGGCCATCGTCCTCGATGACGCCGATTTCAACACCGCCGCACTGTTCTCCGCTTTTAGCATGGTCACCCACGCCGGCCAAGGCTGCGCGTTGACCTCACGCCTGCTGGTCCCGGCGACGCACAAGGACGAGATCGTCGAGTTGATCAAGAACAACTTCGGTCTTGTGCGTTACGGAGATCCGTCAGACCCGAAGACCTATATGGGTCCGCTGATCAGTGAGAAGCAGCGCGACAAGGTCGACGGCATGGTGAAGCGAGCCGTTGCCGAGGGGGCCACGTTGGTCACCGGTGGAGAAAAGGTCGACCCCGGTTTCTTCTACACGCCCACATTGCTCGCCGATGTCGACCCCGACAGCGAGATCGCCCAGGAAGAGGTGTTCGGGCCGGTGCTGGTCGTGATCGCCTACTCCGACGACGACGACGCGGTGCGCATCGCGAATAACTCCATCTACGGACTGTCCGGCGCGGTGTTCGGCAATGCCGAGCGGGCCAAGTCCGTGGCACGGCGGATCCGCACCGGCACGTTCTCCATCAACGGCGGCATGTACTTCTCGCCCGACAGTCCGTTCGGAGGCTACAAGCAGTCCGGCATCGGACGGGAAATGGGCAAGGCCGGACTCGAGGAGTTCCTCGAATCCAAGACCCTTGCCGAAGTAGTGGGCTGATGCGGGGCGCCTCCCGGCTGTGGAGGCGCTCGCGCCAAGACGATGCGAAGACGACGCGAAGAAGAAAAGGAAGCGATGAGCAAACCCCTTGATGGAATCCGAGTTCTCGAGGTCGCGATGTACGGCTTCGTTCCGTCGGCAGGCGCGGTCCTCGCTGAATGGGGCGCCGATGTCGTCAAGGTCGAACATGCGGTCACCGGAGATCCGCAGCGTGGTCTGCGCCAGACCGGAAAGCTGCGCGTCGAGGGAGATCCGAATCCCAACATCGAGCATGCGAACCGGCTCAAGCGCAGCATCGGGCTGGACATGTCGACGCCGGAAGGCAAAGAGGTGCTGCTGGAGCTGGCCCGGCGCTCGGATGTGTTCCTCACCAGCTTCCTGCCTGCCCATCGGCAGAAGTTCGGCATCGACGTCGACGACATCCGTGCCGTCAACCCGACGGTCATCTACGCGCGTGGCAGCGCGCTGGGCCCGCGTGGCGTGGAATCGGTCAAGGGCGGCTACGACATGACCGCGTTCTGGTGCCGGGCCGGAACCGCGCGCACGATCACCCCGCCGGACATGCCCGGAATGATCGGCCCGCCCGGACCCGCATACGGGGACACGATCTCTGGCACCAACCTCGCCGGCGGTGTCGCTGCTGCCTTGCTGAAGCGTGAACGTACGGGGGAACCGTCGGTTGTCGACGTATCGCTGCTGGGCAGTGGGCTGTGGTCGATGGGCCACACGGTTGCGTTGACCAATCACCTCAACGAACGTATGGAGGCGTTCCCGCCGGGGGTGCACGGCTCGCCGATCAACCCGCTCGTCGGCTTATACCCGACCGCCGATGACCGCTACATCTCCTTCGTGATGATGCAGCCGACGAAGTTCTGGGCCGACGTCTGCCGACACATGGACCTCGAGGAGTTCATCGACGATCCGCGTTTCGCATCGGCCGAGTCGTTCGCCGCGAACACCGAGGCGGCAACCGAGATTCTCACCGAGGCGATGAAGAAGCGTCCACTGATGGAGTGGAGTGAGCGCTTCGCGACGTTGGCCGGGCCGTGGGCCCCGGTTCAGGACACGCTGCAGGCCGCCCAGGACGCGCAGGTCCGCGCCAACGAATACCTGGTACAGGCCGGCGAACTCGAGCTGGTCGCCAACCCGGTGCAGTTCGACGTCGAGTCGCCGACGTCTGGGCCGGCTCCGGGTTTTGCCGAACAGACCGACGAGATCTTGCTGGAGATGGGGCTGGACTGGGACCGCATCATCGAGCTGAAAACCGCCGGCGCCGTCACCTGATCCACCGCTCGCCAACCACCTCTGGAGTCATCGCATGCCATTCGTCGCCGCTGTCGGCACCTACCTGCCGTGCTGGGGTTCGCCCTCGCACCGGGTAGCCGGCGACGATGAGGATGCCGTCACGATGGCTGTCGAGGCCGGTCGGGCAGCGTTGGCCAACGGCGGGGCAGTTGAACGTGTGGTGTTGGTCAGTCGGGATCTGCCCCTGCTGGAAAGCAGCAACGCTGCGGTGTTGTTGGCGGGTTTGGGACTCGACCCCGAGCTGGAAGTCGACGAACGGCTGGGTGGCGCCCCAGCGACCGTCGACGCGGTCAGCTCGGCCCGTCCGCGGACGTTGATCATCGGTGCCGATCTGCAACCGGCCGGGGCGGCGGCGATTCTCACGGCCGAACGCGGGCTGCAGGTGCGCACTGCTGCCCGGGTTGCCCGAAGCCTTCCGGTGCGCACTCGCAAAGCCACCGGCGTGGTGCACGACTACGGTGATCCGCGGCTGCTGCACGAACGCGGCCTTATCGCATCGCTGGCGGCGGCCTGGTTGGACACCCCGGTGGCGGTCGCCGGCGTCGACTACGAGCGGGTGGTCGATTTGTGTCTGGGTGATCCGCCCGCGCTGCCGACATCGGGGGCCAGCTCGAGTTTGTTCGCGCTGGCCGGTCTGGCCGAGCGGGGTGTGACGGGTCCCTTGGTCGCCGTCGAGCAGGCAATCCTGTCGGGCATCACCATCAGCGGTGGCACCGCATCAATCCGCCGCCGCGAACCCGAACCCCGGCCGCTGCCTGCGGGCCGACTGGTCGCCGACGGTGAAATCCCCATTTCTCTGGCTGCCTACGAGCGAGCGTTCGAGGCGAAGGTGCGTTGGGAGGCAGGTCAATTCCGCGACTCCGACGGCTCTTCAGAGCTGGACTTCCCGCCCCGTTACCGGGTGGGATCGGATGGGGCGTTGGCCACCGACTACGAACTGATCCCGCTGCCACGAACCGGCACCGTCTACACCGAGACCACCGTATATATTCCGGTGCCTGGGTTGGGCACGCCCTACTCGTTGGTGATCGTCGAGCTGGATGACGTGGGCGTTCGCGCGCTGGTGAAGGTCACCGGCGCTACGCCGGGCACCGTCGACATCGGTGATCGGGGCAGGCTGGCATTGCGCCGGGTTGCGGTGCGATCCGGAGTGCCGGACTATGGCTACGCCTTCGAGCCCGATCTGCTGGGCGCGGGCACCGGGGGAGTGGCATGAGACGCGTGGCGATCGTCGGGGCGGGGATGACGCAGTTCGCTGAGCATTTTGCGCTCGGAATCAAGGACCTGTTGCCGATGGCGTTCTCCGAATGTGCGGCCTCGGTGGACAAGGGGTTGACGAAGACCGACCTGCAGGCCGCATGGTTCGGGGCGATGGGCACCGCCGACGGGTTTCCGGCAGGGATCCTTGCCGACACCCTCGGCCTGCCCGAGTTGCCGGTAACTCGGATAGAGAACTCGTGCGCCACCGGACACGACGCTCTGCGTAACGCGTTGTTCGGCATCGCCTCGGGGGCTGTGGACGTGGCGTTGGTGATGGGCGCCGACAAGCTCCGGGACACGACTTCTGCGGAATTGCTCTGGGAATGGGAGGCCATGGCGCGTGACATGGCCTGGGATTATCCGTTGGGTTTGGTCGCGCCCGCAGGTTTTGCCCTGCATGTTCGTCGATATCTCCACGAATCTCCGGCAACTGAAGAACACTTAGCCATGGTGGCGGTAAAGAACCACCGTCACGGAGTCGACAACCCCAAGGCGCGGCTGCGCTTTGAAATCACGATGGAGCAGGCCCTGAACGCACCCACGGTGGTGACACCCTTCCGGCTGTACGACTGCGCGCCTCAGAGTGACGGTGCCGCAGCGCTCGTCATCGCGGCCGAAGACGTGGTGGACCGGTTCACCGACCGGCCGGTGTGGATTCGCGGGGTCGGCCTCGGTCTGGATTCGGTGATGCACCAGCACAAGCCGGATATGACAACGCTTCCGGCCACCACGAGGGCCGCCAAGCAGGCCTTCTCGATGGCCGGCATGACACCGGCCGACGTGGACGTCGCCGAGGTGCACGACTTTCTGACCGGGATCGAGCTGATGAGCTATGAGGATCTCGGCTTCGCTGAAAGGCTGGGTGGCTACAAACTTTTGGAGGCGGAGGTGACGAGCGTGGGTGGGGCTCTGCCGGTCAATCCCAGCGGCGGCTTGAAAGCCAAAGGTCACCCGCCGGGGGCGACCGGTGTGGCACAGTGCGTCGAGCTGTTCAGCCAACTTCGGGGTGAGGCCGTCAATCAGGTCGATGGTGCGCGAATTGCGCTGGCTCACAACATCGGCGGTCCTACGGCCGTCTCAGGGGTGACAATTTTGGAAGGGTCTGAGAACTGATGGCAGTCAAGGGACCGGAACGCTGGACGCCCGGCATTCCTCAGATCCGGAACCTCTCCGGTCCGATGCAGGCCGTGGGCGGACTGTTTTCGATGTCCGCCGACGCCGTGATGTTCATCTTCCGCAGGCCGTTCCAGTGGCGCGAGTTTTTGGAGCAGTGCTGGTTCGTTGCGCGGGTGTCGCTGGCACCGACCCTGCTAGTGGCCATCCCGTTCACCGTGCTGGTCAGCTTCATCCTCAACATCCTGTTACGCGAACTCGGGGCGGCCGATCTCAGTGGCGCCGGTGCCGCGTTCGGGGCGGTGACTCAGGTCGGGCCTCTGGTGACGGTGCTCATCGTGGCCGGTGCCGGAGCGACGGCGATGTGCGCCGATCTCGGCTCACGTACCATCCGCGAGGAGATCGACGCGATGGAAGTGCTGGGCATCAACCCGGTTCAGCGACTGGTCACACCGCGGATGCTCGCCTCCGGCCTGGTCGCGCTGCTGCTCAACAGTCTGGTCGTGATCATCGGCATTATCGGTGGCTACACGTTCTCGGTGTTCATCCAGGACGTCAACCCCGGGGCTTTCGCCGCGGGCATCACCCTGCTGACCGGGGTTCCCGAGGTGATCATCTCGTGCGTGAAGGCCGCACTGTTCGGTCTGATCGCCGGTCTGGTGGCGTGCTACCGCGGGCTGACCATCACCGGAGGCGGCGCCAAGGCCGTCGGTAACGCGGTCAACGAGACGGTCGTGTACGCATTCATGGCGCTGTTCGTGATCAACGTGGTGGTCACCGCCATCGGTATCCAGATGACGACGGGTTAAGGGCGAGGCGGAATACATAATGGGTACCTCAGCGGTATTGCGGACGCGGTTCCCGCGGTTAGTCGGCTTCGCCGGACGGCCGGTGGCGCTGCTGTCGCGCATCGGCGATCACACCTTGTTCTATCTGCGCGCGCTGGCCGGAACGCCCCACGCCGCAGTGCACTTCCGTAAGGAGATCGTCCGGCTGATCGCCGAGATCTCCATGGGCGCAGGGACGCTAGCGATGATCGGCGGCACCGTCGTGATCGTGGGCTTCCTGACCCTGGCGGCGGGCGGCACGTTGGCGGTGCAGGGATACAGCTCGTTGGGCAACATCGGGATCGAGGCGCTGACCGGCTTCCTCGCCGCCTTCATCAACGTGCGCATTTCGGCACCGGTGGTCGCCGGTATCGGTCTGGCCGCCACGTTCGGCGCCGGTGTCACTGCGCAATTGGGCGCCATGCGGATCAACGAGGAGATCGACGCGCTCGAGTCGATGGGTATCCGTCCGGTCGAGTATCTGGTTTCGACGCGCATCGTTGCGGGCATGATCGCGATCACCCCGCTGTACTCGATCGCGGTCATCCTGTCCTTCGTAGCCAGCCAGTTCACCACCACGGTGCTGTTCGGACAGTCCAGTGGCCTCTATAACCACTACTTCGACACATTCCTGAACCCGATCGACCTGCTGTGGTCGTTCCTCCAGGCGATCTTGATGGCAATCACGATCTTGTTGATACACACTTACTTTGGCTATTTCGCCACCGGCGGGCCGTCGGGCGTCGGTGTGGCAGTCGGTAACGCCGTGCGCACATCGCTGATCGTCGTGGTGTCGGTGACCTTGCTCGTGTCGCTGTCGATCTATGGCTCCAACGGCAACTTCAACCTGTCGGGCTAGGGGAACCAGATGACGTCAAACCTCGGACCGGGGCCAATTCACCGTTCGGAGACCACCAGTGCGGCAGCCCCGGTGGGTTCCTCCGGTGGCCGCAATTTCGGCGCGGCCAATGTCGCTCGCCCATTGGCCGGTCTGGCCATGGTGGTCGCGATCGTCGCAGTCGTCGCGCTGTCGGTCTTCCTATTCCAGGGCAAGTACCGCGACACCGCAGAGGTCACGGTGATCGCTGACCGTGCCGGCCTTGTGATGAACCCCGACGCCAAGGTCAAGATGCGTGGTGTTCAGGTCGGAACGGTCGAATCGGTCACCCAGCGCGCTGACGGCAAGGCGGCACTGGAACTGGCCATCGACAGAAATCAACTGAACCTGATTCCCGACAACGTCGGTGTCGACATCGCCTCGTCGACGGTGTTCGGCGCTAAGTCCGTGCTGTTCACAGCCCCCGCGGATCCGTCGAGCAGTCACCTGCAGGGCGGCGAAATCCTGCAGGGCGACCATGTGATGGTCGAGATCAACACGGTTTTCCAACAACTGGTGTCGGTTCTGAACAAGATCGACCCGGTGAAACTGAACGAGACGTTGGGTGCAATCTCGACCGCATTCTCTGGGCGCGGCGAGCAATTCGGCCAGAGTCTGAGCGACTTCGAGGAGCTGCTGGCCGAGTGGGAACCCAGCCTGGACAACTTCGGACGTGCCCTGGAGCTGACCGCCCCGGTGGCCGCCGCCTACGGTGATGTGGCACCGGACCTGCTCAGCATCCTGCGCAATTCGATCACGCTCAGCGACGGAATCGCCGACGAGCAGGAGAACCTGGATGCCTTCCTGGTCAGCGCCATCGGGCTGGCCGACATCGGCAACGACGTCCTGGGCAGCAACCGGCAGGCCACCAGCGATGTCCTCGAGCTTCTCGTGCCGACCACCGACCTGCTCAGCGAATACGCCCCGGCGCTGAACTGCATGCTCGAAGGCATGAACTACGTACGGTTGCAGCCCCCGCAGATGGACCCGGGCGTCGTGGTCAACGTCGCGTTCACGTTGGGCATTGATCGCTACCGGTATCCCGCGAACCTACCCAAGGTCGCGGCCAAGGGCGGGCCACAATGTATGGGTTTGCCTTACGTCGGCTTTGGCAACCGCACGAAATACCTCGTCACTGACACCGGGGCAAACCCCTTCCAGTACGGCAACCAGGGGATCCTGCTCAACTCCGACGGTCTGAAGCAGATGCTGTTCGGACCGCTGGACGGACCTCCGCGTAACACCGCACAGATCGGACAGCCGGGATAATGCGCACCACGTCCACGCTCGTCAAATTCGGCGTGTTCGCCACCGTGATGGTGGTGCTCACGGCCTTCCTGTTCATGGCGTTCAGCCAATACCGCAGCGGTTCGACGTCGGGCTATTCGGCGGTGTTCGGCGATGCCTCACGGCTCGAGACCGGTGATTCGGTGCGGGTGGCCGGCGTCCGGGTGGGCACGGTCAACAGCGTCGATCTGCAACCCGACAAGTCGGTGCTGGTGGGCTTCGATGCCGATCGCGACATCGTGCTGACCACCGGAACCCAGGCTGCGGTGCGCTACCTGAACCTGACCGGTGACCGCTATCTGGAGCTGCTCGACGGACCCGGCTCGACTCGGGTGATGCCGGCCGGCTCGCAGATCCCCGAAGAACGCACCACGGGTGCCCTCGACCTCGATCTGCTGTTGGGCGGTCTGCGTCCGGTGATCCAGGGGCTGAATCCACAGGACGTCAATGCGCTGACCTCGGCCCTGGTCCAGATCTTCCAGGGCCAAGGTGACACGCTGGACTCGCTGATGAGCAGAACGTCGTCGTTTTCCACCAGCCTGGCCGACAACGGCGAGGTCGTTCAGCAGCTGATCGACAACCTCAACTCGGTGGTGGACACGCTGGCCCGCGACGGCGACAAGTTCTCGAACACCATCGATGGACTCGAACAGCTGATCAGTGGGCTCGCCGAGGACCGTGATCCGCTCGGCACCGCCATCACCGCGCTGGACAACGGGACCGCTTCGATCGCCGGGCTGCTTACTGAGGCCCGGCCTCCCCTGGACGGCACCGTCAACGAGATCAACCGGATCGCCCCGCTGCTCAGTGACCACCAGGTCATTTTCGACCGCTCGCTGCAGCGAGGGCCGGAGAACTACCGCAAGCTGGCCCGGTTGGGGGCATACGGGAGCTGGATCATGTACTACATCTGTGGTCTGTCGCTACGTGTGACCGACCTGGAGGGGCGGACCGCGGTGTTCCCCTGGATCAAGCAGGAAAGCGGAAGGTGCGGTGAGCCCTGATGCGTAAGTATCGCGAATCCAACTTGATCCGAGCCGGTTTCATCGGCGTCATGGTGATCGTGCTCGTCATCGCGGTGGGCTTGCAGCCCGAACGGTTCATCCAATGGGCTACCTCGATCCGGCACCAGGCGCTGTTCACCGAGGCCGGCGGGATCACCGTGGGCAACGACGTCACCATCTCCGGCATCAAGGTGGGTGCGGTGACCGACGTCGCGCTGGACGACGGAGACGCGCTGGTCACGTTCACCGCCGACGGAAGGTACCCGCTGGGGTCGCAGACCACCGCGCACATCCGTACCGGCTCGCTGCTGGGTGAGCGGGTGATTACGCTGGAATCCGACGGCAGCGGCACGTTGAACAAGAGTGAACCCATCCCGACCTCGCGGACCTCGTCGCCGTACTCTCTCACCGATGCCATCGGCGACCTGACCACGAACACCACCGGGACGGACACGGCTTCGCTGAACCAGTCGTTGGACACGTTGTCGGCCACGATCGATCAGATCGCACCGCGGCTCGGGCCGACTTTCGATGGCATCAGCCGGTTGTCGCGATCCATCAACGAGCGCAACGAGAATCTCGCGGCACTGCTTTCCAGCGCCGCCGATGTCACCGAGGTGCTGGGGCAGCGCAGCCAGCAGCTCAACACGTTGATCCTCAACGCCAACGATCTGTTGGGAGTGCTCAACGATCGCCGTGATGCGATCGTCGATCTGCTCGCCAACACCTCGGCGGTGGCGCAGCAGCTCAGCGGGCTGGTCGCCGACAATGAGGCAGAGCTCGCGCCGTCGCTGGAGCGGCTCAACTCGGTGATGGAGATGCTCGAACGAAACCGAGAGAACATCGCCCTGATCCTGCCCAACCTGAAGAAGTTCATCCTGGCCCAGGGCGAGACGCTGGCCAACGGCCCGTACTACAACGCATACGTGCCGAACTTGCAGCCCGCCCAGTTGCTGCAGCCGTTCATGGACTACGCGCTCGGGTTCCGGCGCGGCACCAACGCGGGTCAGCCGCCGGACACTGCGGGACCGCGCGCCGAACTACCGCTGCCCTACAACGGAATTCCGGGAGGTACTCGCTGATGAGCCGCAAGCGGGTAATCGCACTTCTGGCGGTGGTGCTGGTGGCGCTGCTGGTCGCCGGTGGTGGGTATCTGGTCCGGCAGGTGTACTTCGGACCGAAGACGATTTCGGCGATCTTCACCACCGCGACAGGGATCTACCCGGGCGACGAGGTTCGGGTGTCCGGCGTGGAGGTGGGCACCATCGAATCGATCAAGCCGGAAGGCACCCAGACGAAGATGGTGCTCAAGGTCGATCGTGCTGTCCCGATTCCGGAAGGGGCGAAGGCGGTGATCGTCGCGCCGAACCTGGTTGCGGCGCGCTACGTTCAGCTCACCCCTGCATACCGCAGCAGCAGCAGTGGGCCGACGATGCCCGATGGCAGCGTGATTCCAATGGACCGCACTGCCGTGCCGGTGGAATGGGACGAGGTCAAAGAGCAGCTGATGCGGCTGGCCACCGACCTGGGCCCGCAGAGCGGGGTTGACGGCACCTCGGTGTCGCGCTTCATCGACAGCGCGGCCAACGCGATGGACGGCAACGGGGAAAAGCTACGCGAGACCATCTCTCAGCTCTCCGGGGTTGCCCGGGTGTTGGCCGAGGGCAGCGGAAACGTCGTCGACATCATCAAGAACCTGCAGAAGTTCGTCACCGCACTGCGAAACAGCAACGAACAGGTGGTGATGTTCCAGAACCGCCTGGCAACGTTGACGAGCGTGGTCGACGGCAGCCGTTCGGATCTCGACGCGGCGCTGAAGAACCTGTCGGTGGCCGTCGACGACGTCGAACGGTTCATCAGGGGTGCCCGCGACCAGACCTCCGAGCAGGTGCAACGGCTGGCCAACGTCACCTCCAACCTGCTCGACAACAAGATGGAGATCGAGAATCTCCTGCACACCGCTCCCAACGCGCTAAGCAACGCGTACAACATCTACAGCCCCGACGTGGGTAGCGCGGTCGGACAGTTCGTTTTCAACAACTTCTCCAATCCGCTCGACTTCATCTGCGGTTCCGTCGGTGCCATCGAGAACACCACCGCGCCGGAGACAGCGAAGCTGTGCGCCCAGTATCTCGGGCCGGCGCTGAGCCTGTTGAACTTCAACTACATACCGATCCCGATACAGCCGTATCTGATGCCGTCGGCTGACCCGGAAAACCTGGTCTACTCCGAGCCGAACCTGGCTCCCGGTGCGGGCGGAACGGCACTGCCGGAATCGATCCCGCCGAGAATCTCCGCGTACGAGGGGGTTGCACCCGGGCCCGCACCGTTCACCGGCCGCCCGCCCGGGGTTCCGCCACCAGGTGCGCAGCAGATGCTGCCGGGGGCACCGCCGATCGTCCCGCCGAGCGTGCCACCGAGTGTGTACTCGATGCTCGCCCCCGCCGGTCCCGTTCCCGGCCCGGGACCGGCGCCCGGTCCGGCTCCGGCACCTGCTCCCGCAGGCCCGCTGTTGCCCGCCGAGGCGGGAGGAACGCCATGACCAAGGAGAAGGTGATGCGCCGAGTGGTCGCGGCCGGAGCGTGCGTTGCGGTGACGGTCAGCGGTTGCGGCTTTCAGGGCGTCAACTCGCTGCCGCTGCCCGGGGCGGTGGGGCGAGGCGCCGATGCCGAGGTTTATCGCGTCGAGATCGAAAACGTCGCGACGCTGGAACCGAATTCGCCGGTGATGATCGACGACGTCGTCGTCGGCAGCGTACGCAGCATGGCGGTCAAGGACTGGCATGCCCAGGTTGAGATTTCGGTGAAACCCGGCGTGCGGGTGCCGGCGAACGCCGTGGCCAGCGTTGGGCAGACCAGCTTGCTCGGTTCGATGCACCTGGCGTTGAACCCGCCACCGGGCGAGCAGCCCGAGGGCGCGCTGCCGCCGGGGACGACGATTTCGCTCAACGACTCCTCGACGTATCCGACGACCGAACAGACCCTGGCGGCGCTGTCTGCTGTGGTCAACGGCGGTGGTCTCGGCCAAATCGGTGACGTGCTCCACAATCTGAGCGGTGCGCTCGACGGCCGTGCGGGTCAAATCCGTGAGCTGTTGACCCGCCTGGACCGATTCGTCGGCGTGCTCGACGCCCAGCGCGACAGCTTGGTGTCCTCGATTCAGTCGCTGAACCGTTTAGCGTCGACGTTCGCCGACCAGCGCGACGAGATCACCCGTGCGCTGGACCGGATTCCGCCGGCCATCGACGTCCTGGTCGCCGAACGGCCGCGGTTGACCACCGCGCTATCGAAGCTCGGGACTTTCAGCAACACGGCAACCGAGTTCGTCAGTGACTCGCAGGAAGATCTGGTGCGCAACCTCAAGAATCTTGAGCCGGCGATCAAGGCGTTCGCCGATGTCGGCCCCGACCTGAACGCGGTCCTGGAGTACGCGGCACACTTCCCGTTCACCCAGAGCTTCATCGACCGCGCAATCCGCGGCGATTACTACAACCTGTTCGGTGTCGTGGACCTGACGATCCCGCGACTCAAGCGCAGCATGTTCCTCGGCACGCGGTGGGAACAGGAAGGTGCTCAGCTGATTCCGGCTCCCGGCGATCCGAGTTACCTCCAGTACACCTACGATCCGCTCAAGATCGGTGTGGATCCGTTACCCCAGACGGTGCCGCCGCTGGGCGATGTCGCATATCCGCCGGCGCTGCCATTGCCGCCAGGTGCGATGACCCAGGGGATCGACGGCCCGGTACCTGCTCCCGAGATGCCCCCGGTGCCCCCCGAGGTGGGTCCGATCCTGCCGGTGGTGCCGCCGACACCGATGTCGGCACCGGGTATGCCGGTGCAAACCCAGGCCGCACCGCCCGAACCGGACGGCGCCGCCCCGATATTCGCGGGACCGTATGACACCCCCGAAGGTGGTCGCTGATGCTCACACGCTTCGTTCGCACCCAGTTGATCATCTTCGCGATCGCGTCGATCGTGGGTGTATCGGTGATGGCCTTTGTCTATATGCAGGTACCCATGCTGTTGGGGATCGGCCGGATCACCGTGACGATGGATCTTCCCGAGGCCGGTGGGCTCTATCGGTTCAGCAACGTCACCTACCGCGGCTCGCAGATCGGCAAGGTCAAGTCGGTGAGGCTGACCGAGGATGGTGCGCAAGCGGTGATGCTGCTTGACACTTCGCCGAAGGTCCCGGCCAACCTCGAGGCCGAGGTGCGAAGCATGTCTGCTGTCGGTGAGCAGTATGTGGAGTTGTTGCCGCGCACCGATTCCGGGCCGTTCCTGGAGGACGGGTCGGTGATCGAGAGGGACGACACGACGGTTCCGCAGGCCGTGGGCCCGATGTTGGATCAGGTCAGCGCATTGGTGGACACGATCCCCAAAGAGAATCTGTCGCGGCTGCTCGACGAGTCGTTCCTCGCCTTCAACGGAGCCGGTTTCGATTTCGGTTCGCTACTGGACTCGTCGGCGACGATTGGCAAAGACGCCAGGGCCGTAGCCGACCAGGCCCGTACGTTGACCGACGACGCGGTGCCGTTCCTGGAGGCGCAGGCCCAGACCACCGATTCGATCCGGACATGGGCCACCAGCCTGGCGGGTATCACCGAGCAGATCGCCAACAATGACCCCGAGGTGCGCACCCTGCTGCAGAAGGGCCCGGGTTTTGCGAATGAGACCTCGCGCCTGCTCGAGGAGTTAAAGCCCACACTGCCGTTGCTGCTGGCCAATATGACGACCTTCGGGCAGATCGGGCTGACCTACAACTCGTCGATCGAGCAGCTGTTGGTTCTGGTGCCGCCGTTCGTTGCGCAGATCCAGACGTATGTGCATACCAACAACCCGACCGGTCTGCCCAATGGTGAATTCGCCTTGGGCTTGGGAGATCCGGCAGCCTGCACGGTGGGCTTCCTGCCGCCCTCGTCGTGGCGCGCGCCCAGCGACGAATCGGTGATCGATACTCCTGACGGTTTGTACTGCAAGCTGCCGCAGGATTCGCCGGTCGCGGTGCGCGGGGCGCGGAACTACCCATGCATGGAACACCCGGGCAAGCGGGCGCCCACCGTCGAGCTGTGCAACGACCCGAACGGCTACCAGCCGATTGCGACGCGCCAGCACGTGACGGGCCCATACCCGATCGATCCGAACCTGGTGGCCCAGGGTGTTCCGATCGACGGGCGGGTCAACGCCGACGAAGCCATCTTCGGGCCTTTGGAAGGCACTGCGCTGCCGCCGGGTGTGGTGGCGCCGCCGCCGGAGATCCAGCCGCCACCATTCCCTCCGCCGAACTTCGCCGGGACCAACCCGGGGCCGATGCTGCCCGGGCAGCCGCTGTTCCTGACCCCACCGGTGAGCCCGCCGGCGCCGGAGCAGATCACCGATCCGGCTGCGGTACCCGCTCCACCTGCGGAACTGCCGCGGGCAACGGAAGTTCCTGTGCCCCCGGGTGTTTCGCCCGATGACCTGCACCTGCCGCCGACGGCTGTCCCCGTCCCCGGGCCGGAGCCGATCGTCTCTCCGAGCGCTTTCGACGGGGGGGCAGCGTCTGGACCGTCGGTAGGTGTGGCCAAGTACAACCCCCGCACCGGGGAGTACACGGTCGGTGACGGAAAGGTCTACCGGCAGGCCAACCTGGCTGACGTCCCGAAGTCGTGGCAGGAGATGATGCCGACCTGATGGGTTGATCCCCAACGAATCCGGCCCCGAGGCGAACGCCTCGGGGCCGGATTCGTCGGGCCTGTGAACTGTTAGAGCTTCTTCATGTAGAACGGCATCCTGATCTGAGGCCATTGGTTACGCCCGCAGGAGCCGCTGGGGCCCACCGTTTGGTTCTCGCCGGTGTATTCGTTGGAGGCCTCGTCGACGTGGCCGTCGAATCCGACGGGATAGATCTTGTAGATACGCAGGCCCTCCACGGGTCGTCCGTCTGCGCAGAACCGCCATTCCGGGACAACCCGTTTGACATACCACAGACCGTTTGTGGTGTAGATCGGCGCGCTCCAACCCTCGTCGCTGGTGACGGTTCCTGAGCACTCGGTGGGCGCGATGCACTCGGTGTAGATGGTCCAGGTGGCGCGCTCGCCGGGCTGATCCTGGAAGCGTTCGTTGACCTTGGCGAAGTCGCCGTTCGACGACACGGCGAACGTGCCGTTGATTCCCCATTCCTGATCTGCGGTGGCTGGTGCGGCGCAGATCAGGCCCAGCGCTGCGGCGCCCGCTAGAATCGCGGCACGGGCACTCGTCTTGGCGGCCGACATAGGCGTATTCCTCCGACCGTTGATAGTCGTGTTCTCAGTAACGGAGAATAACAGTTCCGGTCCGATGGCCCTTGTGAATCAGGGGATTTGCGGTCGGCGGGCAGCCGGAGTCGGCGACATTGCGGAGCAATCTTCTCAGAAACCGAGAGTTCCGTTTCCGGGTGTGCGAGAGTATTGCCGTGCGTCTGACCGGAATAGCGGCGTCGACGGTGATGGCTGTCGGATTGCTGGCGGCACCCCAGGCTAGTGCCGAGCCGCAAACGTGTAACGATCCCTTCTGCGTGCCCGGCATCACGCCGAACGTCGTACTGGGTACGTATTGCCCGAATACGAGCTACTACGTGTTCGGAACAGCCGTCGCCGGCCCGTCGATTCGGCAGGGCCGATTGGTGTTCTGCGGTTCACCGCGACGCTACGAGCCGAGGTGGTTCCGGTCGCCTCCGATGGCCGGCATCCGGGACGAGAACTCCGACTGCACCGGCTACAACTATGGGGTCGCCCAGGCTCCCGACGGGTTGTTCCTGTCTTGCGTCCCGATGAATGGTCGGATGCTCTGGCGACGCGGCGACGCCTGAGCGTCCCGGCTCGCCGGAATCTCCCCGCCCGCTGGTTCTCGCCCGGCGCCCCGAGGTTGCCGCTCGACCGGTTCGGGATGGGTGTCTCCGCTCGCACGCTTACTGGATCAGGGTGAGCGTTCCCCAGGTCACCGGAGCGGTTTCTGGATGGGCGTCGCGGCTCACCAGCTCCGGATCGAGCACAGCGCACCCTTGCTGCCGCTGTGTGTCTTCACCACCACCCCGTCGACTGCGAGTTCGCAGTTGAAGGTGGGGGTGGGCAGGGCCGGAGACTCGGCGCTCTGCACCGCAACCATGGCCCACAGCGTGGGGTCGGCCAGCTGAGTCTCCAGGACCCAGGGCTGGTCCGGACCGATGTCGGCCTCGGCTTTCGGGCTGAACAGATAGGGGTTGTGGCTGTAGTCGGAGAAGACCGCGGGCTCGGCGTCGCGGTAGTAGATCGTCGCGTAATACGGTGCGTCGGCGGTGACGGTGTACCGCACCTGGTGCATCACCGGGCCCTGTGAGGTGGCCGGACCCGCGGTGGACACGCCCGCAGCGGTCACGGCCAGTAGCGCGGCAACTGTCAATGACGGTCGCATGGTGGACTGCATCGTCACATCCTCGTCAGGAAGAAGGGGTAGGTGATCTGGCCGCCCGGTGCGCCGTCGCATCCGACGTCGAACGACGACACCATTTCGCCGGTCAACGTGGTGGCGTCCCACGTGTAGACGTCGTGGGTCGGGATGGTCGGCCCGTAGTAGATGTCGCCGCACCGCAGCCCGAACGGATCGTTGATCACCATGGTGTACCGGCCGTCGGCCAGCCATGCCTCGGACGTGTTGTAGATGGCCTTGGCGATCGGTCGGGGCATCGAGTCGACGTTGATGCAGTCGGTCCGTTTCGAGTTGTCCGGGTTACGGCACGGTGCGATCGCCGACCAGACGTAGGTGTGGAAATCGCGGCGTTCGGGGATGTGCAGAAGATAGTTGCCCAGCGACATCGCCGACGCCGGGGGCGGCGCGATGAACGCAGCGACGATCAGGGCGGCGCTCAACACAACCGACTTCACACAGTCCTCCACATCGGGTCGACAGAATGATGATCTCGCAATACGAGATTGGCATTATCCCAGCGGAGAATATCAACCGGTTTCACCCGTGGAGGGGTGAATGGCCTACGTCGATCATCCGACCGGTGTGAAGGTGATGTTCAGTTCGGTCAGTCCGCGCAGGATGAACGTGGGCTCGTAGTTGTAGCGGCGGTCGCCGGTCGGGCCATGCTTGTCCTCGTCGATCGCGATGTCGGCCATCCGGTCAAGGATGCGTTCGAGCGACACGCGTCCTTCGACGCGGGCCAGCGGGCCGCCGGGACACGAATGCACGCCACGGCCGAAGGCGATGTGCTCGCGCACGTTTTTGCGCTCGATGTCGAACTCGTGGGGGTGGTCAAATCGGCTGGGATCGCGGTTCACCGCGCCCGGGCAGACCATAAGCGTGGTACCTGCGGGGACGTCCACCTCGCCGATCCTGGTGTGTTTCTTGGCCAACCGGAACTGACTCTTCACCGGTGCGTCCATCCGCAACGCCTCTTCGACGAACACCGGGATGCGGCTGCGGTCGCGGCGCAGGGTTTCCTGGATGTCGGGGTGATCGCCGAGAACCCGCAGCGACGCCGAGAGGAGTTTGGTGGTGGTCTCCTGGCCCGCGGCGAACAGGAAGGTGGCCGACCGCACAACCTCGATCAACGGGGGAGTGGAGCCGTCCGGGTACTTGGCCGTGGCCAGTGCGGTGAGAACGTCGTCGCGGGGGACTTTGCGGCGCTCTTCGAGGTAGGCGAGGAACTTCTCGTCGAGCCACTCCAGGGGATTGCTGCTGACCAGGTCGCTGTGGTCGAGCGAGCCCACGTTAGCGCCCGGGCGCGGGGCGCCGAGTACGGTGCGGAACTCCTCGTGATCGGCTTCGGGCACCCCGAGCAGGTCTGCGATGACCAACAGCGAGAACGGTTTGGCGTAGGCACTGAGAAATTCGCAGCGTCCGACGTTTTCGCTGCCGAGGATGTCGTCCAACACCTGGTCGGCCAGCCGCCACATGAAGTCTTCGTTCTCCTTCAGCCGGCTGGGCGTCAGCAGCCGGTTCAGCAGCGAGCGGGCATAGGTGTGCTCGGGGGGATCCATCGTGACCATGTGCTCGTGCATCGGCATCTGTGGCCGATGCTCGGCGATCTGTGCGGTGATGTCCTCGCCCTCGGGGGTGAACGGCAGGGGCGGGAACGGGCCGGCCACGGCGATGCACGAGGAGAACGTGTCGGAATCCTTGAGGACCGCCGCTGCCTCGTCGTAGCCCGTGATCGCCAGCACGCCGTAGTGCGGCTCCTTGACGATCGGACACTTGCTGCGCAGATGGTCGAAGTAGGGGTGGGGGTCAGGAACCAGGGAAGGGTCGGTGAAGTAGTCGACCGTGTCGAAATCCGTCATGTCCTGTGCCTCCCGGGCTGCGGGTTACCTGATCGGTGAATGGGATCGTCGGAACATCGAAACAAGATGCTGAGCACCTGCTTAGCATGGGGTGCGAGTTAGGGTCAAGGTCAACGCGACAGCAAAAGCGACGAGCGGGAGTTAAGGATGGCATCGCCGCGACGAATCGGGGCACCGGACGCAAAAAATCGCGTGGTGCTCATCGATGCTGCCGAACAGCTGCTCCTCGAAGAGGGCTACGCGGCGGTGACCTCCCGTCGTGTCGCCGACCGGGCAGGACTGAAACCGCAGCTGGTGCACTACTACTTCCGCACGATGGAGGAGCTCTTCCTGGCGGTGTTCCACCGCCGAGCGGAGGAGGGGCTGGCGGTGTTGACCACCGCGTTGCAGTCTCCGCAGCCCCTGTGGGCCCTATGGCGGTTCAGCACCGCGCCCGAGGCGACGCGGCTCACGATGGAGTTCATGGGCTTGGCAAATCGGCGTGAAGCCCTGCGTGCCGAGATCGTGTTCTACGCCGAACGATTCCGTCAGGAGCAGAACAAAGCGATCACCGAGGCATTGCGCGGGCATGGCGTCGACCCGACCGAAGTGCCCCCCGTGGTGTGGACGGTGTTCGCCACCAGCGTGTCCCAAGCGTTGGTGATGGAGCGGGCGCTGGGCATCACCACCGGACACGACGAAACTTTCGCCTTCTGCGAGAACTGGCTGCGCCGACTCGAGGGAGATCCGCTACCCGACGTCGACATCGAGGGATCCAGCCGGGCTGCCGCGTCATCGTGAGGTGGTCACCGCAGGCCTCATCGTGAGGCGATCACCATAAATAGATCCCCAGCACTGCGCCCCACAGCACGGCCAGCCAGAGGTCGGTGCTGCGGCGCAGCCAGCGAGGCGCGTAGCGGACTTCCATGAAGTAGCCGATGATCATCCGGCACTTGACGAACCCCAGAGCGACCGCCGCCACAGTGATAGGGACGCTGGCCGTGACAGGCCCGCCCGAGTGGCCGGGTGCAAGCCACCATGAGACCACCGTGATGGCGACCAGCACCAGCCAGGCCAGCGTCACCGGCCGGGTCGACTGTTCCGACGGTGTTCGGGAAGGCGTTTGCGTCACGGGTTCACCTCATCACGTAGAGCAGGCCGAAGATGACCACCCACAACAGGTCGACCATGTGCCAGTACACCGCACCCGACTCAACCATCGACATCCGCCGTTTGCGGGGGTTGCGCAGTTCGCGCACAACGATTCCCATAATCAGCAACCCGAGTGCGACGTGGAACAGGTGCACGCCGGTGAGCATGTAGTAGAACGTGAAGAATTCGCTGCTGGTCAGCGTGTACCCCTGGGTGACTTTGGACCACCACTCGTAGGCCTTGATGCCGATGAACAGCACGCCGCAGGCGCCGCCGAAGTAGGTCAAGCGCAGGGCTGCCGAGGCGTCGCCGCCGCGGGCGGCCACCACTGCACGAGCGACGAACCACGAACTGGTCAGCAAAACGAGGGTGTTGAGCGCCCCCACGTTCAGGTCGAGATGTTGCTGGGCCTGCAGATACTCCTGCGGCGACATCGCGCGGTGCACCATGAAGATCACGAAATAGGCGCCGAAGACCACGAAGTCGCCGAGCACCATCACCCACATGTGGGTGTCACCCGGCAGATGCGCTGCACGCGGGGTGGCGGGGCGCGGCCGAGTCGGCGCGGCGCCGGTCACGAAAGCACCTCATCGGCGGGCTGCAACTCGTTGGCGCGCTTAAGGAAGTAGATGACGCAGGACAGCCACGCGCCGAAGATCACCGTGCCCATCCAGAATGCGATCGACCCGTTCCACGCGAACGGTCCTGCTTTCGAGACGAAAACGGGTACCGCCATGATCTCGGTGACGATCTGCCAGACCGTCACGTAGGCGAGCCATTTCGGGAAGATGCCGTTGCGGTCGTAGAGGATGGCGATGGCGAAGGCGAAGTAGGCCGTGGTGAAACACCCGAGTGAGCCGACATAGGACAACAGGCCGAGGTCGTAGAGCAGCGCCAGGAGCTCCGGATCACGATCGGGCCGGTAGACGGCGGTCAGGAAGCAAAACGCGACCAGCAGACAGCCGGGAAGCGCACCCACGGCCATCGAGCCGATGTAGGCGTAGGCGAGTACGGAACCTGTCGTCATCCGTTTCATGTGGTAGGCGACGATTCCATTGGCCACCCCGGCGCCACCGACGATGAGGATCAGGATCGCGAAACCGATTTGGATGGTGGTGGCATGAGCCGCGAAGAACTCGACCTGCTCACTGGTGGTGGTGTCCGGGCGCGGCGGGGGCATCACTCGTGCGAGGGCGAAGAAGATGACGCCGAACGCGGTGTAGAACGCGGGAACGATCCAGAACACCAGCCACACGTCACGTTTTCCCGCCGCCCAAGGGGGGTGCTCGCTTGCCGGAACTCGAATCGCCGAGGTTGTCGCGGGGGCCGTGTTCACTGTGCCGCTTCCTGAGCTGATTCTGCCGTTGCCGCAATGCCTTCGTCGATCGCCTGCTTTCGTAGGGTTGCTCGCAGCACGAAGAACATCACGGCCATGAATGCCACGAACGCCGTCACCCGCAGCCAGAACGACACCGCGCCGTCCCAGGCCAGCGGACCGGAGTGAAACACTGCGGCGCCGGCAGCCGGGGCCATCGCCAGCCCGGTCAGCACCGTGAAATGACCTACCCAGTGGGGGAAAACGGGACTCGGGGAGCCTTGCTTTCCGGTATCGAAGTAGATCGCCGCAGCGAGGAGCAGGTTCTGCGCGACCAGCATCCCGACCGGGGCGACGAGCGTGATCCAGGCCAGGTCGTTGAGAAGCTGCATCAGCTCGGGTCCGCGGTCGGGCCGGAATGCCGCAACGAGGTAGAAGATGTCGGCGAGCGCGAAGAGGGTTGCACCGCTGACGACTGCGGTCAGATAGCAATACGCCAGCACGTGGCTCTGAGTGGCCATTCTCTTCATCTGCACGACGATGACCGCGAAGAACGGCAGCAGCATCATCGCGCAGAGGTTGTAGGTGACCATGCTGAAGCGGATCATCGCGGTGTTCTCGCTGTAGAACGCGGCGACAGCTTCGGGAGCGAGGTCGGGCGGCATCGGGGGGAAGAAGCCGGGGAATGCCACGAAGGCGATCAGCAGCACGACGCCGAATACCGGCACGGTCCACAGGCTGATCAGCTGGGCTTTGATCGCGGTGGTCTTCGGTAGGTCTTCTGCCTCGGCGAGAATCTGCATACCGGACTCCCATCGTCGAAGTTGCCGATCGGCTACTTAATGGGAGGGTAGCCGAACGGCTACCGAAGCTCCAGGGTTTGCCCGGATGGCTTGCTACAGCGACAGAATCGTCGCCGAGGCGGTTCCCGGTGCGCCATATACCTGGGCCAGGCCGACTCTCGGCGATCCGGGCACCTGGCGGTCTCCGGCTTCGCCGCGCAACTGTCGGACCAGTTCGTGCATCTGACGTAGGCCGGAGGCGCCGATCGGCTCACCGTTGGCGATCAGCCCACCGTCGGTGTTGACCGGGATGCTGCCGTTGATCTCGGTCGCCCCGTCGGCCAGCAGCTTCTCCTGTTCGCCGTCTGCGCACAGCCCGGTCTCGGCCATGTGGATCACCTCGGCGCCGGCGTCGGTGTCCTGCAGCTGGGCGATGTCGACGTCTTCGGGTCCGATGCCGGCAGCCTCATAGGCGGCCTTAGCCGCGAACACTGTCGGGGCCGGGGCCTCGTCGAGGGGGGCCGATGTGGCGTGCACCTCGTAGGCGCCGAACGTGCGGGTGCGGATCTCGCTGGCGCGCACATAGACCGGCTTGTCGGTGTACTTGTGTGCGATGTCGCCGCGGCACATGATTACCGCTGCCGCGCCTTCGTCGGGGGCGCAGAACATGAACTGGCGCAGCGGGTAGTTCAGCACCGGTGAGGCCATGATGTCGTCGACCGAGATCACCTTGCGCCGGAAGGCGTTCGGGTTGAGCGCCCCGTTGCGGAAGTTCTTGTTCGCCACCCGTGCGAGGGTTTCTTCGGAGATGTTGTGTTTGTGGATGTAGTGGTTGGCCTTGATGCCGAAGAACTTGGTGGTGACGAACTGGCCGTTCTCGGCGTACCACTGGGGCAGTGCAAGTTTGGCAGGATCGTCGGTGAACGCCCCGCGGGGGTGTTTATCCAGGCCCACAGCGATACCGATGTCGTATTTGCCCAGCGCGATCGTGTCGGCGGTCTGTTGGATCGCCGAAGCTGCTGTGGCGCACGCGTTGAACACGTTGGTGAACGTGATGCCCGTCAGTCCCACCAGCCTGGTTACCGCGTCGGGATTGGACACCTCGTAGCTGCCGCCGAAGCCGAACTGGATGTCCTTCCAGTCGAGGCCGGCATCGGCCAGGGCGGCGAAGATGGCCTCGGCGCCCATCTCCATCGCGGGCTTGTCGAAACGGCCGAAGGGGTGCATGCCCACGCCGATGATGGCCACGGAGTTCGCTGCGGTGCTCATGTGCTGGGTCCTCTCTAGACCGGCTGGAAGGCGAACGTGACGATCTCGGCGCCGTCGTCGTCGGTGGTGAAGGGCACCATGGTCAACTCCACCTCCTGGCCGAACTCGAGTTTGGCTGGGTCGTTCTCGGTGAGTCGGCCCTCGACCCGGATGATGTCGTCGAGCTGCACCAGCCCGACGCCGAACGGGACGAAGTCCTTGCCCGTGGGGCCCTTGTACGGCGCGCCAGGCGGGAATCCCTGCGTGGTCCACGCGACCAGCGTTCCGCGGCGCGGCAACAGCACGTCGGACATCTCGGCACCACTGCACTTGGGGCAGTGCTGCTGGACCGGGAAGGTGGTGGCGCCGCAGGTGGCGCAGGTGCTGCCGATGAGCTGCGGTTTCTCATTCGGCCACGTGGAGATCTCGGGCGCGAGAGCCCGCTGTGGGGTCGACACGTCGTTGACCATAATCGGAAATGGCGTTCTCGTCTAGAGAGAACAACAGCGGCGAACGCGTCCGCGGGGCGCCGTCCGGCTGCTACGGTTCGGGCGTGCTACCCGGAGTCATACGCCAGATCGGATACGTCGTCACCGACCTCGACGATGCGATCGCGAGTTGGTTACGGCTGGGCGTGGGGCCCTGGTTCACGATCCGGGAGATGGTCCAGCGGGTGACCTACCGCGGGGACCCCTGCGAGGTGACGGTGTCGCTTGCGCTGGCCAACAGTGGTGACCTGCAGATCGAGCTAATCCAGCAGCACGACGACACGACGAGCATCTTCACCGAGTTCCGCGACTCCGGGCAGAGTGGCTATCACCAACTGGCTTATTGGACAACGGATTTTGAAGACACCATGCGTGGGCTGGGTCAGACCGGCTGGCCGGTCGTGTGGGAGGGAGGTTCCGCCGGCGGCGCGCGGTTCGCTTACCTGGAGCCCTCCGACGGCCCTGCTGCGGTGATCGAGATCATGGAGCTGACCGACTCGACGGTGTGGATGGCCGGGCAGGTGCGTGATGCCGCCGCGGGCTGGGACGGTTCAGACCCTGTGCGTGAGCTGGGCATCGGCTGACGCCGAAACCCGCGCAGGGCTATCGGCCCTTGTTCATCACCTTGTCCGCGGCGACCCAATGCTCGTCGGAGACCCACAGTCGCGCGAACGCCGAGATGGCCTCGGTGGCGGGAACGCCGCGCATCACCCGCTTAACCTCGCCCGCCGGCGCCGAGGCCAACGAACGGGCGATGGCGCGCCACTGTTCGTCGAACGAGGCCCGCGGGATTACCTGGTCGACCAGCCCGATGTGTTCGGCCTCAGCGGCGGCCAGGATGCGCCCGGTGCCCGCCAATAGCAGTGCCTTGCTGAAGCCCACCAGCTCGACCAGCCGTTCAGCGCCACCCCACGCGGGCATGATCGCCAAGGTCACCTGGTTGAAGCCAATCTTGATGTCATCGGCGGCCAAGCGGATATCAGCAGCCACTGCGAACTCGGCACCACCACCCAGTGCGTGCCCGTTGAGTGCGGCCACCACCGGGGCCGGAAAGCTGGCGATCCGGTCACAGATGGACCGCATCCGGAATGCCATCGCCGAGGCCTGCTCCTCGGTCCGCAGCGCGCTGAGTTCCTTGAGGTCTCCTCCGGACACGAACGCCCGGTCGCCCGCACCGGTTAGGACCAACCCGGATGCCCCTTTGGCTCCGTCGAGGGCCTTGTCGAGCTGCGCCATGGTCTCCAGCGAGATCGCGTTTCGGGCGTGCGGCCGATCGATGGTGATGATTGCCAGCTCATTGTCGAATTCGAGGTCGACCATCGCGCATTCTCCATCTGCGGTATTGGCATTCTCGTAGGAGGAGAATAGCATCGCGAAGGTAGCTCCTCGCCGACGGAAGGCGGCCCACAGCAGC
>CAZLTV010000023.1:9156-37305 GCA_964562545.1 uncultured Mycobacterium sp. | reverse complement strand
GTCGGTCGGCGAATAGGGTGCGGTTGGCCAGTCCGGTCAAGGGATCTCGTAGCGCCTGTTCGGCGGCCGCGGCCAGCAACCGCCGGTTCTCCCACGCCGCCACCGACTGCCGCAGTGTCGCCGCGACCATGATGAGGGGCACCAGGATGCGTTCCAGACCCGACATGATCAGCAATGGACCGATGGTGCCAGCGAGAAGCAGCGGCACGTAGGGCGCCCACAGCGACGAGTTCGACGGCACGTTCGGGGGCGGTGGACTTGAGGGCACTTCCCGCCGGCTGAGCAAGGCGGCCATCCCGAACAGTGCCATCGACACCGCCCAGCCCACGTCGATGGCGTTGCCGAGGTGCAACCGGCCGGCGATCGCCAGGTGGATCGACAGGCTGTGGGTGACGGTCATCGCCATGGCGGCTAGTGCGAGCGTCCCGAGTACGGGCCGTTGCGGTGGATCTGCGCGGACCAGGACGGCGACGGCGATCGCCAGAACGAGCAGGTCGATGACTGGATAGAGCAGGGTAACGCCGAATTCCATGCGGCCTTCGCGGTGGGCCTGCCAGACGTATCTGAGGACGGTCAGCCAAAACAACAGAAACAGAGAAAGTACGACGGTCGTGGCGTCCAGAAGCAAGCGCAGGCGCGCCGGTAGAGCCGACTCGGTCGGAAACTGCGTCATCGCCACCGCGGCCAAAACACCGAACGCGAGGTAGAACAGGTCCGCCGTGGACGGGACGGGGTTGCGCTGCAACACGAGGCTGTCGAAGATCCAGATGAGGGTGCCGAGCGTCCAGAAACCCAAGGCGCTCGCCAGAATTGCCCATGCGCGGCGCAGTCGGCCCTTCGCCGACCGGGCGGCAAGCGCTGTGCAGACCGTTGCGTAGACCGATAACCCGAGTAGGACCGCACCGTCGAACACGCGTATCGGGTAGGTGTGTGCGGCGACGGCGAGCGCCACCACGAGCAGGATGGTCAGACCTATCGGCCCGGCGACGGCGGGCCTGCGATAGTTTGGCTGCCGTCCAATCCCCACGACGCTCCCATGCTCACAACTGTGCGGCTCGTGTCGTCATCACCGGTCCGTTTGCGGTGAAGCAGGCGAACGCGAGAATTTGACGCTAACCCAATCCGATCCACGGGGTGGGCTGCTTGCCAATTCGGTCGCTGAGGCTCAGCTTTGTTCAACCTGGGGTTGAACGGCGTGGAGCTCGACCTCCTGTGCCTTGACTATGAAATACACGGTCTTGCCGGGTTCGAGATCCAGATCGGTGGCAGCCGAGGCAGTGATGTCGGCGGCAAGTCCGGTGCCGCCGTCGGGTTGATCGGTACCCCTGACCCGCACCGTATCGCCGCGGATATCGATTTCGGCGATCGTCACCGGAACGACGTTTCGGGGACTGCCGTGCGGTGCCTCCGTGTATATGGCCACCGTGCTGGGCCGGCACAGCGCGATCGCTTCGGTGCCGGGTGCGACGTCACCCACTCCGGCGACGTCGGTGCCCCAGCTTGTGCGCAGCACACCCGGCCGCGATATCCGCCCGGCGACCAGGTTGATGCCTGCGATCCGGGCGGCGAAGTCGCTGCGGGGAGTGCTCAGCAGGCGGCGTACCGGCCCGCGTTCGACCACCCGTCCGCGATCGAGAACCGCGACGGTGTCGGCGATGGCCAGTGCGTCGAGCAGGTCATGGGTCACGATGATCGCCGTGCGTCGGTGCGTGCGCAGCATGTCGCGCAGTAACCGGCGCATCGCCGGGGCCGCGGTGACGTCGAGCGCCGACATCGGCTCATCGAGCAGCAGCAGTTGCGGCTCGGCGGCCAATGCCCTTGCCAGCGCGATGCGTTGGGCCTGCCCGCCGGACAGTTGGCCCGGTTTCCGGTCGGCGAGTTGGGCGAGCCCGACGGCGTCGAGCCAGCGCTGCGCGATGGTCTGGGCCGCCGCGCGGGATTTGCCCGCGCAGCGTGGCGCATAGGCGACGTTGGCGGCGACGCTCATGTGTGGGAACAGAAGTGGCTGTTGCGAAAGCATGGCGACACCGCGAGCATGTGGCGGCACGAACGTCGCAGAATCGGTGTCGGTGACCGTTGACGCCCCGATCTCGATTCGGCCGTGCTCGGGGCGTAGCAGCCCGGCGATCATCAGCAGCAGTGTCGATTTGCCGGCGCCGTTCGGCCCGAGCACCGCCATGACCTCGCCGTCGTCGAGTGCGACGTCGAGGTCGACGCCGCGTTGCGCGGATCGGGCTGCGACGACGACGCTGCTCACAGTGGCCCTGCCAGGCGACGGCTGGCTGTCGCGATCACGATCGCCGCGGCGACGAGGATGAGCAACAGCGACAGCGCCACGGCGGCATCGGCGTCGGTCTCGCGTTGCAGATAGATCTCGAGGGGCAGCGTCCGGGTGACGCCCTGCAGTGAGCCGGCGAATGTCAACGTTGCGCCGAATTCGCCGAGCGAGCGCGCGAATGCCAGTACCGCACCCGAGATCAGGCCGGGTAGTACCAGCGGCATCGTCACGGTCCGAAGAACGGTGGTCGGGCGGGCACCCAGGGTGGCGGCGACGTGTTCGTAGCCGGTTCCCACCGACCGCAGCGCTCCCTCCAGGCTCACGACCAGGAAGGGTAGGGATACGAACGACTGGGCAAGGATCACCGCCGTGGTCGAGAAGGCGATCTGCAGACCGAGCACCTCCAGGTACTGGCCGATGAGCCCCTGCCTACCGAAGGTGTACAGCAGGGCGATTCCACCGACGACCGGGGGAAGCACCAGGGGCAACAGCACGAGGGCCCGTAGCACTGACCGGCCGGGAAAGTCGCCGCGGGCCAATACCACGGCCATCGGCACACCTAGAAGCGTGCACACGGCGGTGCTGGCGGCCGCCGTCTTGATGCTCAACAGTAGTGCGGCACGGGAAGATTCGGAGGTGACAAGGGGAACAAAGTTGGCCCAGTCGATGCTGAGCAGGATCGCCAGCAGCGGGAAGACCACGAATAGAGCGCCGACCGCGGCGGGCAGGTAGATCCAGATCGGAAGGCCAACCTGGATCAACCCGCCCGCTTGTCGCGGGCGTCTCACGGCGCGGCGAAACCGGCGGCGGCGAGCACCTCTTGTCCCTGGGGGCCGGTGACGAAATCAATGAATTCCCGCGCGGCAGCCGGATTCGCCGAATCGGACAACATCGCGATGGGATAGGTGTTGACGGCGCCCTCGGACTCCGGGAACGGGATCTCGGTGACGCTGTCACCAGCGTCGGCCGCATCGGTGACATAGACGAGCCCGGCATCGGCCTGCCCTGAGGTGACTTTACCCAGAACGTCGGTGACGTTGGATTCCTCGCTGACGGGAGTGAGCGTCACGCCGGTGGATTGTTCGATCTTCTCGGTGGCCGATCCACACGGCACCTGCGGTGCGCACACCACGACCTGGGTTCCCGGCCGGGCGAGATCTGCGAAACCTGTAATCCCTCTGGGGTTTTCCGGCGGTGTGACAATCGTCAGGACGTTGGTGGCGAAGTTGACGGGTTCACCGGATATCACTCCGGCGTCGACGGCTTTGGTCATGTTTTCGACGTTCGCCGAGGCGAACACGTCGGCTGGCGCTCCCTGGGTGAGCTGGGTGACCAAGCTGGAGGATCCGGCGAAGTTGAACGTCACTGTCGTCGAGGGATGCTCCTCTTCGAACTGGGCGCCCAGGTCGGTGAATGTCGGGCGCAGCGAGGCCGCCGCGTACACAGTGAGGTCGCCGGTGATGCCTGTCGGAGCATCGCTGTCCTCGGCGGCCGGAGTGCTCGGCGATGACGAGCACCCGGCGACCAGCGCGGCGATGCTCAGCGCGGCGGCAAGTCGGACGGACGGTTTCATGATGTTCCTCCTGGTGTTTCGACGATGACAGTGGTGGCCTTGACGACGGCCACGGCGACGACCCCGGGTTGCAGGCCCAGTTGTCTGGCCGACTCGGAGCTCATCAGCGACACCACGGTGAAGGGGCCGCACTGCAGCTGGACTTCGCACATGACGCGGTCGGTGGTGACTTTGGTGACCAGGCCGGTGAAGCGGTTGCGGGCCGAGCTGCCGACTCCGAGCGGGTCTGGTGGGGGACAGGCCTGCTCACGGGCGAATTCGGCCAGCACATCGCCGGCGATGACTTTGCGGCCGGTTTCGTCTTTGAAGGACGGCAGTGCGCCACCGTCGATCCAGCGGCGCACGGTGTCGTCGCTGACCCCGAGCAGCACCGCCGCGTCCTTGATGCGGATCGCAGGAACCATAACCTCTCCGTCGTCCGTGAATACGGATACGGGCGGAGAATATACCCGTATATGCGGATCTACTCGCCGTCGAGGTCGTCTTCGAGCACCGAGAACGGCTCGGTGGGCGTTTCCACGACCTGCAGTTGTGCCGCCGAGTCCGAGGGCACCACGTTGTGCGCCAATGCCTGCAATGCCCGCTCGGTGCCCACGTCGTAGCCGGCGCGCTCAGACAAGAGCCACCGCACCTCAAGCAGGTCGCAGTAGGCCTGGATGGCGCTGCCGACACTTCCGACGGCCGCATGTGCGCGATGCATCATCGGTGTGGCGACCTCCATCACCCACAGCTGCGCCGCGGTGCGCTCGTCGACGTCATGGCCGGCTTCCCGGCACAATTGGCCTTGGTAGGCCTGCAGGTCCCCGAGCAGAATCCGTGCCTGGCCTTCGCCGACATCCATCCCGGTCAGTCGCTGCAGCTGGGCGGCGTGGTAGCGGCGGTCGCCCACCGCGACGTGCAGTCGTAGTTCGTCGGTGCCGGCCTCAACGGGCTGCAGCGACACCTCGTCGACGGCGAAGCCGAGTTCGTTGAGTTTACGGATGGTGGTTTCGGCTCGGTAGCGGTCCGCGAACCCGAACGTCGGTGTGGTGTGCAGCAGCGACCACAACCGCTCATAGCGCACCCTGATGTCCAGCGCCTCGGCGATGAACCCCGCCTGCAGATCCGACCTGCCGAGCCGGGCCGCCACATCCAACAACCCCGCCGCGACGTTCTCGACGGTGATGTCAACATCGTGGGTGCGCTGCCCGTCGGACAGCGAAGGATGGATCTCGCTGGTTTCGGCGTCAACCAGAAACGCCTGCAACACCTGGCCGTCGCGGGAGAACAACGTGTTGGCCAGCGAACAGTCGCCCCAGAACACGCCATGGCGGTGCAACTCGACCAGCAGTGTGGCCATGGCGTCGAACAGCCGTGAGCGGTGCTTAGGCGCATCAGGCGGCAACCGCAGGAACATCCGCCGGTACTGCCATGAACCGGTCAGGTAGCGGGTCAACAGGATCGCGGTGTCGAAGTCCGGCTGGATCACGACCCCGGCCGGTCGCACCGCGTTGAGGCCCATGTCCTCCAGACGGCCCAGCACGTGGTACTCACGCGCGGCCAGCCGCGGCGGCAACTCCTTGAGCGACCACAACTGGCCGTCGGACTCGACGAACCGGACCAGGTGGCGGCTGGGTCCTACCGCAAGCTCGCGCAGCGTCACCTCGGGTGCGGCCCATTCGAGTAGTGGACGGTTCCACGGCAACGCCAACAACCCCGGGCTGGTGGCCCGAAGCCGCAGGATGGGGGCGGCCATCAAGAACTCAGCGGTGAAAACGCAGCCGTGCTGGCGCCGCCTCAGCCGGTGGTCGCCGCGTGACGTCCGCGGCTTTCGACGGAGCGGGTGAGATTGTCTCCGGTGTGTGGATCGAATAGGTGCAGCCGTTGGGCATCTAGCCACAGCGTGGCCTTGTCGCCTGCGCTGACTCGGCTCATCGGGTCCAGCTCCACGCAGATCTGGCTGCGCAACTGCTCGCTGTCGAGCTCGTTGGCCAATTGGGCCAGCTGGTCGGAGATCTCGGTGTCGGCGTCAAACGGCACGAATGCATATTGCTCGTTACCCAGCCACTCGGTGACATCGATGGTCACGTCGAAGGTGACTCCGCGCGAACGCTTCTCGGTGTCGACGAACTCGGCGTCGTCGAATGCGCCCGGTCTGATGCCCGCGATGTAGACCGCGCCGTCGGCGCCGCCTTCGAGAGCGTGGCGCCACTCGTCACGCAGCGGAACCTTCGCGAACGGAAGCTCGATCTCATCGCCACGGACCCGGGCCGGAACGAAGTTCATCGGTGGCGATCCGATGAACCCGGCGACGAACAGGTTGACCGGTTGGTCGTAGAGCTCGCGGGGGCTGGCGACCTGTTGCAGCAGCCCCTTTTTCAGCACCGCGACCCGGTCCCCGAGCGTCATGGCCTCGGTCTGGTCGTGGGTGACATAGACGGTGGTCACCCCGAGCTTGCGCTGCAGCCGCAGGATCTCGGTGCGCATCTGGCCACGCAGTTTGGCATCGAGGTTGCTCAGCGGCTCGTCGAACAAGAATGCGTCGGCCTGGCGGACGATAGCCCGTCCCATCGCGACCCGCTGGCGCTGACCGCCGGACAGGTTGGCCGGCTTGCGGTCCAGGTGTTCGCCGAGTTCGAGTGTGTCTGCTGCCTCGGTGACCCGCCTACGGATCTCCTCGTCGGAGAACTTGCCGGACAACCGCAGTGGGAACGCGATGTTCTCGAACACCGACAGGTGCGGGTACAGCGCGTAGTTCTGGAAGACCATCGCCAGGTTGCGGTCCCGCGGGGCCTTGTCGTTGACCCGCTTGTCGCCGATCAGCAGGTCGCCGGAGGTAATGTCCTCCAGCCCGACGATCATCCGCAGCAGCGTGGATTTCCCGCAGCCCGACGGGCCGACCAAGATCATGAACTCGCCGTCGGCGATGTCGAGGCTGACGTCGTTGACGGCGGGGTAGCCGTCGCCGTACTTCTTGACGATATTGCGCATCGTGATTGCTGCCATGGGGTTATCCCTTCACTGCTCCGGAAGTCAGGCCGGCGACGATGCGCCGCTGGAAGATGAGAACCAGGATGACGACGGGGATCGTGACGATCACCGACGCAGCCATGATGTAGGGCACCGGCGATTCGAAATACGAGGCACCCTGGAAGAACGCCAACGCCGCCGGCACCGTACGGGCGCTGTCGGTCGAGGTCAGCGAGATCGCGAACAAGAAGTCGTTCCAGCAGAAGAAGAACGTGAGGATGGCCGTGGTGAACACCCCGGGCGCGGCCAGTGGGACGATCACCTTCCGGAACGCCTGCCACTGGGTGGCGCCATCGACCTGCGCGGCATGTTCCATTTCCCACGGGATCTGCCGGAAGAACGCCGATAGTGTCCAGATCGACAGCGGCAGCGCGAATGTCAGGTAGGGGATGATCAGGCCCAGCCAGGTGTCGTAGATGCCCAGGCCCCGCCACATGTCGAACAGCGGGCCGACCAGTGCCGCCTGCGGGAACATCGCAATGGCCAGGGCCAGCGATAGCAGCACCTTCTTGCCGGGGAAGTCCAGCCGGGCAATCGCATACGCGGCGAACATCGCGATGACCACCGAGATCGCGGTGGCGATGAGCGCGATGCCGATCGAATTAATCAGTGCCCGGGTGAACAACGGTTGACTGAAGATCTGGGCGAAATTGTCCAGCGTGAACGAACTCGGCAGGAACTGCGGATCCCGCGACACGATGTCCGATGGTGGTTTGAAGGCCAGGCTGATCATCCACAGCACGGGGAAGAAGCTGTAGATGACGATGACGATTCCGGCGATCGTCCACCACTTGGTGTTCTTGGCCTTGTTCACTGGTCACCCCTGACTTGCGAGAGGTCGGTTCGGAAGACCTTGATGAAGATCCATGCGATCGCCACCACGGTGAGGAACAACAGCACCGAGACCGCTGATCCCATTCCGAGGTTCACCAGCGTGACGTTCTGTCGGTAGGCGAGAAACGAGATCGGCTCGGTGTTGTTGGCGCCGGCGGTCATGACGTACGGATTGTCGAAGATCCGCCAGGCGTCGAGTGTGCGGAACAGCAGGGCCACCATGATGGCTGCCTTCATGTTCGGCAGCGTGATCTTCCATAGCCGCTGCCAGGCGGTGGCGCCGTCGACCTTGGCGGCCTCTTGCATATCCTCGGGCACCTGCACCAGGCCCGCCAGTAATAGCAGTGAGATGAAAGGTGTGGTCTTCCAGATCTCGGACAGGCAGATCACAAAAATGGCCGACCAACGGTCACCGAACCAGTCGAACCCACTAAGGTTTAGCCACTGGTTGACGAAGCCGGAATCGATGGCGAAGGCGTAGCGCCAAATAAACGCCGAGACCACGGTGACAATGCCGTAGGGGATCAGGATTGCGGTGCGCAGCGGGCCACGACCCCGGATGATGCGCAGCATCACGAATGCGAACCATAGGCCGAGCGCGAGTTCGACGGCGACGGTGACCACTGTGATCACCAAGGTGGTGACGAAGTCGTTCCACCAGACCGGGTCGGTGAGGATGACCAGATAGTTGCCCAGCCCGACGAAGCTACGTCCCCCCGGGTCGGTCAGGCGGAAGTTGTACAGCGACAACACCAATGCGTAGCCCAGGGGATAGGCGGTGACAAGCAGCATCACCACATACGATGGCAGGGTCAGGTAGACGCCCAACCGCCGTTCCCCGCGGGCGCGTTCACTCAGCGCTGCCTTGCCCGGTTCCTTCTGTACCGGCGGGCTATCCAGGGTGGTCATAGCAACCGCCTCCCGGCGAGCACGTCGGCCATGAATTCGTCTGTCCTTTCCGGTGTTTCGGCAGTCACCGAGGACGGTGGGTGCCAGGTCAGCTGGACGGCGCCGGAGATGTCGGTGTAGAACGGCGTCAACGGGCGCGGGCCGCCTTCGGCGATGGATTCCCTGATCAGGTCGGCGTTCTCGTACTCGGCCCGGATCGTGGGGTCATCGTAGGACGCAGCGTAGGGCGATGGTTCCCCCTCGTCGAGCATGTACTGGGTGGCCTTGGGCAGTGCGTTGATGCACTCGACTAGGTCGACGGCCAGGTCGGGGTGCTCGGAGAACGCGCCGACGCCGAGGTTGGCCCCGCCCAGGGGCGGTGCGCTGGGGCGGTCGGGGGAGACCCGGGGGTAGCGTGCCCAGCCGATGTCGTCGACGACGGCCTGGTCGAGGGTGCCTTCTTCGGCGGCGCTGCGCGCAGCGGCCAGCACGTAAGGCCAGTTGAGCATGAACATTCCCGCGTCGGACTGGAAGGTGGCGCGGGCCTGTTCCTCGGCAGCGTTGGACAGGTCGGCGGGTGCAGCGGACGACCGGGCCAGCGTTCCGACGATCTCGGCAGCCTTGTCCCCGGCGGGGCTGGCCATCGACGGTGTGGCGTCGCGACCGGCCTGCACGTTCTGCAGCACCTCGCCGCCCGCGGACAGCACCAACGCATTGATCCACACCATGTAGCCTTCGTAGCGCTGGGCCTGCACCGCAACCGTCTTGTCCTGCCCCACAGCGGCGTTGAGCATCTCGTCCCAGGTGAAGGTGGGACTGCTCGGGTCGACGCCGGCGGCTTCGGCCAGCGACTTGCGGTACCACAGCAACTGGGTGTTGGTCTTGTAGGGTGCGCCGAACAGCTGGTCGTCCCACATCCCGGTCTGTACCGGCGCCGGCAACATACCGGCGGTCAACCGGCCGGTCTCCTCGGCGCTGAACGGACGCAGGAAGCCAGCGTTGGCGAACTCGGCGGTGAAGACCACGTCGAGGCTGACGAGATCGATCGACGAGTCGCGCGCTGCCAGCCGGCGCACCATCTGCTCCCGTTGGGCGGTGGCGGTGCTGGGCAGCGCTTCGATGCGCACCTGATAGGCGCCACCGGAGGCGTCCTGGCATTGCTGCGCCCGCGCCTCGGAGCCACCGTTGTCCGGCAGGATGTACCACGTTAGCGTCGGTGTACCGTCCGGGCTGCCGCAGCCGGACAGCAGAGTTGTCGCGAGCAGCGCAGCGCTGGCCAGCACTGTCGCGCGGCGGCGTCGCCCTCGGGCGAACTGATGTCGTCTCATCACGTCCTCGTCGTTGAAGCCAGGTGTGAAGGTCCAGCCCGGATGATGCCCACGAGCAGCGCGCATCCGGTACGACGATGAGTGTGTCACATCTCACAGTCGGGTTGTGACAGTGGTGTCAGCGTGGCGGGGCGGTGGAGTTACGGATCACCAACCGGGTTGGCAGTGTCGTCACCGCTGGCGTAACGGTCGAACTGTCGTTTTCAAGGCGTGCGAGTACGAGCTGGGCGGCGATGCGGCCCTGTTCGCTCACCGGTTGAGACACCGTGGTCAGTTCGCTCAGCTCGGCTGACGGGTGATCATCGACGCCGATCACTGAGATCTGCTGCGGGACAGATATTCCTGACCTGCGTAAGGTGCGCAGTGCGCCAAGGGCGATCTCGTCGGAATGGCAGAACACCGCTGTGGGCAACTGTTGGTCGCTGAGCAGGATCTCCATACCGTGCGCGCCGCCGTCGATGCCCCAGGGAACCCGCACCACGGTGGGATCGGGTAGCCCCGCTTCGCCGATTTGGCGGTGAAAGCCGCGGATTCTGGCTTCGTCGGCGGCCCACGGTGTGCCCTCGTTGTCGACGGCCTGGATCATCGCGATATCCCGATGCCCGATTCGGAGCAGGTGCCCGACTGCTTGTCGGGCGGCGCTCTCGTCGTCGATGCCGACCCAGGGCTGGCCCGTCGCCGGATGATGACCTCCGACATGCACAGTGGGTACGTCGAGTTGTTGGAGCCGGGTGCGTTCCCTGGTGGTCAGAGGCACGGAGACGACGATCACCGCGTCCACCTTGCGTCGCAACGGAAGTGCCTCGAAGAAGCGGTGTCGGGACGCCGAGTTGGGCAGTGTGCAAAGTATGAGATCAATACCGACGGAGTCGAATTCGCCGGCGATGCCGGCCAGGACGGTGGAGTAGAACCAGGCGTCGATCCGGGGCACGACGACGCCGACCCGACCGGTGGGGCCACCGGATAGACGCGATGCCTCGGGCGAGACCACGTAGGCCAGATCCCGCGCGGCCGACAAAATGCGGTCCCGCGTCGCGGCGGACACACCGGGCTCGCCGCGTAGCGCGCGGGATACCGAGGCGATCGAGACCCCGCACCGGCGTGCGACGTCGGTCATGTTGACCGTCTGCCTGGGAATCATCAGGGACCCAGGTTAGCTCAACGAAAATATTTTCGTCTCTGGATCGAGGTTTGACATGGTCTTGTCTTTCACAGACTCTTGAGGAGAAAACGTTTACGTATCGGCAGAGGAGAGCTGTGCCCGTCTCGAGTACGTCGTGGTGGCAGACCGCCGTTGTCTACCAGGTCTACATCCGCAGCTTCGCCGATGGAAATGGCGACGGCATCGGCGACATCAAGGGCATGCGGGAACGGCTGCCGTACCTGGGCCAGCTGGGAGTCGACGCCATCTGGATCAACCCGTGGTATCCCTCACCGATGGCCGACGCAGGCTACGACGTTGCCGACTACCGCGACATCGAACCGGCCTACGGCTCGCTTGCCGAGGCGCAGGCGGCGATTGCCGAGGCCCACGAGCTGGGCATCAAAGTTCTGCTCGACATCGTGCCCAACCACACCTCCGACCATCACGCATGGTTCCGTGCGGCGCTGGCAGACGAGCCCGGCGCCCGGTCCAGGTACCACTTCCGAGCCGGCCGCGGCACCGATGGCGAACTGCCACCCAACAACTGGCAGAGCATTTTCGGCGGCCCAGCATGGACCAGAGTTGCCGACGGCCAGTGGTATCTGCACCTATTCGCTCCCGGCCAGCCGGACCTCAACTGGAACCACGACGAGGTCCGCCGCGAGTTCGAAGACATCCTGGCGTTCTGGTTCGACCGGGGCGTCGACGGATTCCGGATCGACGTGGCGCACGGTCTGGTCAAAAAACCCGGGCTGCCCGACACCGCATCGAGTGCCCCCGGATCGTTGGTCGAAAGCGATGAAGGCCACCCCGCCTGGGATCAAGACGGTGTGCACGAGGTGTATCGCGGCTGGCGCGCGGTGGCAGACCGCTATGCGCCCGAACGGATCTTCATCGCCGAAGCATGGGTTGGCAGCAACGAGCGGTTGGCCCGCTACCTGCGTGCCGATGAACTGCACACCGCGTTCCAGTTCGACTTCCTGCGCGCGCCATGGCGCGCGGAGGTGATGCGCACCGTCATCGACGACGCCATCGGGGGAGCCGCGACCGTAGGGGCGCCACCGACCTGGGTGCTGTCAAACCACGACGTGACCCGCACGGTCACCCGGTTCGCCCGATCGCAACCGGTTCATCTCGTCGGCACCGATTGGGAGCGCGATCGGTGGGCCGAGGAAGACCCCGATCACGCACTCGGTCGCCAGCGCGCTCGAGCCGCAGCGCTGGTGCAGTTGGCCCTGCCCGGAACCGCCTACGTTTTCCAGGGCGAGGAATTGGCGCTCGAGGAGGTCGAGGACCTGCCCGACGACGTGCGCCAGGACCCGACCTGGGTACAGTCCGGGTTCACCGACGTCGGTAGGGATGGTTGCCGGGTTCCGTTGCCGTGGACCGAGACATCACCGCCGTACGGGTTCGCTGCCGAGGCCGGCGTCGCGACATGGCTGCCCCAACCCGAGCATTGGGCCGAACACAGTGTTCAAGCGCAGGATCGTGACCCCGAGTCGACGCTGAACCTGTATCGCCGTGCACTGCAGCTGCGTCGAGCGATGTGGCGTGATGCCGGCGAGCTCACCTGGCTGACCGTCACCTCGCAGGTCGCGGCATTCGAGCGCGGCGGAGCCCAGTGCTGGGTCAATACCGGAGAGACCGCGGTGCCGCTGCCCGAGACCATGACTCTCGCGCTTTCCTCGGAGCCCGGAATCGGGGGCGTGCTCCCGCCGAACTGCGCGGCGTGGCTGCATACTCCGCAGCCACGGCCACAGCGTTAGAAGGGTCCTGGGAGAGGTGCAGCAAAGGTCTTTGTGCCCTCTTCAAACCTGTCGTCACCACGCACTCTGAATGGAGACAACGATTTCGGACAGGTGATGAGGCGATGAGCACTTCTTTCCCCGACACCGCGACGCTGCAGTCCGCCCTGGCCCTGGCCGGCCGCGCTCCTTCGGTGCACAACTCCCAACCATGGCAGTGGCGGCTGGGCGACGGCAGCATGCACCTGTACGCCAATCCTGATCTGCTGCTACCGCACACCGATCCGGACGGCCGTGACCTCGTACTCAGTTGTGGTGCGGCCCTGAACCATTGTGCGGTGGCGCTGGCCGCGCTCGGCTGGCAGACCAGAATTCATCGGCTGCCCAATCCGGAGGACCCTAACCATCTGGCGGTGCTGGAGCCTTACCCGTATCCGGCGGCCGATCTCGACATCACCTTGGCGGCGGCGATTCCCCGCCGGCGCACTGATCGCCGCCACTACAGTTCGTGGCCGGTTCCGCGTGGTGACATCGCACTGATGGGTGCCCGTGCGGCGCGTGCCGGGGTGTTGCTGCGCCGGGTCGAAGACCTCGAAGGACTCCGGTTGCTGGTCACCGACGCCGCGTTTCGGCACCGTTCTGATCGCGAGTACCTCGCCGAGCTGGCAACCTGGAGCGGTAGATACGCATCGACGGCCGGAGTTCCGGCCCGCAGCGTGCCCGATGCCGACGGCGCCGGCAGGGTTCCGCCGAGGGTCTTCGCCGGAGGCGTGCTGCCGCACAACCAGAACGCCGACGCCGTCGACGACAAGGCCGCAGTGCTGGCTCTGGGCACCGTCGACGACGATCGCCTGTCGTGGCTTCGGGCCGGTGAGGCAACGAGCATCGTGCTGCTGTCCGCGACGGCGCTCGGGCTGGCGAGCTGCCCGGTCACCGAGCCGCTGGAGGTCACCGAGACCCGGCAGGCAATCAGTGCGGATGTGTTCGGTGACGACGGATACCCGCAGATGTTGCTTCGCATCGGGTGGGCTCCGGTCAATGCCGACCCATTGCCGGCCACACCGCGGCGGGACCTGTCGGAGTTTGTTTTCAACCTCGACGATTCGCCGATGGTGTGAGTGCGGGGTGGGCAGCGGTCCTCGCTCCAAGGTCCGTGCCCCACGCCCTCACTCCGGCTCGGAGTGGTGGTGCCGGTCGAGTTTGGACACGAAAACCGCGGCCTGTGTGCGCCGCTCCATGCCCAGCTTGGCAAGCAGACGCGAGACGTAATTCTTTACCGTCTTCTCGGCCAGGAACATGCGCGCCGCGATCTGCTTGTTCGTCAGTCCTTCGCCGAGAAGGTCGAGCAGCACCCGTTCCTGATCGGTCAACTCCGACAGGGGGTCATGCTGCTGGGCGCCGTCGCCGCGTAGCTTCGCCATCAGCGCCGCGGCCGCACGGTTGTCCAGCAGGGAACGGCCGGCCCCGACCTCTTTGATCGCCTGGGCCAGCTCCATGCCCTTGATGTCTTTGACGACGTAGCCGCTGGCGCCGGCCAGGATGGCGTCGAGCATCGCCTCATCTGAGGTGAACGACGTGAGCATCAGGCATCGCAGACCGGGCAGCCGGGATAGTAGGTCGCGGCACAACTCGATGCCGTTTCCGTCGGGCAGGCGAACGTCGAGGACCGCGACATCGGGCTGAAGCGCCGGGATTCGCGCCAGGGCCTCGGAAACGGACCCGGCTTCGCCGATGACGTCGAGTTCGGGGTCACTGCCGAGCAGGTCGACTAACCCTCGCCGGACGACCTCATGGTCGTCCACCAGGAAAACCTTCACCATGTCAGAAGTCATACCCCTTGCGGATCGGCACGGTCACAGTGCGTTGTGTGGTTCGCACACCAGTATCGAACAGTCGGTGTCCCGGAGCGCGGTATTGCCGGGCGCGTTGACGAGCGGGGCAATACCACCGGGCCGTTCGCGGCTGGTGACCACGAGTTGGATCCTATCCGCATGGTCGGCCAGGTAGTCGAGGATGTCCTCGCGCAAGCTCACGGTGGTGATGTCGAGATCTGGGTAGCTACGGCGCCACTCCGCCAGCCGGCGCTCCCACGGGGTCTGTGCGTCGCCGTACATGTGGGTCGGTGTCAGCACCCGCGCCGGCGCATGCCGCCTGCGCGCCGCGGCGAGCCCACGCTGCAGCACTGCGCTCCCCGCGGCGTTGTCGTCGATCTCGATCACCACCGCCCGATCACGCAGGTCGTGAGGTCGGTGCGCGCGCACGATCGCCACCGGGCATCGCGCCGCGGATGACAGCGCCGCAGCGGTCGAGCCGATGCGACCTTGTGTTGCGTGCTTGATGCCCCGTGCGCCGACACAGAGCATCGCCGCAGATCGGGAAGCCTCCAGCAAAGTGTGTACGACGGGTCCCTGAAGGATCTCGACCTCAATCTTGACCGGGCTTTCGGTCGATTCGACCGCGGTGACCGCGTAGCGCACCGCCACCTCTGCGGTGGCGAGCCGGCGCGCACCTTCCTGGGCGTCGGTGACCGCGGGAGGCACCGGTTCGATGACGTAGACGAAGCGCAACGGGATATCGCGATCAAGTGCCTCCTCGACCGCCCACAACGCCGCATCCACGGCGGCGGGGGAGCCGTCGATCGCCACGACCACACTTGGGGACGGATTGCTGCTCAGCATGGTCGGCCTCTTTCGATTCGGAGAACGTGTTCGACCGGCCGTCGTGGCGTCGGAGGCGGGGCGACGGCCAACGCGGGTGCCTGACCGGCTCGCACGAGGACCTGGGGCACCGCGGCGTTGCCGATCAGCGAGGCGACCACCTCGCGACCCTCTGGGACCTCTGTGATGTGTGTCAACGTGCAGGTCGCCAATCCCGCTGCAGTGGCATCGAGCAGCACAGCCGACAGTGCTTCGCCGCAGCGCAGCGCGCTTTGGTCAGAGTCGTCGGGGGTGGAGAGCACCAGGATCGCTGAGCGGTCGTCGCTGATCTCGGAACGCCGTTCGGTTCCGGTGACGACGGGGAAGTTCCGGCCGATCTGAACCCGGTCGCTTTCCACCGCAGAAACCAGCGAGGTCCCCGGAATCCCGTCGTCGGCGACAAAATCTGCGGTCCACCAGGTGAGTTCGGCGCGGTATTCGGCATCGTAACAGCGAAGGGCCTCGGTGAGATGCGATGTCTCGGCAAGGAACTCATGCACGTCGTCGGCCAGCACGTCGAGGCGCACGACGCGTTGTTCGGCGACCGCGCCGAGGGCACACCCGAGGGATTCGGCGTCGGGGGGTGCGGCAAACGGCAGTCGATCGGTATAGCGGGCCAGGATGGCGTCTGCTCGGCGTTTCTGTTCATCGGTCACCGACTGGGCGGCGGCAAACTCGACAGTTGCCAGGTGAATTCGATCGTCGGGGTCCGGAAACCGTGTCACCGAGGTGTCGTAACCGGCGGCGGACATCGCGACCCGGAAGTGGTGCAGCACCGCGCCGCAGCTGATTACGGCTTCACGTCCGGCACTGTCGGTGCCGCGGACCAGGCGGTGAGGGTCGAGGAACAGATCGAGGGCGCTATCGGTCAGCACCCAGCGCCACGGTTGGCTGTTGTGCAGGGACGGAGCCCGACATGCCAGCCGCAGAGCCTCGATGATCAATTCGGTGCGGACCTGTGTCGCGGTCATCGTGGTCTCCGTTCGATACCACTGTCAGGTTGCCTGCCCGCTGCCTGGTCGAACAGGGCCAATGGTCCTCAAGGACATGACGAACGGTGGTCGGTGGTGGTAGACCATAGGTCGTGGCTCAAACAGGTCGGCCCGGTGGTGACGGTGGAGCGCGCCCAGTTCGAGACACCCTGTCCCAATTGCGCCTGCGTGAACTGCTCACCGAGGTACATGACCGGGTCGAGCAGATCATTCAGGGCCGGGACCGCCTCGACGGGCTCGTTGAGGCGATGCTGGTGGTCACCTCCGGTCTCGAGCTCGACGACACCCTGCGCACCATCGTCCATACCGCGATTGAGTTGGTCGACGCACAATACGGGGCCCTGGGCGTGCGCGGCTATGACGACGAACTCGTCGAGTTCGTCTACGAGGGAATCGACGAGGCGACCCGGGATAAAATCGGCCACCTGCCCGAGGGGCGCGGTGTGTTGGGTGCGCTGCTGGTCAACCCCAAACCCATTCGTCTGGAGAATATTTCGAACCACGCGTCGTCGGTGGGTTTCCCGGCTCACCATCCGCCCATGCGCACCTTTCTCGGGGTGCCGGTGCGGATCCGCGATGAGGTCTTCGGGAACCTCTACCTCACCGACAAAAGAGGTGACCAGCCGTTCAGTGAGGACGACGAGGTTCTCGTCCAGGCGCTGGCCGCCGCCGCCGGGATCGCCATCGATAACGCCCGCCTCTACGAGCAGTCGCGTGCCCGCCAATCCTGGATTGCGGCCACCCGCGATATCGGTACTCAGCTGCTCTCCGGCGTCGAACCCGCCACCATATTCCGGTCGGTCGCCGAAGAAACCCAGAAGCTCAGCGGTGCAGCCGCCACTTTCGTGGCGATTCCCGCCGACCCCGACCAAGCTCCCGAAGACGTCACCGAGTTGACGATCATCGCCTCGGCCGGTGAGGGTGTGGGCAGTTCCAAAGGCCCGATACCGGTTCGCGGGACGGTGATCGGGCGCGCGTTCACCGAACGTGCCGCCGGGAGGTTCACCGGCACCGATGTCGGCGTCGGGCATGACGGCGGACCGGCGTTGGTGCTTCCGCTGCGCGCCACCGATTCGGTGGCGGGGGTGCTGATTACCGTCAGAGCCGTTGGTGCGCAACCGTTTCGCGTCGAAGAACTCGATATGATGTCGGCGTTCGCTGACCAGGCTGCGTTGGCGTGGCAGCTGGCGAGCACTCAGCGCAGGATTCGGGAACTCAGCGTCCTCACCGACCGCGATCGCATTGCGCGTGACCTCCATGACCATGTGATCCAGCGACTGTTCGCCGTGGGCCTGTCGCTGCAGGGCACCATGGCGCGAGCCCGGTCTGACGAGGTGCGCCAGCGCTTGTTGGTGTCGATCGATGATCTGCAGGATGTGATTCAGGACATCAGGACCACCATCTTCGA
This sequence comes from uncultured Mycobacterium sp., assembly GCA_964562545.1. Taxonomy (GTDB): domain Bacteria; phylum Actinomycetota; class Actinomycetes; order Mycobacteriales; family Mycobacteriaceae; genus Mycobacterium. Next base: position 19,410 of record CAZLTV010000023.1, on the reverse strand, counting down.
CCTGCATGGAGGATCGTCTGGGATAACGAGGCTACGGCAGCGCCTCGACGCCGCGATAGCGGCGTTCCCCGGGGCGGGGGTCCGCACTTCCGCGCAGTACAACGGCCCCCTGTCGGTCGTCGACGCGGAGCTGGCTGATCATGCCGAGGCGGTGGTCCGGGAAGCGGTCAGCAACGCGGTTCGCCACGCCGAGGCTACGGCGTTGACGGTGACCGTGACCATCGATGACGACCTGGCGATCGAGGTGGTCGATAACGGATGCGGCATCAGCTCCGACGTCACCGGGAGCGGACTCACGAATCTGCGTCGTCGAGCGGAGGAGCTTGGCGGCTCCTTCCGTGTGCAAACCGCGCCGGAGGGCGGAACATGCCTGATCTGGCGCGCGCCGTTGCCGGGGTGAGACCGCAGCCGCCCGTCAGCCACGGTCGATCGCTGGAATGACGTGGCTGGCATGTACCCAGCCCACGGCCCGGATCAGGCCTCGCCCGCCCTGGCGTCGTTGACCAGTTCGGTTGCGACCTTCATCAGCGGCACATTGGAGTCCTGTGACAGCTTGCGGAGCACCTCGAATGCCTGAACCGCATCCACGCGGTAGCGCTCCATGATCATGCCTTTGGCCTGGCCGATGATGTCGCGGCTGGCCAGCGCTCGCCGGAACTGGTCGTCACGGCGCGCCGAATTCCACGCCACGGAAGAGTGCGCGGCAAAGATCAGCCCTAGCGTGCGTGACTCCGAACTGAAGGCATGGGGTTGCTCGGAGTACACGTTCAACGCGCCGAGCGTCTCGTCGGCGATGAACAGCTGAAACGCCATGATGGAGCGGATCGGCGTCTCGGCCAGCGCATCACGCCGATAGTCAGGGAACCGGTCTTCGGTCTGGATGTCGGGAACGTGGATGGTTTTCTCCTCCCACGCAGCTGTCAAACAGGGGCCCTCGCGGTGGCGCTGCTGGATCTTGTCCAGCAGCACCGGCCAGTAATGGGTGGCGGCCGGAGTCTCGATGCTCTTGGCGTTGCGGGTCAGTGTGATCCCGGCGTACTGGGCTCCCGGGATCTCCATTGCCGCGAATTCGGCCAATTCGGCGACCACAGTGTCTGAATCGGTATCTGGCCTGTTGTGCAAGCCCTGTACCAGCTCGGCCACCCGTAAGTGCGTAGCCTCCACACCGGCTGGATCGTTCACCGTCACCGTCCACTGCCTCGATCTTCAATATGGCGTCTTAGGCTACCGCCGAGCGCAGGCGCATTGCCGCCGCATACACGGAGTTCGATCAGCGACCGACTCCGGCGGGGGGCCTGAGATACCGGTGCACCCCTCGGCGCTGGCGCGAGACGGTCATCGGAGGTCACTGAGGTCACGGAGGTCAGCGCGCCGTCGCGGCGCGTAGCGTCGTCGCCATGACCTCCCCGCGCGCCGGTCAAGCGCGCCGCCACCGCCGCCGAATTCGACCCGGTGAGCGAGGTCGCGGCGGCTGTGCCGGCGATCAGCCCATACGGTGATCAAGTGAGCGTCAACGACCCCGTCCACGAACACCCCGGCGGAGGCTTCAACCCACCCGAACCCACCACGCGTGGCGGCCCGGACTACGGGCGGTTCATCGAAGCGATCCGGGTCCTGCAAGACCACGCCCGAGCTGCCGACGCGCCCGACGACGTGATCACCCACGTTGCGGACCTGATCGAGAAGGCCGGGCAGCTACTGGAGCCCTACGACACCGACGAATGGTGCACGCCTTCGGGCCGCCGGATGGACCTGCCCAACCGCGGCAACATCCTGTCCGTTCCGCTGGACCTGCATATCACCGATGCGGGCCGCGTCGGTGGGGTCGCGCAGTTCCGCCGCTTCCACCTCGGCCGCAACGGCGCCGTGCACGGCGGTGAGATAGCCCACCTGTTCGATTCGTTGTTGGGCTTCGCCGCCTTCAAACTCAGCGGCAGCCAAGCCCAGCGCACCGCGTTCTTGCACGTGGACTACCGAAAGATCGTCCCCGTGGGCAAGCAGGTCCAGGTCGATGCCGGTATCGACGACGTCATCGACCGCAAGATCTTCGTCTCCGGCCGGATCTGTGACGGCCCGGACGTCCTGGCCGAAGCCAATGCCCTGTTCGTAAAGCTGAAGCCCGGACAACCGTGAGCGACGGGCAGCGCATCGGGTTCACCCAGCGGTGGGCACGCTGGCGTGACCGGCTTCGCGGCCGGCCGGCCATCGATGCGGGGTATCGCATCGGGGTGGCCGTGGTCGGGCTGGTGGTTCTCGTCGTCGGGGTGATTGCCATCCCGTACCCGGGTCCGGGATGGGCCATCGTATTCGTCGGCTTGGCGATCCTGGCCACCGAGTTCGCCTGGGCGCAGCGGCTGCTGGTGTACGTGCGTGCGCGCTACGACGCGGTGATGGCATGGTTCAAGCAGCAAGGACTGTGGATTCAAGCGCTCGGTGTCGTGTTTACAGCTGCGGTCGTCATTGGCACGTTGTGGCTGTTCGGAGCGCTGGACTTCGCTGGAGAGCTGGTCGGCTACGAGCCCGCGTGGCTCGATAGCCCTATTGGTATCGGGTCCTAGCGCCTGATCCCGATAGCATGGTCGCGGTCGATACCCGACCGTCACCTTGGCACGTCTGAGAGTTTGGAGAACCCGCGATGAGCGCCCCCGTCAGCCCCGTCCTGGCAGTCCCGATCCGGGTCGCTGCGGGGACGACCGCAGGGCAGGCGGTGCGCGACGCCGGCTTGCCGGGCCGGGGAGCCCCGGACGCCGTCGTCGTCGTTCGCGACACCGAGGGAAGGTTGCGTGACCTGTCGTGGGCACCGGACGTCGACGTCGAAGTGACGCCCGTGGCCGCCAACACCGACGACGGACGCAACGTCATCCGCCACTCGGCGGCCCACGTCCTGGCCCAGGCCGTACAGGCCATGTTCCCGGACGCCAAGCTGGGAATCGGCCCACCGATCACCGACGGCTTCTACTACGACTTCCAGGTGGCCGAACCGTTCACCCCGGAGGACCTCGAGGCCCTCGAGAAGCGGATGCGTCAGATCGTCAAACAAGGGCAGCTGTTCTCCCGGCGGGTCTTCGAATCCAAGGACCAGGCCCGTGAGGAGTTGGCCGGCGAGCCTTACAAGCTGGAACTGATCGACGACAAATCCGGCGACCCGGATGTGATGGAGGTCGGTGGTGATGAACTCACCGCCTACGACAACCTCAACCCCCGCACCCGCGACCGGGAGTGGGGTGACCTGTGCCGCGGACCGCATATCCCGACCACTCGTTACATTCCGGCGTTCAAGTTGACCCGCAGTTCGGCGGCCTATTGGCGTGGCGATCAGAACAACGCCAGCTTGCAGCGCATCTACGGCACCGCATGGGAGACCGAGGAGGCGCTCGAGCGGCATCTCGAACTGATCGAAGAGGCGCAGCGCCGCGATCACCGCAGGCTCGGCACCGAACTGGACCTGTTCAGCTTTCCCGAGGAGCTCGGTTCGGGTCTTCCGGTGTTCCACCCCAAGGGGGGCGTCGTGCGCCGCGAACTGGAGGATTACTCGCGGCGTAAGCACAGCCAGGCGGGCTACGAGTTCGTCAACACGCCGCATATCACCAAAGAACAGCTGTACATCACCTCGGGTCACCTTGAGTGGTATGCCGACGGCATGTTCCCGCCCATGCACATCGACGCCGAGTACGACGCCGACGGCACCGTGCGCAAACCGGGCCAGGACTACTACCTCAAGCCGATGAACTGCCCGATGCACCACCTGATCTACCGGTCCCGGGGCCGCTCCTACCGCGAGCTTCCGTTGCGGCTGTTCGAGTTCGGCAGCGTGTACCGCTACGAGAAGTCCGGCGTCGTCCACGGGCTGACCCGGGTGCGCGGCATGACCCAAGACGACGCCCACATCTACACCACCCGCGAGCAAATGCGCGAGGAGCTTGCCTCGCTGCTGCAGTTCGTCCTCGAGTTGCTCGCCGATTACGGGCTCAACGACTACTACCTCGAGCTGTCCACCAAAGATCCGGAGAAGTTCGTCGGCTCCGACGAGATCTGGGAAGAGGCCACCGAGACGCTGCGGGAGGTCGCCGAAGCGTCGGGCTTGGAGTTGGTACCCGATCCGGGCGGGGCAGCGTTCTACGGGCCGAAGATTTCGGTGCAGGTCCGTGACGCGCTGGGGCGCAGCTGGCAGATGTCGACGATCCAGCTCGACTTCAACATGCCCGACCGGTTCGAGTTGGAGTACACCGCCGCCGACGGTTCCCGCAAGCGCCCGGTGCTCATCCATCGTGCCCTGTTCGGTTCGATCGAGCGGTTCTTCGGAATCCTCACCGAGCACTACGCGGGCGCCTTCCCCGCCTGGCTGGCGCCGGTGCAGGTGGTCGGCATCCCGGTTGCCGACGGCCACATTCCGTACCTCAACGGGCTGATCACCCGGCTCAAAACGTTGGGCATCCGCGCCGAGGTCGACATCAGCGACGACCGAATGGCCAAGAAGATCGTCAACCACACCAACCAGAAGGTGCCGTTCATGGTGCTGGCCGGTGATCGCGACCTGGAAGCCCAGGCGGTCAGTTTCCGGTTCGGCGACCGCACACAGATCAACGGCGTGCCCGTCGACAAGGCGCTCGATGCGATCGTCGACTGGGTTCAGCGGCGTGAGAATGCCACGCCCACCGCAGAACTGGTCGCCGTCGTCGGCGAAGCAGACAAGGGGTGACGTGGATTCGGAGGACACGATCGTAGACCGCGGCGTCGGCGACCCGGACCATCTGCAGCGGCTCTGGACGCCACACCGGATGACCTATATCGCCGACGCCGTCAAGGCCGGCGCGGCGACATCATCCGAGCCCTTCACCGACATCCCCAACATGTCCGACGAGGACGGGCTAGTCGTCGCCCGCGGGGAGTTGGTGTACGCGGTGCTCAACCTCTACCCGTATAACCCAGGTCATCTGATGGTGGTGCCCTACCGGCGGGTGGCCGAATTGGAGAACCTCACCGAAGGCGAAAGCTGCGAGTTGATGGCGTTCACCCAGAAGGCAATTCGCGTGATCAAGGCCGTCTCGCATCCGCACGGCTTCAACGTGGGCCTGAACCTGGGGACGTCGGCCGGTGGTTCGTTGTCCGAGCACCTGCACATGCATGTAGTGCCGCGCTGGGGTGGAGACGCCAATTTCATCACCGTGATCGGAGACTCCAAGGTGATTCCGCAGCTGCTGCGGGACACCCGCGCACTGCTGGCCACCGAGTGGGACAAGCAATCGTGAGCGGTTTCTACCTGATGACTCGCGCTGCGTACGCGAAGTTGTCGCGGCCGGCCGCCAAGGGGGCACTGCGGCTGGGGTTGACCCCCGACAGCGTCACGATCCTCGGCACCGCGGGCACGGTACTGGGCGCTTTGACCCTGTTCCCGACCGGTCAACTGTTCGCCGGTGTGCTCGTCGTCGGGTTCTTCGTGTTGGCCGACATGCTCGACGGAGCCATGGCCCGTGAGCGCGGCGGCGGCACCCGGTTCGGGGCGGTGCTCGACGCGACCTGCGACCGAATCAGTGACGGCGCGGTGTTCTGCGGTCTGCTGTGGTGGGCCGCGTTCGCGCTGCAGAGCGCCGAACTGGTAGTGGCAACCATGATCTGTCTGGTGTCTTCCCAGGTCATCTCATACATCAAGGCGCGTGCCGAGGCCAGCGGACTCTCCGGCGACGGTGGTCTGATCGAACGGCCAGAACGGCTGGTCATCGTGCTGGCCGGGGCCGGGCTGTCCGATCTTCCGCTGATCGGGCTGCCGTGGATGCTCGACGCGGCGATGTGGGTGCTCGCGCTGGCCAGCGTCGTCACGGTGGGGCAGCGGTTGCACAGCGTGCGGGTGTCGCCGACGGCGATGGACCGGTTTGGCGGCGACCGCACCGAAAAGCCTGAAACCACCGAGCAATGACCAGGACACCGGCGGGTACCCGAGACGACCGAAATGGTCTGCTGTCCTATCCGTCGCGCCTGCAAGCGCAGCTCAGCGACTGGGGGTACGCGGCGGGCTGGCGATTGGTGCGGGCCGCTCCGGAGGTTGTGGCGCGCAACGTCTTCGGTGCCGGGGCGCGTTATGCCGCCCGCAACGGCGGACCCGATCAGCTGCGCAAGAACCTCGGCCGGGTTCTCGGGGTCGCCCCGGAGAAGGTGCCGGATGAGTTGATGCGTGCCTCGCTGGCGTCCTACGCCCGGTATTGGCGCGAAGCTTTCCGGCTGCCATCGATGGATCACGCGCAGATCGGTGCACGGCTGAGCGTCACCGGCATCGAAATGTTGTGGTCGGCGTTGGCACAAGGGCGCGGTGCCGTGTTGGCGTTGCCGCACAGCGGTAATTGGGACATGGCCGGGGTTTGGCTGGTGCAGAACCACGGCTCCCTGATCACCGTCGCCGAACGGCTCAAACCCGAGTCGTTGTACAACCGGTTCCTTGCCTACCGTGAGCGGTTGGGTTTCGAAGTGGTGCCGTCGTCGGGCGGTGAGCGCTCGCCGTTCGACGTGCTGCGAGACCGGCTGCTCGGCAACGGAGTGGTTTGCCTGATGGCCGACCGGGACCTGACCCGCAACGGCGTGCAGGTCGACTTCTTCGGTGAGCCTTCTCGGCTGCCCGCCGGCCCGGCGCGGCTCGCGCTGGCCACCGGGGCGCCGCTGTTTCCGGTGCATTGTTGGTTCGAAGACGAGGGCTGGGGCATGCAGGTTTTCCCAGAGCTGGACACCGCTTCAGGTGATGTCACGACGATCACCCAGGCGTTGGCGGACCGTTTCGCGGCCAATATCGCTGCCCACCCCGCCGACTGGCACATGATGCAGCCGCAGTGGCTTGCCGACCTGTCCGAGGAGCGCAGGGTCCGCCTTTTGGAAGGGCCGCAAGGCGGTTCCCGGGAAAGCCGATGAGGGTGACCTGATGGTGAGCGCCTGCGCGAAGAAGCGATCGCCCTGATGCGGATCGGCATGGTCTGCCCCTACTCGTTCGATGTGCCCGGCGGGGTGCAGTCGCACGTGTTGCAGCTGGCCGCGGTGATGAAGGATCTCGGCCACGAGGTCAGTGTGCTCGCGCCGGCCTCGCCGGATGCCCACGACGCGCTGCCCGACTACGTGGTCTCCGGTGGGCGAGCGGTCCCGATTCCCTACAACGGGTCGGTGGCCCGGCTGCGGTTCGGGCCGGCCACTCATCGCAAGGTCAAAAAGTGGCTGATGCAGGGTGACTTCGACGTGCTGCACCTGCATGAACCCAATGCGCCGAGCCTGTCGATGCTGGCGCTCAACCTTGCCGAGGGGCCGATCGTGGCGACGTTTCACACGTCGACGACGAAATCGCTGACGTTATCGGTATTCGAACCGATCTTGCGTCCGATGCACGAGAAGATCGTCGGCAGGATCGCGGTGTCGGATCTTGCCCGGCGCTGGCAGATGGAGGCTCTGGGAAGCGATGCCGTAGAGATACCCAACGGCGTGGACGTCGCATCCTTTGCGTCGGCGGCGCCGCTGGCGGGTTATCCGAGACCCGGTAAGACGGTGTTGTTCCTCGGTCGCTTCAACGAACCCCGCAAGGGGATGGCCGTCCTGCTCGGTGCGCTGCCTGCCGTTGTCGCGCGGTTTGCCGACGTCGAGTTGCTCGTCGTCGGTCACGGTGACAGGGACGAGCTCAGCGAGCAGGCCGGGCCGTTGGCGTCTCATCTGAGGTTTCTCGGGCAAGTGGACGACGCAGTGAAGGCGTCGGCGATGCGCAGCGCCGATGTGTACTGCGCTCCGCACACCGGTGGGGAGAGCTTCGGCATCGTCTTGGTTGAGGCGATGGCGGCCGGTGCCGCGGTGGTGGCCAGTGACCTCGACGCGTTTCGCCGGGTCCTCGATGATGGCCGGTGCGGTCGGCTGGTTGCGGCCGACGATTCGGGGTCGCTGGCCGAGGGACTGATCGAGGTGCTCGCCGACGACGCGGTCCGCAGCGGTTACGTCGAGCGGGCAACGATCGCGGTGCAGCGTTACGACTGGTCGGTGGTCGCGGCCCAGATTATGCGGGTGTATGAGACCGTCGCCGGGTCGGGGACGAAGATCCGGGTGGCGGGCGGTGCGTACTTGTGACGATTCCGTGGGTGACCGCGGTCCTCGTCGCCGCGGTGTTGGTGCTAATTCTGGTGGTCGCCGGATGGGCTTACCAGACAGCCAACCGGCTGGACCGTCTGCATGTGCGCTACGACTTGTCGTGGCAGGCCCTTGACGCCGCGCTGGCACGACGGGCTGTGGTGGCACGTGCGGTTGCCGCCGACGCCTACGGCGGCGGTCCCGATGGTCGGCGCCTGGCTGCGTTGGCCGATGCCGCTGAGCGTGCTCCGCGACAGGCTCGCGAGCTAGCTGAAAACCAGCTGTCGGGCGCGTTGGCGTGGGTGGATCCGGTGTCGTTGCCGCTGGCCCTGGTCGCCGAGTTGGCCGACGCCGAGGCGCGGGTGCTTCTGGCCCGCCGTTTCCACAACGACGCGGTCCGCGACACGCTCGCATTGCGTGAACGTCCGTTGGTGCGCGCCCTGCGGCTCGGCGGGACGGCCGTGTCGCCGAGTTACTTCGAGATCGCGGAGGCCCGCGAGGCATCGGCCCGGCAGTCGGTGACCAGGCGCACCTCGGCTCGAGTGATCCTGCTTGATGCGGACGGTGCGGTGTTGTTGTTCTGCGGCTCGGATCCGGCCAGCGCGCAGAACCCGGCGCCGCGCTGGTGGTTCACCGTGGGCGGGGCGGTGCAGGCCGGAGAATCGCTGGCCGAGGCGGCGGTGCGTGAACTCGACGAGGAGACCGGTCTGCAGGTCGAGGCCGGCGAGCTGATCGGCCCGGTCTGGAGTCGTAACGCGGTCATCGACTTCAACGGTTCGGTGATTTACAGCGAGGAGCTGTACTTTGTGCACCGCACCGAGCGTTTCGAACCTTCGGAGTCCGGGCGCTCCGGGCTTGAGCGGACCTATATCCATGCTCACCAGTGGTGCGATGCGACAATGATCGCCGAATTGGCCGCCGCCGGCGAGACGGTGTACCCGCTGCAGCTGGGTGAACTTCTCGGCGAGGCGAACGCGCTGGCTGACGCACCGGACGAGGTGTCGGCCAGATCGTTGCAGTCGATCGACTGAGGGCAGTGGTGCTACTCACGTGTGCGCACGGAACAAATGCATTTGCCGCCACATCTAGACTGGATCGGTAGCGATGTGAAGGAGACAGCAGTGGAAACCGAAGGGCTAGGGTCCTTTCCCTCGGAGGCCGAGGGCCCAACCAGTCGGGGCACCGCGCGGGTTAAGCGTGGTATGGCCGAGATGCTCAAGGGCGGGGTGATCATGGATGTGGTCACTCCGGAACAGGCCCGTATCGCCGAAGGGGCGGGTGCGGTGGCGGTGATGGCGCTGGAGCGGGTGCCTGCCGACATTCGGGCTCAGGGTGGGGTGTCGCGGATGAGTGATCCCGACATGATCGAGGGCATTATCGCCGCGGTGACGATTCCGGTGATGGCCAAGGCGCGTATCGGTCATTTCGTGGAGGCGCAGATTTTGCAGAGCCTCGGTGTCGATTACGTCGACGAGTCGGAGGTGCTGACGCCGGCTGATTACGCCAATCACATCGATAAGTGGAAGTTCACCGTGCCGTTCGTGTGTGGTGCGACCAATCTTGGTGAGGCGTTGCGGCGCATCACCGAGGGTGCGGCGATGATCCGGTCCAAGGGGGAGGCCGGTACTGGTGATGTGTCGAATGCCACGACGCATATGCGCAAGATTGGTGCCGAGATTCGGCGGTTGACGTCGCTGTCTGAAGATGAGCTTTATGTTGCGGCCAAGGAGTTGCAGGCGCCTTACGAGTTGGTCGTGGAGGTGGCGCGGGCTGGGAAGTTGCCTGTGACGCTGTTCACCGCGGGTGGTATCGCTACTCCGGCTGATGCGGCGATGATGATGCAGTTGGGTGCTGAGGGTGTGTTCGTGGGGTCGGGCATCTTCAAGGCGGGTAATCCGGCTGAGCGTGCGGCGGCGATTGTCAAGGCCACGACGTTCTACGACGATCCGGACGTGTTGGCCAAGGTGTCGCGTGGGCTGGGGGAGGCCATGGTCGGCATCAACGTCGACGACATCCCGGTGCCGCACCGACTCGCCGAACGCGGCTGGTAAGCCGCCGATGAGCGCTTGCGCGAAGAGTGTTATGTGGATGAGCGCTTGCGCGAAGAGTGTTATGTGGATGAGCGCTTGCGCGAAGAGCGTTATGTGGATGAGCGCTTGCGCGAAGAGCGTT